>JBBWZH010000459.1:0-24254 GCA_039648995.1 Mycobacteriales bacterium
CAGCAGCAGCCGGCGCCCCGCACCGGCGCGGCTTCGGCGCGCCCGAGCCGGTCCGCGACGCGCACGTCGGCACTCGTGGGCCGGCTGCGGGAAGACCTGCTGGCCGGCAGGCTGAAACCCGGCGAGCCGCTCCGGCTCGCGACGGTGCGGGAGCGATACGGCGCTGGACTCACACCGCTCCGCGAGGCGCTCTTCCAGCTCGTGGCCGAGGGCCTGGTCACCACGGAGGACCAACGCGGTTTCCGGGTGGCTGAGGTCAGCTGGGACGACCTGACCGACCTCACCGAGCAGCGGGTGTTCCTCGAGGGACAGGCGCTTCGACTGGCGATCGATCGCGGTGACCTGGCCTGGGAGTCACGCGTGCTGGCCGCGCACCACCGTCTCGCGAACACCCCGATGCTGGATCAGGGCACCGCGACACTCACCAACGCGTGGTCCGAGGCGCACCGGGACTTCCACCGCGTCCTCGTCGAGGCATGCGGTTCCGCATGGCTGCTCCGCTTCCGTGACACGCTCTCGGACCAGGCCGAGCGCTACCGGCGGCTGTCGATCCGCGAAGACCCCGAGCGGGATGTCGCGTTGGAGCACCGCAGACTCGCCGAGGCCGTCCTCGCCAGGGACGCCGATCTCGCGGTGCGATGCCTCGCCGCCCACTACCGGCTGACAGCGCACCTGTGCAACCTCCCCCGTGTGCGCTGAGGATCACGGCACACCGACCCTCTTGATCCGCCGGTCGGGTTCGAGTCCCTGACCGTGCACGGGCTTGGGTGCCGCCCTAGGCGGTGGGAGTGGCGGCTGACCCGTCAGGGGTGGTGCGTACGGGTGCCGGGGGCGGTGTGTCCGGGGCGACGTGTACGGCAACGCCGGCGCGTCGGATCGCGGCGAGCGCGGCCTGGTCGGCGGTCCCGGTGGTGATCAGTTCGTCCACATCGGACAGTGGCGCGATGTGGGCGAGCAGTACGCGGCCGACCTTGGTGCCGTCGGCGACCACGATGACCCGCTGGGCGCGGCGGATCATCTCCTGGTTGGTGTGCGCCTCGATCTCGTCGTGTGTGGTCAGGCCGCCATCGGCGGAGATGCCGTCGACGCCGATCAACGCCAGGCCCAGGTTGATGCGGGCCAGGCTCTGCTCCGCGAACGGTCCGACCAGTTCGTAGGACTGCGGGCGGGCCACGCCGCCGGTCACGATCACTTTGATCCGCGGTCGCATGGCCAGATCCATCGCGATGTTGAGCGCGTTTGTCACCACGGTCAGCCGGGGGCGGTCGGTGATGGCCCGGGCCACCTCGCTGGTGGTGGTGCCGCCGGTCAGGCCGATGGCGACCGGGCCGGCCGGTATCCGCTGCACCGCGGCCAGCGCGATCGCCCGCTTCTCGTCACGCTGATGGCCGTCCCGGTACCGCACGGGCAGCTCGTAGGGCACATCCCGGGCCAGCGCGCCGCCGTGGGTGCGGGCCAGCAGCCGCTGCTGCTCGAGCAGGGCGAGGTCGCGGCGCAGCGTCGAGGGCGACACGCCGAACCGCTCGGCCAGCTGGCCGACGTGGACCGTCCCGCCGGTGGACAGCGATTCCAGGATCGCCGTGATGCGCTCGGAGCGGTGCAGCGTGCCGGGGGAGCGCGGGCGGCGTGGTGACACTCGTCCTCCTCTGCCGGGCGGGTAGCCCAGGGATGGCATTCTCGCGCATCTCACATTGCGCGGTCTTGCGCGTTTCCGCCACCGCCGCGCAACACTCGGCGGGTGGAAAAGCCACCGCGGATCGCGTTCATCGGCGCCGGCAGTGCCGTGTTCACCCGGGACCTGCTGTCGGACCTGTTCGCCTGGCCCGAACTGGCCCGGGCCGAGATCGCCCTGCACGACATCGACACCGACCGGCTGGCCACGGCTGCCGCGGTCGCGCACCGGCTGGCCGAGCAACTCGGCGCGAAGCCGACGGTCACCGTGCACGCCGACCGGCGCTCCGCCCTGGCCGGCGCCCGGTATGTGATCAATACCGTGCAGGTGGGCGGGATCGACGGGACCCGCGCCGATCTGGAGATCCCGGCCCGGTACGGCCTGCGCCAGACGATCGGCGACACCCTGGGCATCGGCGGGATCTTCCGGGCACTGCGCACCAGCGGGCTGCTCGCCGCGCTCGCCGCCGACATGACCGCGGTCTGCCCGGACGCGTGGCTGCTCAACTACACCAACCCGATGTCGGCGAACCTCGACTACCTGAGCCGGATCGCGCCCGGGCTGCGCGCGCTGGGCCTGTGCCACTCGGTGTACTGGACGGTGGTCGACCTCTGCGCGCTGGTCGGCGTGCCAGCCGACGAGGTGTCGTACTGGTCCGCCGGCGTCAACCACCAGGCCTGGCTGCTGCGGTGGGAGCGCGCCGGCGCCAGCCTCTACCCGGCGCTGGACGCCGCGATCGCCGCCGACCCGCGGCTGCGCAACCGCGTCCGCGTCGACATGTACCGCCGGCTGGGCTACTACCCGACCGAGACGAGCGAGCACAGCAGCGAGTACGTCCCGTGGTACCTGCGGCACGACGGCGAGGTGCGCCGGCTGCGCCTGACCCCGGGGGAGTACCTGGGCATCAGCGAGCAGAACCTGACGGAGTACGAGGCGACCCGGGCCGCCGTGGCCGCCGGTGAACCGCTGCCGCCGTCGGAGGCCACCGAGTACGCGCCGCAGGTGATCCACAGCATCGAGACCGGCACCCGGCGGCGGATCCAGGCCACCCTGCCCAACGCCGCCCTGATCGACAACCTGCCGGCCGGCGCCGCCGTCGAGGTGCCGGTGCTGGTCGACGAACTGGGCGCGCACCCGCTGCGGGTCGGCCCGCTGCCGCCGCAGTGCGCCGCGCTGAACCGGGCGTACCTGAACGTGGTCGAGCTGACGGTCGCCGCCGCGGTCGACGGCGACCCGCGGCACGTCCGGCACGCCGCGATGCTCGACCCGAACACCGCCGCCACGCTCACCGTCGAGCAGATCTGGCAGCTGTGCGACGAGCTGACCGCCGCGCACGGTGCGCTGCTGCCGGAGCCGCTGCGCGAGCCGGTGCGGCTATGACGCTGACCACGACCCCGGACGACGCCGTTCAGCAGGACGCCATTCAGCAGGGGGAGCGCGCATGAGAAGTTCGCGGTGGCTACGGATCGTGCTGATGGCGGCGGTATCGGCCGTGCTGGCCGGGTGTACGGCGGCGTCGCCCTCGGGGTCCGGGGCCAGCGGTGCCGGCGACGACGCCGAGCACGCGTCGCTCACCTACTGGTACTGGGCCGAGAGCGACGCCCCCGGGGCCAACGACTGGATGAAGGGCCGGATCGCGGAATACCAGGGCAAGCACCCCGGGGTGACGATCAACCTGGTGCCGCAGGCCACGGACACCCTGATCGGCGCCTTCACCACGGCGGCGCAGTCGAAGTCGGGCCCGGACATCGCGACCCAGTGGGCCACCTTGCCGGTGCTGTCCCAGGTCTGGGGCGGGGCGGTCGCGCCGATCAGCGACTACGTACCCGACAGCGAGCGGAAGAACTGGATCGGCACCCAGGAGAACACCTACCAGGGCAAGGTCTGGGGGATGCCGATCTACCTGATCGGCATCCCGCTGGCGTACAACAAGAGCCTGCTGGCCAGGGCCGGCGTGACCGCGCCGCCGACCACGTTCGCCGAGCTGCTGAGCGCCTGCGCGGCGCTGCGCAGGGTCGGTGTGACGCCGATCGGCGGCGGCAACAAGGACGGCTACTTCGGTGCCTGGTTCTTCTCCAACTTCGGCAAGCAGAACCTCGACGCGGTCGGCGACCTGCAGCAGGCCGTGATCGGTACGACCGACATCAAGGACCCGAGAGTGACCGGCTTCTACGAGCCGCTGCACCAACTCCACGCCAACAAGTGCTTCAACGACGACATCGCCTCGCTCAGCCTGGACGACGGCATGTCCAAGTTCGCCGGCGGCCAGGCGGCGATGGCGTGGGGCACCGACGGCATCGTCGCCAAGTGGGCCAAGACCCTCGGCGCGGACGCGATCGGCGTCGTCAAGACCCCGACCTGGGGCACCGGCAAGCTGGCCTCGGTCTACAACACCACGCAGTCCTCGACCGCGTTCATCACCTCGTGGTCGGCGCACAAGAAGGCGGCGGCGCAGTTCCTGGCGTGGCTGCACGACCCGGCGAACCTGACGTCGTGGTACGCGGCGACCGGGATCTTCCCGGCCGACACCCGGTTCGACCAGGCGACGATCTCGTCCGACCTGGGCCGGTCGCTGTGGGAGCTGACCTCGTCGCCGGGGTCGGTCTGGCTGGAGAACTACCTGCCGCCCGCGGTCGACGGGGACGGCGACCTGGCCGCCGGCCAGGTGATCACCAGCGGCGGGTCGGTGGCCGACGCGGTGGCGGCGTTCGCCAAGGCGACCCAGAAGTGGCGCGGCCAGAACCCGGCGGAAGTGAAGAACTACACCACCTGGTCGGGTAGGTGAGCTCTACCCAGGTACGGGTCCGGCCGGTGGCCGGCCCGCGTGTCAGCGGGCGGACCGCCGGCCGGCACCGGGCGTGGTGGCCGTACCTGTTCGTGCTGCCGGCGGTGGCGGCGCTGGGTTTCGGCTTCGTCCTCCCGCTGCTGACGGTGCTCCGCAACAGCCTCTACGCCGGGTCGGTCTACCAGCTCGAGTGGGTCGGGCTGCACAACTTCTCGGCCCTGTTCGCCGACGACACGTTCCGGACGGCGCTGGCGAACAACCTGCGGCTGCTGCTGACCGTGCCGTTGATGACCGTGCTGGCGCTGCTGGTCGCCGTGGTGCTGAACGACGGCGTCCGCGGCTGGCGGGTCTACCGGACGGTGACGTTCCTGCCGTACATCCTGCCCGCGGTCGGGATCGGGGTGTCGTTCAGCGTCTTCCTCCAGCTCAACGGCGGCCTGAACGCCTCGCTGCGCGCGGCCGGGCTGGGCGCTCTGGCGCGGGACTGGCTGGGCAGCCCGCACTGGGCGATCTGGTCGGTCGCCGGGGTGGTGGTCTGGCAGCAGCTCGGTTTCGGCGTGGTGCTGTTCCTGGCCGCGCTGCTCTCGCTGCCGGGCGAGGTGACCGAGGCGGCCCGGGTCGACGGCGCCCGCTGGTGGACCCTGCAGACCCGCATCCACCTGCCACAGATCCGCGGCACGATCGAGTTCTTCGTCGTGACCGAGGCGATCACGGTGCTGTCCTGGGTGTTCGCGTACGTCTACGTGCTGACGGCCGGCGGGCCGGCCCACTCCTCCACGGTGATGGAGTTCTACATCTGGGAGAACGGCTTCGCGCACGGGAACGTCGGCCTGGCCAGCGCCGCCGCGGTCGTCGTCCTGGCGCTCGCCGCCATCCTGATCGCGGTCTACCTGCGGGTCCGGGTCAGGGCCGCGAACGAGCGGGCGGCCTGATGCCGGCCCGGGCGGCGGCCTGGACGGCGGCGCTGCCCCGCCAGGTGCTGCTGGCGGCGATCGCGGTGATCTGCCTGGAACCGGTCGTGTTCGTGCTGATGACCAGCCTGAAGAGCCCGGACGAGTACGCGGTGAACCGGGCCGGCTGGCCGGCCCGACCCACCCTGGCCAACTATGTCGAGGCGCTGGCTGACCTGCCGACGCTGCGCTGGGCACTGAACAGCGCGGTGGTCACCAGCGGGTCGGTGCTGATGTCGCTGGTGTTGGCGGCCCCGGCGGCGTACGCGATCACGTTCGGCGAGTTTCACGGCCGGTCGCTGCTGCTCGGCGCCAACGTGGGTCTGATCATGGTGCCGCCGGTGGCGCTGGTGCTGCCGGTGTTCGTGGTGATGGTGAACCTGGGTCTGATCAACAACCTGCTCTCGCTGGTGATCCTCTACTCCTGCCTGCTGGTGCCGTTCTCGGTGTTCTTCCTCTGTAACTTCTTCCGGACCATCCCGCCGGAGCTGGCCGAGGCCGGCGCGATCGACGGTGCCGGCCCGGTCCAGTTGCTGTGGCGGGTGGTGCTGCCGCTGTCCCGGCCGGCGATGCTGACGCTGGCGGTGGTGAACGCGATCTGGGCCTGGAACGAGCTGCTGATCGCCCTGGTGTTCATCCAGAACGAGAGCCGGCGGACGCTGATGGCCGGGCTGTCCCTGCTGCAGGGGCGGTACTCCACCAACCAGCCGCTGGTGCTCGCCGTCGCGTCGCTGTCGATGCTGCCGGTGGCCCTGTTCTACCTGTTCAGCCAGCGTTCCTTCGTCCGTGGGCTGACCGCCGGCATCGGCAGGTAGCGATGACGCTGGCGGGGACCCGGGACCTGGTCGGCGCGGCCCGGGCCGCCGGGCGCGGCGTCGGCGCGTTCAACGTGATCTGCCTGGAGCACGCCGAGGCGGTAGCGGCCGGCGCGGCCGAGGCCGGCGCCGCGGTGATCCTGCAGGTCAGCCACAACGCGGTGCGGTTCCACGGCGCGGCCGGGCCGCTGGTCGCGGCCTGCCGGGAGGTTGCCGCGGGCGCGGCCGTACCGGTCGCCGTGCACCTGGACCACCTGGAAGATCCGGTGCTGGCCGGGCAGGCACCGGCGCTGCGGGTGAGCTCGCTGATGTTCGACGCCGCCACCCGGCCGTACGCCGAGAACGTCGCGCTGACCCGCGTCGTCGCCGAGCGGGCGCACGCCGCCGGGCTGTGGGTGGAGGCCGAGCTGGGCGAGGTCGGCGGCAAGGACGGGGCGCACGCCCCGGGTGCCCGCACCGACCCGGCCCAGGCGGCCGACTACGTCGCGGCCACCGGCGTGGACGGGCTGGCCGTGGCGGTCGGCAGCTCGCACGCGATGGTGGCGCGCTCGGCCCGGCTCGACCTGTACCTGATTACCGCCCTGGCCACGGCCGTGCCGGTGCCGCTGGTGCTGCATGGCTCCTCCGGGGTGCCGCTGCCCACCCTGGCCGCCGCGGTCGCGGCCGGCATCACCAAGGTCAACGTCGGCACCGCGCTCAACATCGCCTACACGGCGGCGGTCCGGGCCGCGCTGGCGGCCGACGGCAAGGTCGTCGACCCGCGCAAGTACCTGGCCGGCGCGCGCACCGCGATGGCGGCCGCGGTCGCCGAGGTGGTCGCGGCCCTCGCCGGCGCGGCGGCAGTTCCCGGGCACTGACCGTCGCTCCGCTATGCGCGCAAGTCGAATGCGCATTGTGCTCGCATAACCCGGCTAGTCGCGCAATATCGAGCGCGTCAACATGCGCAGTTTCCGCCCGCCGATCCGCCCGCTCGGGCCCGACCGCATCGAGGTGTGATGACCGTCATCGACTCCGAGATCGCCAGCCAGCCCGAGGTGTGGGCCACCGCGCTGGCGCTCACCGACCGGGCCCGGCCGCTGTTGGGCCCACCCGGCGAGCGGGTGCTCGCGGTGGGCTGCGGCACGTCGGCGTTCGTGGCCCAGAGCTTCGCCGCGCTGCGGGAGGCGGCCGGCGTCGGCGAGACCGACGCCGCGTTCGCCTCCGAGGCGCCGGTGCACCGCCGCTACGACCGGGTGGTGGCCTTCAGCCGGTCCGGCACCACCACCGAGATTCTCGACCTGCTCGGCGCCCTGGGGCCCGGCACGGTCCGGGTGGCGGTGACCGCGGTCGACGGCATGCCGGTCGGCCGGGTCGTCGACGAGCAGCTGACGCTGGACTTCGCCGACGAGACCGCGGTAGTGCAAACCCGGTTCCCGACGGCGACGCTCTCGCTGGCCCGGGCGGTCTACGGCCACCCGGTGGGCGACCTGGTCGCCGCCGGCCGGGCCGCGCTCGCCGCGCCGCTGCCGGCCGACCCGAAGCGGCTGGGGCACGTCGTCTTCCTCGGCCGCGGCTGGACGCTCGGGCTGGCGCACGAGGCGGCGCTGAAGCTGCGCGAGGTGGCCCGGGTGACCGCCGAGTCCTATCCGGCGCTGGACTACCGGCACGGCCCCATCGCGCTGGCCCGGCCGGGCAGCCTGGTCTGCGGGATCGGTGACCTGCCGGCCGACCTGCTGGCCGACGTTGCCGCGCTCGGGGCGCAGGTGCACGCTCCGGGCGGCGAGCCGCTGGCCGCGCTGGTGCTGGCCCAGCGGCTCGCCGTGGCCACCGCCCGGGCCCGGGGTCTGGACCCGGACAACCCGGCCCACATCGTCCGGTCGGTGATCCTGCCGCCGGCAGGACCCGACTCGATTCTCGCCAGGAGCGCGCGATGATCACTCGGCACCGGCGGTTACCCCTGCTGCCCGCGCTGCTGCTGCTCGCCGCCGGGGTCGCCGGCTGCGGGGGTGGCGGCGGCTCGGCCGACCCGACCGCGAAGGCCGACCCCGCCGCGCCGGTCAGCCTCACCTGGTGGACCGGCCAGGACGCGAACGGCGAGAAGCTGATCGAGCCGCTGGCCGCCGAGTTCCACAAGGCCCACCCGAACGTCACGATCAACGTCTCGCCCGGCGCGGCCACCGCCGACGACCTGCTGCAGAAGATGTCGGCCGGCTTCGCCAGCGGCCGCTACCCGGACATCTCGTACGCGTACGGCAGCTGGGCCAGCGAGCTGCACGACTCCGGCAAGACACTCGACATCACCCAGAAGGTCGCCGACGCGGCAGTCAAGTGGGACGAGTTCCCGGCCGCCGCGCGGGCCACCGCCACCCCGGACGGCCAGGTGACCGGCTTCCCGGCGGTCGTGGACAACCTCGGGCTGCTCTACAACAAGGCGCTGTTCGACGCGAAGGGCCTGGCGTACCCGACGAGCTCGTGGACCTGGGACGACTTCCGGTCCGCGGCCCGGACGCTGACCGACAAGGCGCACAACATCTACGGCACCGCGTACTCGGTCAGCGGCGGCGAGGACACCACCTGGCACCTGTGGCCGCTGCTCTGGCAGCGCGGCGGCCAGATCCTGTCGGCGGACGGCCAGCACGCCAAGTTCAACTCGCAGGCCGGCGTCGACGCGCTGGACTTCCTGCGCTCGATGGCCGTCGACGACAAGAGCGTCTACCTCGACCAGACCGACGAGCGGTACGGCCCACTGTTCGACGACGGCCGGATCGGAATGATCATCTCCGGGCCGTGGGAGCTGTTCGAGCTGGCCGAGCACAAGACCCCGTATGCGGTGGCGCCGCTGCCCGGCACCGGCTCGGACCACCAGACCGTCTCCGGCCCGGATGTCTGGGTGCTGCTCAACCACAACGACGCCAACCGCGCCTACTGGTCGTACGAGTTCGCCAAGTGGCTCACCTCCGCGCAGGTCGACGAGCGGTGGAACCTCGCGCTCGGCAACCTGCCGCTGCGTAGCTCGGAGACCAGCAGCCCGCAGTACGCCGCGTACACCAGGCAGTACCCGGGCGCCGAGGTGTTCGTCGCGAACCTGGCGAACGCCAAGCAGCCGCGGCCCACGGTCGCCGGGTACGTGGAGTTGTCCCGGGTGGTCGGCCAGGCGATCTCCAAGGTGCTGCAGGGCGCGGCCAGCCCGAAGGACGCGCTGGACCAGGCGGCCAAGCAGGCCGACCAGGGGCTCGGCGGGTGACCGGGCGGTGAGCGCGGCCCCGACCCGGCCGGCCGAACCGGCGGCGCCGCCCGCGCGGCGGCGGGCGGCACCGCGGCTGCTGATGGCCGGCCGGGTCGCACCGCCGTCCGTCGCGCGCCGCCGGCCGCCGGCCCGCCGGGTGCTCGGCCGCACGGTGACCGGCTGGGCGTTCGTCGGGCCGGCCACCGTGCTCGTGGTCGGGCTGTCGATCTTCCCGGCGGTGTGGGCGTTCCTGATCTCCCGGCAGCGCTGGAACGGCATCTCCCGACCCAGGGACATCGGCTGGCGCAACTACCACACCCTGGTCACCGACCCCGACCTGCTCGCCGCGGTACGCCACACGGTGCTGTTCACCGCGCTGTTCGTGCCCGGCTCGGTGCTGATCGGGTTGCTGCTCGCGATCGCGCTCAACCAGCGGATCCGGCTCACCGGCTTCTACCGCAGCTGCATCTTCGTCCCGTACGTGGCCTCCGCGGCCGCCACCGGCATCCTGGCCAACTTCGTGTTCAACCCGCAGTTCGGCATCGCCAACGCGGCGCTGCGGGCCGTACACCTGCCGGAGCAGCAGTTCCTGGAAGGCCGGTCCGAGGCGCTGGTCATGCTCTGCGTGATCGCGCTCTGGGGTGAGATCGGCTTCACCGTGGTGATCTTCCTGGCCGCGCTGCAGGACATCCCGCACGACGTCGTCGAGGCCGCGCTGGTGGACGGCGCCAGGCGCCGGCACGTCTTCCGGTACGTCACCGTGCCGCACCTCGCCCCGGTCACCGTGTTCACCACGGTCTGGCAGACGATCACCGCGCTCCAGCTCTTCGACCTGGTGTTCACCACCACGAAGGGCGGCCCGCTGGGCGCGACCCAGACGATCGTCTACTACGTGTACGCGCAGGCCTTCCAGGTCGCCAAGTTCGGCTACGCGTCGACTGTCGCATATGGACTGTTCGCGGTCACGCTGGTGATCACCCTCGGCCTGCTCGGCTACGCCCGGCGCGCCCGGATCGAGGCGTTCTGATGGCGCCGGACATCCAGCGGCCCGCGGCACGGCGGCGGCTGCTGCCGTTCAGCCCCTGGCACCTGCTGCTGATGCCGGTCGCGCTGCTGTTCACGCTGCCACTGGTGCAGATGGTGCTGACGTCCTTTATGGACGATGGCGAGATCAACCGGTTCCCACCCCGGTTCATCCCGTCCGCGCTGCACCTGACCGGCTACACGAAGCTGTTCACCCAGGCGCCCGCGCTGCGCTGGCTGCTGAACACGATCATCGTGGCGTTGATCTCGGTGACCGCGCACCTGATCTTCTGCTCGCTGGCCGGGTACGGCTTCGCCCGGCTGCGGTTCTTCGGCCGGAACGTCGGCTTCGTTGTCGTCATCGCGACCGTGATGATCCCGATCCAGCTGCTGATGGTGCCGACGTACATCCTGTTCAGCAGGCTCGGGCTGGTCGACACGATCGCCGCGGCGTTCGTACCGTGGCTGGCGTCGGCATTCGGGATCTTCCTGATGCGGCAGTTCTTCCTGTCGCTGCCGGCCGAGCTGGAGGACGCCGCGCGCATCGACGGCTGCGGCACGTTCGGCGTGTTCTGGCGGGTGATCCTGCCGCTCGCCAAACCCGCGCTGGCCACGCTGACGATCTTCACGCTGCTCGGCTCCTGGAACGACCTGATCTGGCCCCTGATCGCGATCAGCGACCAGCGCTCGTACACGATCCAGCTCGGGCTGGCGACCTTCCAGGGCACCCGGCACACCCAGTGGTCGCTGCTGATGAGCGGCAACGTGGTCGCCACCATGCCGCTGATCGTCGCCTTCCTGCTGCTGCAGCGGCAGTTCGTGGCGACGATGACGTTCAGCGGTCTGAAGGGTTGACCCGGCTCCGCCGGGGCCGGCCGGCCGCCTCAGCCGGGCGCGGTGAGGTCGGCCGGTAGCTCGCCGGCGCCCGGCACGGCCGCGTTCGCCGCTGCCGCGGCGGTGGCCGCGTGCAGCGCCCTGTGCAGGTCGGCCCCGCCGTCCAGCGCGACGATCAAGCCGGCGAGGAACGCGTCCCCCGAGCCGACCGGGTAAGGCCCCCGCTCCGCGGGCGGCCGCACCGTCACCGGGCAGCCGGCCGGTTGGCCGGGGGTGGTGGTCCAGGCGGCGGCGCCGTGGACGCCGGCGGTGACCACGGCGGTGCCGGCGCCGCCGGCCCGCTCGTGCAGGCGGCAGGCCAGCTCGGCCGGGGCCGTGTCGGCGGGCAACCGCAACAGTTCGGCCGCCTCGGTCGCGTTGACCTTGACCAGGTCCGGGCCGGCCGTGAGGGCAGCGGCCAGTGCCGGCCCGGACGTGTCCACGCAGACCCGGCCGCCGCCGGCACGGGCGGCGGCGACCAGTTGCGCGGCACCGTCCGGCGGGGCGCCGGCCGGCAGCGAGCCGGAGACCACGGTCCAGCCGGGGCCGGCCGCGGCCGTGGTGGCGGCCAGCAGCGCCGCCCACTCGGCCGCCGTCACCGGCGTGGCCGGCTCGTACACCTCGGTCAGCCCGCCGTCGTGGGCGATTGAGACACAGCTGCGGGTGGGCAGCGCGGCGCGCACCGACTGCACGGAGATGCCGAGCCGGTGCAGCTGCGCGCCGATCCACCCGCCGGTCGGGCCGCCGAGCACGGCCACCACCCGCACCGGCGCGCCCAGCGCGGCCGCGACCCGGGCCGCGTTCAGCGCCTTGCCGCCGGGCACCCGCACGACCTGGCGCGGCCGGTGGATCGCGTGTGGCTCGAACCAGTCGACCAGGTAGGTCACGTCCACCGACGGGCTGGGCGCGACGACCAGGATCACCGCACCCGCTCCAGGTCGGCGGCGGTGGCCTGGGCCGCGGTGCCGCCGGCGGCGCGGGTGGACAGCGCGCCGGCGGTGGCGGCCCAGCGCAGGCAGCGGTCGAACGGCAGCCCGCGCAGCCAGCCGGCCAGGAACCCGGCGACGAAGCTGTCCCCGGCGCCGACCGGGTCCACCACGTCCACGGCCGGCGCCGGCGCGGTGACCTCGCCGTCCGCGGCCCAGCCCAGCGCGCCGGCGGCGCCGGCCTTGACCGCCAGCAGCGGCCCGGCCGCCCGCGCCCACTTCGCGGCCGCCGCGACGGTGCCGTCGTCCGGCTCGCCGTCCAGCCCGGCCACGGCCACCAGTTCGGCGCGGTTGGGCAGGAACACGTCGATCAGCGGGAGCAGTTCCGCGACGCCGGCCCAGCGCCCGGCCGGATCCCAGTTGGTGTCCAGCGAGGTGGTGCAGCCGGCCGCGCGGGCGCGCCGCAGCAGCCCCGGCAGGCCGACGGCCAACCGGGGCAGCAGGAAGTAGGACGCCACGTGCAGGTGCCGGGCCCGGACCAGCAATGGCTCGGGCACCGCCGTCGCGTCGAGGGTGGGGATCGCGCCGGGCAGGGTCAGGATCGCCCGGTCGGCCGGCGTGCACAGCAGCACCGACAGCCCGGTCGGGCGGTCCGCGTCCCGGCCCACCGCCGCGGTGTCCACGCCCCGCTCGGCCAGCGCGGCCAGCACCAGGTCAGCGAACCGGTCCGCGCCGACCGCGGCCACCAGCGCGGTGCGCAGCCCCAGCCGGGCGCAGCCGGCGGCGGTGATCGCCGCGGAGCCGCCGAGCACGAGATCGGCGACATCCAGCAGCTGCTCGGCCTGCCCGAACCGGGGCACCACGTCGCCGCGCAGCAGCAGATCCGGGTTGGCGTCGCCGACCACCAGCACGTCGATCGGCGGCTCCGCGGCGCCTGCTGCCATGCGGCAAACTTAACCGCCGGTGCGCGAAATCCGCTCTCTCGCGCATTCCCGATGCGCGATCGTGCGCGAACCGACCCAGCCGCGGGCGGAAGTCGATGTGGGTGAGATCTGGTCGGTGCGCGAGCTGTCCGGCGGCGAGGTCCTGCGGTGGTCACGAAGGGTGCGTGCGCAGGAGAGGACAGGCGACCGGTCTCCTCGGTGACGTCGAGACCGGCCGCCTGACCCGAGGGATCAGCTCGAGTGGCCGTCGGAGGCGACGGATGGCAACTCCGCGAAGTAGTCGCGCAGCATGGCGATCTGCCCGTCGCGGAGGCGGAAGATCCACACCAGCGACATCGTCGTCCGCCGCCCGTCGGCTTCGTCGAAGGCGACGTCGATCTCGGCAATGAAGACGTCGGGGTCCGCGGTGTCGTGCAGGACGTAGGCGGACCGTTCCAGGCTCATCGTGGCCTGGTAGGCCGGTTGCTGGTGATACACGCCGGTTCCGGTCCGGATCGCGTCGCGGCCCACCAGGTGCCGCAGCGGATGGCCGTCGGGAACCAGCGGCGCGTCGTACACGCCATCCTCGGTGAACATCGCGGCGATCGCGTCCGGGTTCCGGGTGATCGCACCGGCATACATGTACCGCTCGAAGACTTCCCTATGCGTAAGAGCCACTCTCCAGCCTAGCTCCGCCGCTGTGGGCTCGACGCCAGGGCCAGCGACCGCCGAATGGACCGCACGCCCAAGCCGCCCCGCGCGCGGACCGCGCGGGTGGTCAGTCCCACCAGGCGAATAGGACGGTGGGCTGATGAGGCTGGCGGCCAGATGGGTGGGGCTGGGGGGCGTCGTGGACGTTGCCTGGCCGTCGTTGTATGCCGCGTACTCCTTGGCCAGTGCCAGTGCCTCGGTGCGGCTGATGGGTGGGCGGGACATGGCGAAGCCGACGCCGTCGGCGGTCAGCCCGAGCAGGTCGGCGCCCCAGCGCTGGTTCCAGTACCGCAGGATCGCGCCATGCTCGGATGGCGCGGCGGTAGTCGTTGCAGCCGCCGTAGTCCAGCGCCTGGTGGACCGGCCATCCCTCAACGACCGGCAGCGGCGCGACGATGACCCTGCCGGCTCCGGGCGGCCGGGTCGCATCCGAACCGAAGCGGTCATCCCGCCACTCGTCCCGGTCGGCGACCTGCTCGCGCCGGTCTGCCGCGGCCGGACGGGCGACTGCCCGCGCCGCCAGCACCGCCTGGCCGTCCAGGGACTCGATCGGCACCGGAGGTACGCACGCCGGACCGGTGCACATCCTCTCCCACGCCGCCACATCGGCCCGCAGCAACCGCCGAGGTGGTCAATCGGACACCCGGGCACTCCCTCAAAGATCGCCGACGTGCGCTATCCAGCGGCACAGGCCGGCGATCAGGTCGCGCCCGGTCGGCCGGACCAGCGCACAACCCGCCGCCAAGTCGGTCGCATCAGCACAAGTTGTAGTCCGGTGCCGGCATCGTGCGGCATCGATCGGTCCGTCAAGACATCCGAACCGAGGCTGACCCGCGCAGACCGTCGACTGCGGCATGCTGTGAACCGGCCCGAGACGGCCTTGAACTCGCTGGTCCCCCAGTGTTGGCCGACTCACGGTTGCCGAGTCACATCCGATGTGGCATAGTCGTTACATAACTCCCCGCCGTCCTCCGGGACTGGCGGGGCTTTTAGTTGCTCTGCGGGGAGTCAATGACTGAACTTCGTGCGGTACTCGTAGTGGACTATCAGAACATTCATCTTACGGCCCACGGACTCTTTCCGAGTAGCCGTGACGGCGCAAAGCATGATGCTCTCATTGACCCGTTGCTATACGCGAATCAGCTGATCCAAGCACGTAACCGTGCCCAGTTCTCAGGGTATGACCATGCGGTCTTGTCTCGCGTGATGGTCTACCGTGGCCTGCCGTCGGCAGACCATGACACGAAGTCGTACGCGCGCAACCTCGCACAGCAAGCGCACTGGGAGCGGGATCGGCGAGTCAGTGTCATGTATCGGCCGTTGAAGTATTCGTATCAGCGAGACTCGACTGGCCGCCTCGCGACCGGGCCGGACGGCAAGCTGATTGTAGCGGGCAAGGAAGAGAAAGGCGTGGACGTCCTATGTGCACTCGCCCTGGTACGGGAGGCGGCCGATCCGGGCGTCGACCTGGTTATCCTCGCTTCCAGCGATAGTGATCTTGAGCCCGCGCTCGACGAAGCGTTGCGACTCGGGTCCGCCAAGGTCGAGACAGTCAGCTGGCATGATCCCGCTCAGCCCGGCCGCCGTCAGCAACTGCGACCCACCGATCGCGCGCGCAGGCTGTGGAACACGCGGCTGGGTGAGAACGAGTTCCAGCGATCCAGAGACCTCACCAACTACGCTTGACTTAGCCGGCCGATCCGATGAGCGGATAGTCTCGTTCAGCGCCGACCAACGCGGTCATAGGCCAGCACAGCGTTTAGCCGCCGATCGCTCGTACTGAGCAGGTCGTCGGTTCGATTCCGGCAGGCGGCTCCACCGCTACCGCCTCTGTAGGTTCCGGCCAGGGATGTCGTCAGGGCGCCAGCAGGGTCTTGATCGCGCGGCGCTCGTCCATCGCCCGGTATCCCTCGGCGACTTGGTCCAGCGGCAGCGTCAGGTCGAACACCTTCCCCGGGTCGATCTCGCCCTTCCAGATCAGGCCGATCAGCTCGGGCAGGAACCGGCGTACCGGCGCCGGACCACCGCGCAGGCCCACGTGTGAGTAGAACAGCGCGGTGCCGTCTATCTCGACGCCGTGGGGTACGCCGACGAAGCCGACCGAGCCGCCGGGGCGGGTCGAGCGCAGCGCCTGGGTCATGGACTCCGGCGTGCCGACGCATTCGAGGACCGAGTCCGCGCCTACGCCGTCGGTGAGGTCCAGGACGCGGGCGACGCCCTCGTCGCCTCGCTCGACGACGATGTCGGTGGCGCCGAACTCGCGGGCGAGCGCCTGTCGCGGCTCGTGCCGGCTCATCGCGATGATGCGCTCGGCGCCGAGATGGCGGGCGGACAGGACGCCGAGCAGGCCGACGGCGCCATCGCCGACGACCGCGACCGTCCGGCCGGGACGGACATCGGCCGCGACGGCGGCGTACCAGCCGGTACCCAGGACGTCGGAGGCGGCGAGCAGGCTCGGCAGCAGGTCGTCACCGGGTACGTCGGGGGTGGCGACGAGGGTGCCGTCGGCCAGCGGTACCCGCAGCAGCTCGGCCTGGGCGCCGAGGGACCCGATCGACACCCGGTGCGCGCACGAGGTCTGCCAGCCGGCGCGGCAGTGCGGGCAGGTGCCGTCGGAGGCGAAGAACGAGCCGACGACGAACTGGCCCGGCCGGACGGTCGTGACGTCGACGCCGACCTCCTCGACGATGCCGCAGTACTCGTGCCCGACCGGCGCCGGCCCGCTGGCCGGGTTGATCCCGCGGTAGTCCCACAGGTCCGACCCGCACACGCAGGTCGCCGACAGCCGGACGATCGCGTCGGTCGGGGCGGTGATGGTCGGGTCGTCGCGCCGCTCGTACCGGACGTCGCCGGGGGCGTACAGGACTGCTCCGTACATGGTGGTGGTCCTCTTTCTGATGGTCAGCGGTCCGGAAAACCTGCCCGGCGACGATCATCGCCGAGATCGCGTTCGATCCGCACCGATGCTTCCGCGCGCCACGCCCACCTGGGAGGGCGTGCGTGTCAGGGGTACCAGCTCGACCTCCTTCGGACCGGGCCCGGCGACGTAGCGTGGTGGCCGTGGACAACCGAGCCGACATCCGCGAGTTCCTCGCCACCCGGCGGGCCAAGGTCACGCCGGAGCAGGCGGGGCTGCCGGCCGGCGGCGGGCGGCGGCGGGTACCCGGGCTGCGGCGCGAGGAGGTCGCGGTGCTGGCCGGTGTCAGCACCGAATGGTATGTCCGGCTGGAGAAGGGGCACATCGGCGGCGTCTCCGACGACGTGCTCGACGCGGTGGCCCGGGCGTTGCGGCTGGACGAGGCGGAACGGACGTACCTGTTCGACCTCGCCCGCGCCGCCCGGCCAGCCCGCGCGCCGCGCCGCCGCGCCGAGCCGGGGCTGCGGCCGAGCCTGCGACGCATCCTCGACTCGATGACCGGGACGCCCGCGTTCGTCCGGAATGGACGGTTGGACCTGCTGGCGATCAACCCGCTCGGGCGGGCCCTGTACTCGCCGGTGTTCGACAACCCCGGCCGGCCGGCGAACCTGGCCCGGTTCGCGTTCCTCGACCCGCGCGCGACCGCCTTCTATCCCGACTGGAACGACGCGGCCAACACCACGGTCGCGCTGCTGCGGACCGAGGCCGGGCGCGACCCGTACGACCGCGGGCTGTCTGACCTGATCGGCGAGCTGGCGACCCGCAGCGAGGAGTTCCGGACCCGCTGGGCCGCGCATGACGTCCGGCTGCACCGCTCCGGGGTGAAGCACTTCCACCATCCGGTCGTCGGCGACCTGGACCTCGACTTCGACGCGCTGGAGCTGCCGGCCGAGCGCGGCCTGACCCTCACCGCGTACAGCGCCGAGCCCGGCTCGCCGTCGCACGACGCGCTCACCCTGCTCGCCAGCTGGATGGCCACCACCGCCGCGCAGGACCCGGCGCGTACCGCGCGTTAGCCACCACGGAAGGACCAGTCATGGAACTGCGCCCGGTCAGCCCGACCGCCAAGGCGCCCGCCGAGGCCTTCACCGGCGACGTGTACATCAACCCCATCCACCGGCCGCAGGGCGCCTCGCGGATGGTGGTGAGTCTGGTGCGGTTCACGCCCGGCGCCCACACGAACTGGCATTCGCACGCCAACGGCCAGACCCTGCACGTCACCGACGGCATCGGGCTCGTCGGCACCCGCGACGGGAAGATCATCACGATGCGGGCGGGTGACACCGTCTGGACACCGCCGGGCCAGGAGCACTGGCACGGCGCGACGGACGGGAACATGATGTGCCACCTGGCCATGCTGGAGGGCACCGGCGGAGGCGACGGGACGACCTGGCTG
Source organism: Mycobacteriales bacterium (assembly GCA_039648995.1). GTDB lineage: Bacteria > Actinomycetota > Actinomycetes > Mycobacteriales > CADCTP01 > JBBWZH01. The sequence goes on from JBBWZH010000459.1 coordinate 18,197, forward strand.
GAGCCGGTCACGGACTCCGACTACAGGACCGCGAACCGGACATGATCACCCGTACGCTCGGCGACGGACTCGAGGTATGGGCCCTCGGGTTCGGCGGCATGGGCATGAGCCAGAGCTACGCCCCAACCCCGGCGACAATCGCCTAACTCGACAAGGCCTCGGCCCGCACCGACATGCAGGGTGAGCGCTACCCCGAACAGCTGCGGCGCATGATCGATCGCTGAGAGCCGCACCCGCCCGCCCGCGTGGGGGACGCCGGGACAGTCCCGGCGGTCATGAGCGATTTCGCGGGTCTGTTCGTCGGCCGCTTCGTGGCGCCTCGGTGTTCCAGCCGTGCATCAGCGTTGTTCCAGTGCGTGGGGCGACCCTGTGATGGCGGTGGTCGGCCACCGCGGCAGGGGGAGGAGAAAATGTCATGGCGGACGAGCGGATGACTCGCGCGGGCTGGCCGGGGCGGCGCCACGGCGGGGCGATACGGCGGTCGTTGTTGATGTTGGCGCTGGTGGGCACGTCGGTTGCCGGTGCCGGGTTCGTGGTGCGCGTTGCCGGCGCGCAACCGGGCGGGACCGGCGTCGCCGGCTGTTTCGACCCGGCCAGTTTCGGGGCGGTGCCGAATGACGCTGCGGACGACCGTGCGCCGATCCAGGCCGCGGTCGATGCCGCCGCCGCTGCCGGTCGCGGCACGGTCTGCCTCGGCGGTGGACGGTGGACGGTGACCCGGGCGCCGGTCGGCTCGTACAACCGGTTCGCCGCGGTGGCCACGCACAGTGCCCACCTGACGCTCACCGGCGGCGGCCCCGGAACCGTGCTCGAGCTGGTCGGCGACCAGCAGGCCGGGGACACCGCGGTCATCTCGCTGGATCCGGGCGCGAGCGACATCACGATCGAGCGGCTGACCATCGACACCTCGGCGGCGACGAACACCGCCGAGCAGACGCACGCGATCGCGATCGGCTCTGGTGTCTGTTCGGCCGCCAACGGGACCTGCTCGATGCCGGTCACCGACATCACCGTGCGCGACGTCGTCTTCGCGCATCCCGCCCTGCCCGGGTTCCGCAAGGGCGACTGCATCCGGCTGCTCGGCAACACGCCGGCCACGGCGGTCCGCCGGGTGTCGATCATCGGCTCGTCGTTCACGAACTGCGCCCGGTCCGGGATCGGCGTGCAGCGCAACGTCTTCTCTCTCGCGGTGCTCGGCAACCACTTCGGCGAGCGGATCGGGGACACGCCGTTCGACAGCGAGGCAACCGGCGGCGCCGGCGACGACGGCCTGCGCCTGATCGGTAACTCGTTCGCGGACGCGCCGGCCACGTTCAGCGCGACGGTCACCACGTACCAGCACGTGATCGTCACCGGCAACACGTTCGCCGGCCGCGGCCTGTTCCTCTACCGCACCCAGGACGTCGTGGTCGCCGACAACACCTTCGACGTGACCGCCCCGTCCGGCGAGGGCGTGATCGACGTCGAGAACGCCGCTGACGGCGTCAAGATCGACAACAACCAGATCCGGCGGCACGGGGCCGCCGGGGCGGGAATCCGGGTCGTGCCGCACAGCGGAGCCTTCCCGCAGCAGGTGTCGATCAGCAACAACACCATCGTGCTGGACGGCGACTCCAACGGCGTCTCGGGCGAATCGGTACGCAATATCGGCATCCGGGACAACGACATCACGTTCACCGGCCCGGCGCCGAACGGTTCCGGGGTCATCCTGCAGGGCATCACCGGGCCACTGGAGGAGGTGGACATCACCGGCAACACGATCGCCGGGCCGCTGTCAGACTCCGGCGGCAACACGTACTTCGCGGCGGTCCGCCTGGACTCCCGGCCGGGCCAGATCATCGGCGTGACCGTGGCGCTGAACTCGTCCCGCGGGGCGCTGCGCTCGCTCACCTGCACACAACGCGATCCCAGCGGCTTCCCGCAACCGGTCGTCTCGCTGGGCAACCGATGGAACATCGCGCCGACCTGCATCGCCGCCCTCACCGCCGGCCAGTAAGCCGGACCCTGCCCGACACTGTCCTACCGGACCGGACGCGCCGCCCGGGCAACCGCCCGCGGCGGCGCGTCGTGCAGCCAGGTCGTTGCCGGCACCCTTGCCTCGCCCTGCACCCTGTACGACGGCACCGAGGCGTCGCTCATCGCCGCGGCCGCCACCCGATCCTGGCGCGAGCACCGGCCGGTACGTGTCGACGAGGTCCGCTGACCATCCGTCAGAAAGGCAGGCGGAACCATCCGCCGAAGGTGTACCCATATGTCCCAGAACATCAATATTGGCATCGTCGGCTTCGGTTGGATGGGCCAGGTCCACGCCAAGGCCCTGACCCGCGTCCGGCAGCACTACCGTGACCTTGGCGCGATCCCGCGCCTGGTCGGGGTCGCGGACCCCGCCGACGACGGCCGGCTCGACTACGCCCGCGAGGTCTTCGGCATCTCCGTGACCACCCCGGACTGGACCGAACTCGTCAACCACGCCGGCATCGACCTGCTGTGTGTCGCGGGCCCGAACTTCACCCACCGCGACGTGGCCGTGGCTGCAGCCAGGGCGGGCAAGCACATCTGGATCGAGAAGCCCGCCGGTCGCAACCTGGCCGAGACCCGCGAGATCGCCGATGCGATCGCGGCCGCCGGCGTCGCTTCCGCGGTCGGCTTCAACTACCGCAACGCCCCCGCCGTCGAGGTCGCCCGCGACCTGGTCGCGTCCGGCCGGATCGGCGATGTCCGGCACGTCCGGGTGCAGATGCTCGGCGACTACTGCGCCCACCCCGACGGCGCCCTGACGTGGCGTTTCGTGCAGGAGCAGGCCGGCAGCGGCGTCGTCGGCGACCTCGCCTCGCACGGCCTGGACCTCGCCCAGTACGTCGTCGGCCCGATCGCCGCCCTGTTCGCCGAGACGTCGACATTCATCACCCGGCGTCCCCCGGCCATCGGCGCCTCGTCGCACTTCTCGCGCGGCGCCGACGGCCCGCTGCTGCCGGTCGAGAACGAGGACCACGTCCTCACCATGCTGCGGTTCGCTTCCGGGGCCAAGGGCTTCCTGGAGGCCAGCCGCGCCTCCGTCGGCGAGCAGAACTCCTACGGCTTCGAGGTGCACGGCAGCGCCGGTTCCCTCGCCTGGGACTTCCGGCGGATGGGCGAGCTGCAGGTGTGCCTCGACCAGGACTACCAGGGTGCGTCGTGGACCACGCACCGGGTCGGGCCGAGCGACGGCGAGGCCGGGGCGTTCCAGCCGGACACCGCGATCCCGCTCAGCTTCGACGACCTCAAGGTGATCGAGGCCCAGCGGCTGCTCGCGTCGATCGTCAGCCGTACCCCCGGCGGCGCGACCATCGCCGACATGGTGCTGGCCGCCCGGCTCGTCGACGCGACGCTTCGCTCGGACGCCGAGAAGCGCTGGATCACCGTCTGAATAGGGAAGGCCGACGCCGTGACCGACGGTCAGCTCCTGATGGCACCCACCTCGGAATTTTCTACGCCGGCTGGGACCCGGACTGGTTCAAGACCTCCTCGGGGGTCATGCTCATCGGCGCGACGCTGGTGAACCTCCACGTCAAGCGGAAGGCGGACGTCCGATGACGGTGCAGAGTGAGGAACGTCCGCAGGACGGCCCGGTCCTGGAGTTCGAGAACATCGGCATGCGCTACGGCCATATCCGTGCGCTGCGCGGCGTCGACATCACCGTCAACCCGCACCACGCCTACCTGGGCAACCACCGCATCGTGCCCAAGCTGGGCCAGGTCGCCCTGGATGTCCACCGCGGCGACGTCACCCTCGAACAGCTCACCGCCGAAAATGGCCGGTGGCCAGGAGCTCGCCGAGATCAGCCACGAGCTGCGCGGCGTCCGACCCGGCAAGGTCGTCGCCCCGCATGCCGTCGAGCACGGAGGCACCCCCGCCCCGGCCGCATCCCGGCGGTACGGGCGTAGGCATGGCAGGTAGGGAGCTGCGGGTCGGCATCGTCGGCGTCGGCCTGATGGGCAGCGACCATGCCCACCGGGTCGCCCGGCGGGTGGCGAACGCCCGCCTGGTGGCGGTCTCCGACCTGGACGCCGCCCGGGCGCAGGCGGTCGCGGGGCGGTACGACGGGGTCCGGGCAATCCGGGATGCCCTCGACCTCATCAACGCCGACGATGTGGATGCCGTCCTCATCGCGTCGCCGGGGCCGGCCCACGAGGAGCAGGTCCTGGGCTGCCTTGCGGCCGGCAAGTACACCCTGTGCGAGAAGCCGCTGACGGCGGACAGCGCCTCGTCGCTCCGCCTGGTCCGGGCCGAACGCGACCGTGGCGGGCCGCTGGTCCAGGTCGGTTTCATGCGCCGCTTCGACCCCGAGTACGCCCGGATGAAGGAGCTGCTCTCGGCCGGTCGGCTGGGGCGGACGCTGATCGTGCACAACACCCACCGGAACAAGAACGTCCCGGACTCCTTCGGCTCGGAGATGATCGTCCGGGACAGCCTCGTGCACGAGGTCGACGTGGCGCGCTTCATCTTCGACGAGGAGATCGAGGAGATCACCGTCCTGTCTCCCGCGCCGTCCGGTCACTCACCCGAGGGAGTCGCCGACCCCCAGATCGCCCTCTTCCGGATGACCGGCGGCGGCATCGTCACCAACGAGGTGTTCGTCCGCAACCAGGTCGGCTACGAGGTCCGCTGCGAGGCCGTGTGCGAGCGCGGAACGGTCATCGCCGGTCGCCCCTGGGAAGGCCTCTACTCGACGGCCGCGGGGGACGCCGACGGCTCCTGGGGCGGCTTCTTCCCCGCGGACTTCCGGGCCCGCTTCGCGCGTGCGTACGACCTGGAGCTCCAGGCCTGGGTCGACGCCTGCCGCCGCGGCGACGTCGTCGGACCCACCACCTGGGACGGCTACGCCGCGACCGCGGTCTGCGAAGCGGGGCTGGCGTCCCTGGCCAGTGGTGCCCCCGTGCCCGTCTACCTCGCGGACGTCGCCACGCTTGGATAGCCGCGGCGGATTCGCCTGCTACCGGGCGTCGCCGGCCCGGACGGCCGGGGAGGGCCTCAGGTGGCCTGAGCGAGGACGGACAGGACGCTGCGGCGGTGCCGCGGGTGGCGGTCGACCTGGACGTTGGAGAAGCCGGCGGCGCGGCACCGTTCGGCGAACAGCTGGGCCTGGTCCGGGGTCCAGCCGTGGCTGGCGTGGCCGGACGCGCCCGGCTGGGCCCAACGCTCGACCGCGAGGAAGCGGCCCGAGGGACGCAGCACCCGGCGGACCTCGCGCAGGCCGGCGTCGAGGTCACGCCAGTGGTGGACGGTCGCCAGCGACCAGACGACGGTGGCGGCGCCGTCAGGCAGCGGCAACGCCTCGGCCGTCCCCTCCCGGTAGCGCACGGCCGTTGGGTGGCCCCGGTGCGGCCGGGTCAGGGCGCGGCCGAAGCGCAGCATCACGGCCGCCGGGTCGACGCCGGTGACCGACGACGGCCCGCGGGCGGCCACCCGGCGTACCGCCACGCCGGGCCCGCACCCGACGTCGAGGACGTCGTCGCCGGGGCCGGCGCCGGTCAGCGCGATGGCGAGGTCGGCGTCGGGCCCGCGCCCGAGCGTGAACCGGAGCGCGGCGACCAGGCCGCGCCACCCGTCGAAGTGGGGGTAGCCGCCGTGGTGGTTCGGAGGCAGGGTCGGGTTGTCCTGGGACGTTGAGGTCATAGCCGGACCTTGACAGTTGAACCCGGGTTCAAGTCAAGCTGGTGCATGGACGACACCCTGCTGACCATCGGCACGGTCGCCCGCCGCGCCGGCGTGGCGACCTCGACCGTGCGGTTCTACGAACGGCGGGGCCTGCTCACCGCCGACGCCCGTCGCTCCGGGCAGCGCCGCTACCGGGCCGGGACGCTGCGCCGGCTCGTGTTCATCGGCATGTTGCAGGACGCCGGCCTGTCCCTCGACGACATCGCCGGCGTGCTCGCCGCCGCGCACGTCGCCGACTGGAAGGCGATCGGCCGCAGGCGCCTCACCGCCCTCGACACCGAGATCGCCCGCCTGCAACGGGCCCGTGAGTACCTCCGAGCCGCCCTGGGCTGCCGCTACGACCACCCAGCCACCGACTGCC
>JBBWZH010000479.1:0-5595 GCA_039648995.1 Mycobacteriales bacterium
GGCGTGCTGGTGATCCCGGCCTGCTCGAAGACCTGCTTGTTGTAGTAGACGCCTTCCACCGCGGGGGTGGTGACCAGGGCGCCGTAGCGCTTCCCGTCCAGCAGGCCGGTGATGTCCCGGATGGACGGGTCGAGTTTGTCCAGCCACGGGGCGCCGTCGAGCACCTGCAGGTTGGTGGTCGGCTGCAGCACCTTGAGCTGGCTCGCGGTCGGCTGCCAGAAGGCGAGGTCGGGCTTGTCGCCGGTGGCCACCTTGGTCTGCACGCCCTGCTCGTACGGGTCGGGCACGGTGACGGTCTGCACCTTCGCGCCGGTGGCCGCGGAGAAGCCCTTGATCACCGACTTGGCGGTGTCGGCGCTGTTCTCGGCGGTCCACACGGTGAGGGTCACGCCGTCGAGCTTCGCGGTGGGGTCGGGCCAGCTCCCCGGCGCGGCCGCGCCCCCGCCGCCACCGCCGGCGGTGTTGTCGCTGCACGCGGCCAGCACGGTCATGACCGCGGCGGTGGCCAGGATCAGTGGCAGCTTCCTCATCGAACCACTCCGTTCGGTGTGCGCCTGCCCCGGTGGGGACGGGCGGGGTGGCGTGTGTCAGTCCTCCGGCGTGAGCGTGAGGGTCCGGGCCGAGGGCGGCCCGGTCGTCGCCCGCAGGTGCAGTACGCCGGCCGCCGCGTCCCACTCGGCCGGCCAGCGCGGCAGGCCCGCGGGGAAGGCGACGTCGACGCGGACCCGCCGCCCGCGCAGGTGCGGCACCGGCAGCGCCACCTGGCCGGGCGCCCCGGGCCGGCGCCAGGCGGTGACGTGCGCCCGCTCCGCGGTCCGCAGCCCGAGCGCGACCCAACCGTCCGCCCAGCCCGGCAGCCCCAGCGGCCACAGCGGTGTCGAGGCGGCGATGTCGGCACGCAGTCCTTTGTGGACCGCGACGGCCGCGGCGACGACCGCCCGCTGGCCCGCGCTCATCGCGTCCAGCCGCCCGGACAGGTACAGGCGGCCGAGCAGGCCGGTGCACAGCGTGAAGGCGGCCTGCTCGTCGTCCATGTCCGGCTGCGGGTAGGCCCAGTTCGCCGCCTGCTCCGGTGGCATCGAGACCGGCGCCGCCGCCGCGATGGGCGGGTAGCGCAGCGGGTCCTGCTGGTCGCTGGTGGACTGCAGCTGCAGCCGGCACAGCATCGCCTGGTCCATCCGCATCGCCCCGGAGCTGCAGTTCTCCAGCACCAGGCGCGGGTGCCGGGCCAGCAGGCCGTCGAGCCAGTCGAGGTGGGCGCGGTTGTGCCGCAGCAGGCCGTCGCCGGGGCCGTCGGCCTCGACGTCCGTGCCGACGCCGGGGTTGATGTTGTAGTCCAGCTTGAAATAGCCGATCCCGTGGTCGCCGACGAGCCGGTCGACGACCCCGTCCAGGTGGGCGCGGGCGGCCGGGTGCCGCAGGTCCAGGTGCAGGCGGTGGTGCTCGACCTGGCGGACGCCGGACCGCTGGAAGAACGCCTCCGCCGGCAGCGCCCGCGCGAGCGGGCTGCGTACGCCGACGACCTCGGGCTCGAGCCACAGCCCCGGCACCATCCCGGCCGCGCGGATGGCGTCGAGGACCTCCGCGATGCCGCCCGGGAAGCGCACCGTGGATGGCTCCCAGGCGCCGACGCTGTCCCACCAGTCGCCGTCCTCGTCGTACCAGCCGGCGTCGACGCAGAAGATCTCCGCGCCGGCGCCGGCCGCGGCGGCGACCAGCGGCAGCAGCTTGTCCGTCGTCGGGTCGCCCATCAGCGTGTTCATGTAGTCGTTGAAGACGACCGGCATGGTGGCGGCGTCGGGGTGCGGCCGGCGCGACGCGCGCCGATGACCGGTCAGCGCCTCGATCGCGCCCTCCCACCCGCCGTCACCGACCGCGAGCGAGGTCGGCACGGTGGTGAACGACTCCCCCGGCGCCAGCCGCTGCCGCCACTGGTGCTCGGCGTCGGTGGGGCCGAAGACCGCGAGATAGAGCCCGTCGCGCCGCTCGCCCACCTCGTAGTGCCAGGCGCCGTTGTGCTCAACCTGCCAGGCGTACGAGCGGCCGGTGCGGGTGTCGACCAGCCCGCCGGTGGGCAGCCAGCGCCCGGACGACCAGGTGCCGTGGCTGGTCACCGCGACGGCGCCGCGCGGGTCCTGCCCGTGCAGCGTCAGGTCCAGGTCGGGCAGCAGGTCCGGCCGCAGCGGCCGGCGTTGCCAGCGCCCCTCGCCCAGCCACTCGCCCGCCCCGGTGATCAGCTCGACGTCGTCGATCCGGCCCGCCGCCGGCACGAACGCGCCGGTGCACAGCGAGGAGACCGCGTGCAGCACGACCTCGGCCGTGCCGACGTTGGTCACCGTCGTGGTCGCCCGCAGCGCCGGCACGCCTTCGCGCGACTCCAGCCGGACCCGCACCCGCAGGGCGGACACCTCATCGTGCAGGGTGAGGTCCAGCCGGGTCAGGTCGTCGACCTTGCTGTGCGCGTGGTCGACGTACCGCAGCGTGGCCCCCACGGCGGTGTCCGGGTAGCGGGTGCCCGACCGGGCCCGGCCGCGGCCGGCGACCAGCATCTCGACCAGTGGCTGCGCCGACGGCACCGGCACCGCGCCGCCGCCGGGGGTCAGCCCGGCCAGCCGCGGCGGCCCGTCGGGGGGCGCGACGAGCACGACGGTGAGGGCGTCGTGGCCCCACGTCAGGGTGATCGGGCTGGTGCCGGACACCGGGCTCCTCCGGGACTGCTACCAGGTCTTTCAGGCCATGTGATCGGTCACATGCTGGTCGGGTCAACAGTTTCACCGCAGTTGCCGGCGGAGTCAACGGCCGATCTACCGGCCCGCTCGCCCCGTCCGGACCCGGGGCGACCCCCTTGACCGCCTGAGTTGTGAGCGTTAACACTGTCGTCACCGTTCGGGGGCACTGCGACCTGCCGTCCCAGCCGCCGTGATGTGACCGATCACAAGCATTCGCGGCCGCGACCGAGGAGAGCCATGCAGAAGAAGTTGACCGTCCCGCTCCTGGCCGCCGCGACCGTGCTGGCCGGCCTGTCGGCTGTGACCCCGGCCGCCGCTGGGCCGGCCGCCGCGGCGCCGAAGACGCTCGTCGTCGACCTCTCCCAGCGCACCGGGCCGGTACGGCACGGCGGCAACGGCGTGCTCTACGGGATCAGCGACCCCGGCGTCCCCAGCGACAACCTGCTGCAGCCGTTGAAGATCCGCACGATCGCCGGCAAGGCACCCGACGGCGAGCAGCACCCGAACGGGGACACGCTGGTCGTGGCCGACCAGTTCGTCCGCACCGGCGGCCAGGACATCGACGTCTACATGCAGGACTTCTATCCACACTGGCCGTACGACGACCTCGGCTTCGCCGACTACCTGCCGAAGATCGAGCAGATGGCACACAAGATCGCGGTGCACCCGCAGCGGGAGCACTTCGTCTACGTGCCGTTCAACGAGCCGGACTGGATCTGGTACGGCCTGAGCAACGGCGACCCGGCGGCGTACACGAGGGGCCGGGACCGCTTCCTCGCCGACTGGACGACCACCGTGCGCACGATCCGGGCGATCGACCCCGGCGCCCGCATCGCCGGCCCGAACGAAGCCTTCTACGACCGCCGGTTCCTGCCGGAGTTCCTCACCTACGCGAGGGCCAACGGCGTGCTGCCCGACGTCATGACCTGGCACGAGCTGCCCACCCTGCAACTGGAGCGGTACCGGCAGGACTACGCCGACTACCGGGCGCTGGAGCGGGTGCTCGGCATCGGACCGCTGCCGATCGACATCAACGAGTACGCCGGGCGCCGCGACCTCAGCGTCCCCGGCCACCTCGTGCAGTGGGTGTCGATGTTCGAGGACACCAAGGTCGACGCGGGCGGTCAGGCCTACTGGGACGCCGCGGGCAACCTGTCCGGCAACGCCTCGCAGACGAACCTGCCGACCGGCTCCTGGTGGATGTTCAAGATGTACGCCGACATGACCGGCGAGACCGTCGCGGTCACCCCGCCGGTGCTGAGCAAGGTCGACACGCTGCAGGGCCTGGCCAGCCTGGACACCACGCGGCGGCAGGCGCACGTGCTGCTGGGCGGCGAAGCCGGCGACACGGTGGTCGAGGTGCGCGGGGTGGACCGCGCGCTGTTCGGCCGGACCGTGCACCTGACCCTGTCCCGCACCGAGTGGAGCGGCTACGACGCCTACGCGCCGCCGCCGGCGGTGCTGGCCGAGCGGGACGTCCCGGTCGGCCGCGACGGCACCGTGCGGGTACCGGTCGACAGCATGGACCCGATGGCCGCGTACGAGGTCGTCCTGTCCCCCGGCGGCAACGGGATCACGCCCCGGGTCGCCCTGCCGTGGCGCGCCCAGTACGAGGCCGAGGCCGGCACGATCGTCTCCGGACAGGTCTTCACGCAGGGCACACCGCAGAACTTCAACGGCTACGCGGCCTCCGGGACGCGGGACGTGGGCGGCCTGAACCAGCCGGACAGTTCGGTGACGCTGTCGGTGACCGTGCCGCGGGCCGGCGCCTACGACGTCGGCATCCTCTACGGGAACCAGTCCGGTGGGCCGGCTCAGCAGGTGCTCACGGTCGACGGCGCCCAGGCGCGGTTCGTCGCGTACCCGGTCACGCTGAACTGGCTCTACCGCGCCAGGGCCGACACCACCGTCCGGCTGACCGCGGGCACGCACCGGCTGACGCTGGCCAAGAGCGGGTCGATCGGCACCGCCCGCGGTGAGGTCACCCTCGACCGGGTCGACGTCACCGAGGTCACCGCCGCACCGAGCGGCACCCGGTACCAGGCCGAGTTGGCGCAGCCGACCGGCGCGGTCTCCTACGCCTACGACCGCGCGGACTCCTCGGCGGCCGGCTACGTCCGGCTCGGCGCCGGCGGCTCGACCACGTTCGTCGTCTCGGTGCCGGCGAACGGCTACTACGACGTGGCCACCCGGTACGGCGCGGCCGGGCATCCGGGCCGGATCGCGGCCCGGATGACCCTCGACGGCGGCCCGCTCACCGGAGCCGTGCTGCGCTCGCCGGCCGGCGCCCGGGCCTGGCGCACGGCAACCGACCAGGTCTACCTGTCCGCCGGCGTGCACCGGATCGGCGTGCGCCCGGCGACCGCGGCGACGGTGCGGCTGGACGAGATGACCCTGACCCGGTCCGGCCCGGCGGCGCAGGCGACGGTGCGGACGATCGAGGCCGAGGCGGCCGGCAACACGCTGGCCGGCCCGGCGACCGTCGAGGCCAACGCCAACGCCTCCGGCGGCGCCACCGTCACCGGCGTGGGCGGCACCGGCACGCTCACGCTCAACGGCGTCACCGCCCGGCGCGCCGGCCAGTACACCCTGGTCGTCCACTACGCCAACGACGACCGGGTCGGCGGCCACGCGTACAACACCAACATCATCTCCCGGGCCACCGACATCGCCGTCAACGGCGGGGCGGCCCAGCGGGTCTGGTTCCGCAACACCTGGGACTGGAACAACGTCTGGTCCATCGGGATCCCGGTGACGCTGCGGGCCGGCGCCAACACGATCACGCTGTCCCGCGCCGACGGCCTCGCGCCCGTCTTCGACAAGGTGGAGGTTGCCCAGACCCGCCTCGCGCGCTGAGCCCGCGCGG
>JBBWZH010000488.1:0-6827 GCA_039648995.1 Mycobacteriales bacterium
CGGGCAGCGGCGACGTCCTCGTCGAGCGTGGCGAACAGCAGCGGCCGTGCGATGGCACCGACCACCGCGCAGATGGCCACCGCGATGGCGGCGGTGAGGGCGGCTCGGGAGGCGGACAGGCCGAAGATCGAGCCGAACAGCACCGTGACGCTCGCGGCGCCGTTGCCGGTGCCGCTGCGGGTGGTGGTGTAGTACGTCAGGAAGAACACGCCGAGGCCGAGGATCCAGGCGAAGACGCTGCCGATCACGACGTCGTCTGGTCGGCCGTGGTGGCCGAGCCCGCCCATGCCGAGCGCGACCAGGATCGTGAGCGCGAACAGTCCGAGTCGGGCGTCGAGTCCGGCGGCCAGCGAGGCGAGGGCGCCGGTGAATGCCACGTGCGACAGCGCGTCGGCGGTGAAGACCTGCGCGCGCAGGACGAGGTAGTAGCCGACCAGGCCTGCTGCCAGGGCGACCGCGGTTCCGGCGAGGAACGCGTGCTGCATGAACGGGTGGCTGAACACCGGGGGTCAGGCTCTCGCCGGCGCGAGCCGGTCGGCGCGGGCGCTGTGCCGGGCGAGGCCGGCCGCGGCGCGCCGTAGCGCGTGGGTGAGTGCGTAGAGGCCGAACGTGACGGTGGTCAGCCAGAACCCGATCGGATAAGACGAGTAGTACGCGATGAACAGTGCCAGCCAGAGCGTGGCGAGTGCGAGCAGGACGGACAGCGCCAGGCTGCGCGCCGGGCGCGGGGTGATGAGCTGGGCGGTCGCCGGTGGCAGTACCAGCAGCGCGAAGACCAGTAGCGCGCCGGTGATCTGGCTGACCTCGGCGGCGGTGGCGCCGAGCAGCAGCAGAAATCCGCCACCGAGGATCCTGGTGGGCACGCCGTGTGCCGCGGCGACGTCGGGGTCGACGGAGGCGAACAGCAGCGGCCGGCCGATGACGGCCAGGACGGCCAGCGCCGCCGCGGCCACCCCGGCGAGTTCGGTGACCTGCCCGCCGGTGATGCCCAGGAAGCTGCCGAACAGCAGCGCGTTCGTGCCGTTGAGGAAGCCCTTGTAGAGCGCGATGAACAGCATCCCGGACGCCAGCGCGAACGACTGGACCGTACCGATGACGGCCGACTCCTCGACGTAGCCGCGGCCGCCCCGGTTGGGCAGGACGGCGATCACCAGCGCGGCGGCCAGGCAGAACGCGAAATACCCGTACGCCAGCCCGATGCCGAGCCAGACCGCGGCGGCCGCGCCGGGGAACCCGACGAGCGCCAGCGTGTGGCCGGCGAAGCTCTGGCCACGCAGCACCATGAACCAGCCGATCAGCGCGGCCAGGACCGCGACGATCGTGCCGGCGCGGAACGCGTTGACCATGAACGGCAGCGACCACATGTCCCTGATGTCGGCGACCAGGTTCCAGCTGAAATCGGCGGTCACGACGGGCCGCCATGGCGGTCGGTGTGCCGCGCGGGCGCCTCGGGCTGACCGACGACGACCAGCCTGCCGTCCGATGTGGACAGTACTTCGATCGGTGTGCCGTACAGCGCGGTCAGCGAGCGCGAGGTGATGACCTCGTGCGGCGGTCCGGCTACGGCGCCGTGCCGGCCGAGGTAGATGACCCGGTCGAGGTAGCTGAGGATCGGGTTGACGTCGTGCGCGACGATCAGCACGGCGACGTGCTCGGCGCGGGCGATACGTGAGATCAGTTCGGCGACCGCGGCCTGATTGGGCAGGTCGAGGCTGTCCAGCGGCTCGTCGAGCAGGAGCAGCCGGGGCCTGCGGGCGAGGGCCTGTGCGATGAGCAGGCGCTGCTGTTCCCCGCCGGACAGCGCGCCGATCGGCCGGTGCGCGTACTCGGCGGCGCCGACCAGCTCGACGAGCTCGCGCACCCGGGCGGCGGAAGCCCGGGCGCGGCGGCCCGGCAACGGCAGCCCCCACCGGTCACCGTCCAGCCCGAGCCGGACCACGTCCAGGCCCCGGATGCGGAGGGAGGTGTCGAAGCTGTGCCGCTGCGGCAGGTATCCGACCTCGTGGTTGGCCTGCCCGGGTGGCCGGCCCAGCAGGCGGATGGTGCCCTGCGCAACCGGCACGAGGCCGAGAATCGCCTTGAGCAGGGTGGACTTCCCGACGCCGTTCGGGCCCAGGACAGCCACGAACTCACCGGCGGCCGCGGTCGCGTCCACGCCCGCCCAGACCGTCCGGCCGCCGAGCACCGCGGTGGCCTGCCTGACCTCGACCACCACCGGGCTATCCACGGGCCCAGGGGTGGCGACGGCGGCTGGCTCGGCCGGGGCGCTGAGCAGCTCGCGCGGGGTCGCGGCCACGGGCGGTCCTACTTTCCGGTCGCCTGGGCCAGCGCCTGCCTCAGCGCGGTGAGCTGGGCGACCTGCCAGCCCTGGAACGAGGCGCCGGCCGGGGTCAGCGTCTCCGTGATCGTGGTCACCGGGATGCCGGCCGCCTTAGCCTCCTTGACCTGGGCCTGTACGTCGGGCGTGGCGTTCTGGCTGTTGTACACGTACACCTTGATGTGCTTGCCGGTGATCTGCGCGTCGATCGTGGCCTTGTCCGCCGCGGTGGGGTCGCCGCCCTCGCTGATCGCGGTCAGGAACGCCGCCGGGGTCAGCAGGTCGAGCCCGAGCGCGGGCGCCAGCATCGCGAAGATCGACTCTGAGGCTCCCACCGGGGTGCCGGCGTAGCTGGCTTTGATCTGGTCGATCGTGTCGAAGTACGCCTTGAGGTTGCTCGACAGCACCGCGCCGCGCTGGCTGTCGAAGTACCCGGCGTCGGCAGGGTCGATCTTCTTGTACGCCGCGGTGATCTGGTCGACGACGGTACGCACGTTGTCCGGGTTGTACCAGCGGTGCGGGTTGTCGCCCACCTTGACGCCGACCACGTCGCCCACGGTCAGCGTGATCCGGCCGGATGAGGCGTTGGTGTCGGCGAGTTTGGTCGCCCACGGGTCGTAGCCGACGCCGTTGACGATCGCCAGCCGGGCCGCGGCGATCGTGCGGCCGTCGGCCGGTGTGGCCTCGTAGTCGTGCGGGTCGGCGTCCGGGTTGTTGATGATGCTGGTGACCTTGACGTGCGACCCACCGAGCTGCTCGGCCAGGCTGCCCCAGAAGTTCTCGGCAGCGACGACCGGGATCACCGTGGTGCCGCCGGAGGAGCCGGCCGACGCCGTGGGCGAGGTCGAGCAGCCGGCCGCCAGGACCGCCGCCATCAGCAGGCCACCGGCCGCGGCGGATCGCCGGGCGCCCCGCGGCGGAAGGGTCGAGAACACGGGCTGCCTCCGTCGGTGTGGTCGATTGTCTCGTTCGCGAGCTAACCAGGAATGGCACCCGTTATCAATACGGCTATCGCGGTGGGTCAGCCAGCGCTGGCGCGCGCGGTCCGCCCCGGCGGCGAGCGACCGCCGGCGGCGCCGCCGATCGGCGGCCTGACCGCCGCGGGACCGCATCGGCCGCAGCGCCCGTACAGATCGCTCCGTTCGACGTTCGGCACGAAGTCCGCCTCGTGCGCCACCGGCGCGAGCCACCGGCGCGCCATCTCGGCCGGGCGTTCGACGACCCGGCCGCAGTGCTCGCAGATCAGGTGGGCGTGCGGGGTCCGCCGACAGATGCGGTAGCGCTGCTCGTCACCGGCGAACACGTGCACGAGCCCGCTCACGACGAACGCGTGCAGGACGCGGTACACGCTGGTCAGCCCCTGCTTCGACCCGCCGGCGTGGAGCACGTCGAAGACGTCTCCGGCACTGAGTGCGCGCTCCCGCCCGGCCAGCACCTGGTAGACCGCGCGGCGCGGCGCGGTGACCGCCAGCCCGGCCGCGCGCAGCGCCCGGGCGGCAGCCTCGTCCGCGGAGACCGCGCCTCGTCCGGCCGTCGCCGACCTCCGCACTTCCCCGGCACCCGCCCGACCACGGACCACGCGGTCATGAAAACGCTAACGGAAACGATTGTCAATCCCATCTAGCGGGAGAACGGCGGGCGCCCGGCAGTAGCATCGTTGCGCCCTGTGACCTGTCAGCTCCGAAGGAGTGGCCCGCATGCCCGATCAGACGACATGCTCCGACTGTCCGCGCTGCGGCGGCGAAGCGTGCGCATCCTGCACGTGCACTACCGACCACGACGCGCCGTGCGAGTGCACGACGTGCCCGAAGAAGTAGGCGACTGCTGGCCAGTCGCGTCCTGACAAGGCGTGCCTTCCAGCCCAAATGGGTGAGCTGGAAGGCACGACGCTTCGGGGCGCTGTTCCCGCCTAACCGTTCCAGTATCCGTATTCATCTCGGATAAGCGGGATCGTAGGCCACTGGTCTGTACCCGGTCAAGACCACCTAGCGCCGCGCTGGCTGGCCGCGCTGGTCACGTCGATGGCGGTTGGGTTGGTGTGGACGCGGCTCGGCCGGCCGCTGCCGCCGCTGCCGCCGACCGCCCCCGGCCCACGGTGGCGGACGCTGGTCCACACGGTGGTGGACGACACCGCCACCAGCATCGGCTATCTCGCTGTCGGCGCTGCCGCAGGCGCCAGCCTGAGCGTGCTCGTGCCGCGCACGTGGATCAACGCGCTGGCCGGTCTCGGTCCGCTCAGCGTGCTGGCGATGGCGTGCTCGCAGCTTGCTGTGGCGGCGTGCCTGCGCCTGGTGTCTGCTTGATGCGAGATGTCCGGTCGGCCGCCGTGGGGGGTCCGATGCGCGCGTACTACGCGGATGCCGGCTTCGACGGTGAGCGGATGCTGCGCGGCGGCGTGTTGGTCGTGGTGGACGGCGGGCGGATCGCCGGGGTGGAGACAGGCCGGTTCGACCTGCCGGCCGGCGTGCCGGTCACCCGCCTGGCCGGCAGCACCGTGCTGCCCGGACTCATCGACGCGCACGTGCACCTGTGCGGCGACGGTGGTCCGGACGCGCTGGCGCGAGTGCCCGACCAACGCCCGGAGGAGCGGGTCCGGGTCGTGCGGGCGGCGCTGGCCGCTCATCTGCGGGCCGGCGTGACGACCGTGCGGGATCTCGGGGATCACCACTGGACGGTCGCCGACCGGGCCACGGCCGGTCCGCGTGATGGCGAGCCGCGGCTGGTGGTGTCCGGGCCGCCGATCACCTCGCACGGCGGGCACTGCTGGAGCATGGGCGGCCAGGCGCAAGGGCGGAGGGAACTCGCCGCATCGGTCCGGGAGCGGGCCGGCCGGCGCGTCGATGTCGTGAAGGTGATGGTGTCGGGCGGGTCGATGACCGCCGGGTCGAACCTGCTCGCCCTGCAGTACGCGACGCCGGACCTCACCGAGGTGGTGCGGCTGGCGCACGGTGTCGGTCTCCCGGTGACCGCGCACGCCCACTCGGTGGAGTCGGTCCGGGTCTGCTTGGCGGCGGGCGTGGACGGCATCGAACACTGCACCTGCATGACCGAACGCGGGCTGGAACAACCCGAGTCGCTGTTCGATGACCTGGCCGCCGCCGGTGTCGCGGTGTGCCCGACCATCGGGCGGGGCCCGGGCAGCGCCCCGTCGGCGCAGGCCACCACGCTGATGGCGCACACGAACTACACCGTCGAGGGCCGGCTGGCGCAGGTCGGGCGGTTGGCTGCGGCTGGCGCGCGGCTCATCAGCGGCTCGGACGCCGGCATCCACCCGGGCAAGCCGCACGGCATCCTGCCGTGGTCGGTGGTGGAGTTGGTGACCGCTGGCGTTGCCCCCGCGGTGGCGCTGGCGTCGGCCACCTCCGCCGCGGCGGACGCCTGCGGCCTCGGCACGACGACCGGCCGGTTACGTGCCGGGCTGGCCGCGGACCTGCTCGTGGTCCGCGGCGATCCCACCGTCAACATCGCTGACCTGACCCGGGCCCAGCGGGTGGTGCTGCGTGGCCGGGAGATCGCGAGGCCTGGTGCCGACCGGGCCGCGCTCAGCTCCGAACAGCGACCAGGAACGAGTTGACCACCTCCGTCATCGGGCGGATCTCGGCCAGCGGCCGCAGCAGTCCCGCGCTGGCCGCGGTCAGCTCGTCGACCGTGATCGGCGGGTACAGCAAGGTCCGCAGCCGGTGCGCGCTGCGCACGAGCAGGACCGCGCCGGGCCGCATCCGGTCGGCCACCCGCGCGAGCACGGACTGCTTCTCGACCGGGTCCACACCGACCAGAGCCGCCAGGACGACCAGGTCGGCGCTGCCCACCCCAGCGAAGTCACCGGCCTCGCCGGAACAGACGGCAACGCGCCGGCCCCCGGGCAGCCGGCGCAGCACCGCGCGAGCCAGCGCGGTCGCCTCGGCATCCCGGTCGACCGCCTCCACGCGGGCGCCCAGACCCCGCGCGAGCAGCAGCGCTGTCAGCGGCAGTGGCCCGGACCCCAGGACACAGACCTGGGTCAGCGCCCGTCCCGAGCCGGCTCCGGCCGCCAGCAGCCCGGTCAGCGACTGGACCTCGAGCGCGGACAGCGCGCGGTAGTTGTCCAGGTACGGGAACGCCCGCAACTCCCCGGCCGGGTCCGCCGCGGCAGCGATCCGGCGTGCCCAGCACCGTTCCAGGCGGAACTCGCCGGCCGCGCACAACTGCCGCAGCCGCTGCGTGACGGCCCGGACCCGGGCGTCGGCGAGCACCGCCGCGACCTCCGGCTCCGGCCGGTGGCCACACAGCGCGACCAACTCGGTGAAGGCGCGGTTCGTCGGCTCGTCCGGTTCCAGACCCGACTCCCGCACCAGCCGCTCCAACTCCCCGTACGCCGCGACCACCCGCCCGGCCAGCAAGTGCCACGCCGGCTCGACCGGGCAGCCGACCCCGACAGCCGTCACCGGCTGCTGCCGAGGAGCTTGGCCAGGTCCAGCACGAAGTGCACGCAGTTGTACGGGTCCGGCCGGCAATCGAGCACCTCGACCGT
>JBBWZH010000225.1:0-4498 GCA_039648995.1 Mycobacteriales bacterium
ACGCGCGATCCAATGCCAGGCTGGGCGAGGCGAAGTGCGGTGCGATCCCGACCGACAACTGCTGAAGCGTCGCGCCGGTGGCGGGATCCAGCGCGTAGAGGACCCCGGCGTCGTAGTCGATCACCCACACCGCACCGCCGCCGACCACGGGTGAACCGTGCGCACCGCTCGGGCCGTGCCACAACACCTGCATCTGACCGGCGCTGTCGATGCGGACCGCGCGGACGCCGTCGCTGCACGGCACGTACACCGTGTCCGCGTCGGTGGCCGTGTCCGCGTTGAGGGCCGAGCCGCCGAACGCCCTGCACACGCTCGCCTGTGCAACCTGGCCGCCGATCTGCCCGAAGTGGTCGGCGTTCAGCGTGTAGCCGGTGCCTCGCTTGCCCGCGGCGAAGACGTACGAGCCGATCTGGGCCGGCGTCATCGAGCCCAGATCCAGATCGGCGGCGTTGTCCGCGGCCCAGGTGGACGGCGCGAAGAGGTCGGCCAGTTGGAGTTGCGGGGTCAGCGCGATGACCGAGTCGCTGCCGTCGTACGCGCCCGAGGTCGACTCCCCGTTGCCCACCGCGTACACAAGGTTGCCGCCGATCACGGTGGC
Organism: Mycobacteriales bacterium; assembly: GCA_039648995.1. Taxonomy (GTDB): domain Bacteria; phylum Actinomycetota; class Actinomycetes; order Mycobacteriales; family CADCTP01; genus JBBWZH01. The sequence continues at coordinate 599 of JBBWZH010000225.1, forward strand.
GCCGCCGGTCGCCCAGATGCCGCCCTCGCGGCTGGTCGGCACCGCATAGCTGTTCGGGGTCGCCGCGCCCGTCGTGGGCAGCGAGACCACGGAGCCGATGTAGTTGCCGCAGTCGCCGGCCAGCCCGCCGTACGCGATGTACACCTCGCCGTTCAGCAGATTCAGCGCGGCCCGCTGCTGATGGGCGATCCGGTCGCCCAGGGGTGGCTCCGCGGCCCGCTGCTCGCGGATCTGCCCGCTGGTCGCGTCGATACTCACCAGGACGTGCTCGGCGCCGGACCGTTCGGCCAGCGCGAACAGCAGGTTGGTCGCCGGGTCGTACACCATCGTGCTGGTGATGCCGAGCGGATCGATGTCTCCGCAGGGCAGGTCCGATCGCTGGACCGGGGTACCCACATGCCGGGACCACAGCACCCGGCCGGTGGCACTGTCCACCGCGTACACGGTGTCGTTCTCCGTGCCGGCGAGCAGCCGGTCGCCGACGATCAGCGGCTGTCCGTAGACCGGGCCGTCGAGCTCGGTCTCCCACGCCTTGCGCAGCGTGCCGAGCCTGGCGAGACCGGGCGCGACCCCGGTGCGGCCGCTGTCGTGGTGGTACGTCGGCCAGTCGGCCGCGCCGCCGCCCGCGCCGGTCGCCGTCGGCGCATCCGACGCCGGCCGCGAGCTCGGCCCGACCGACGACGGCGGTGCCGCCGAGGAGGTACCGTTCGGTTGGTCCGAGCCGCCACAGCCGGAGAGCGCTCCGATCAGGAGCAGCGCGGCCAGCGGGGACGCACCGCTGACCCAACGCGGCCGGCGCGGTGAGGTGAGGTAGGCAAGCATGCTTCCTACTCTTCCCGGTTGGCCACGTGTGTTGCCTCTCGGGGCGGTAGTTCGGAGGTAATTCCGCCGCGTCGGGGCTGGTCGGGCCAGAATCGAGAGCATGGCGGGACGGGTGGCACGACACGGTGACCGCCAGTGATCGTGGTCGTCGGCGTCGACGGTTCCGGCCGTACCCACCGCCTAGCGGAGATATCCGCCCAGGCGTCCACCGGGGTGCTCCGGATCGCCGCGGCGGCAGGCCCGCCGGCCGACCTGCCGGGGCAGCTCGGCGCGGCCCGGGCCGCCGGCAGCCTGGTCGTGATCGATGACGCGCACCGGCTGGACGACGACGCCCTGCGGGTGTTGACCGCCGCCGCGCACCAGGGCCTGACGCTGGTGATCAGCCGGCGGCCCACGATCGACCGGCCGGAGCTGGCGGCCCTGGACGAGGCCGTCGCCGGCACCGTGGAGCAGCTCGGCCCGCTGGACGCCGCCGGCATCGGCGTGCTGATCAACCAGGCCACCGGCCGCGCGCCCAGCCCGGACGCGGTCGACGCGATCCTGGCCGCGTCGGCCGGCCTGGCCGCGGTCGCCGCCGCGCTGGCCGGGACCCCGCCGGGGGCGCGACCGGCCGCGCTGACGGCCCGGGTGCACCGCCGGCTGGCCACGCTGGCCCCGGCCGTCGCCACGCTGGCCCGGGTGCTGGCGCTCCGGCTCGACCTGCCGGACGCGGTGCTGGCCGGCGCGGCCGGGCTCGACCCGCCGAGCCTGCCCGCGGCGCTGCGTACGCTGCGCGACGCGGGGCTGCTGGTTCCGTCCGACGACCGGATGATCCCGGCGGTGGCCGGCGCGGTGCTGGCCGAGCTGCCGCCGACCGAGCTCCGCCGGGTGCACGAGGCGGTCGCGGACGCGCTGGCCGATACCGCCACCGACCCCGCCGGCACCGCCGCGCAACTGCGCGCCGCCCGCGCCCGCACCGCCAAGGCGGCCGCGGCCTACCAGGCCGCCGGCGACCTGCTCCGGTTCACCGACCCAGCCGCCGCGGTCGGCTGGTACGACGACGCGGCGGACGCCGGCGCCGACCCGGCCACGCTCGCCGCCGGCCGCGCCGAGGCCGGTGCGCTGCTCGGCCTGGCGGTGGACGTGGACGACCCGAAGCCGGCCGCCGAGCCGGACCGGCTGCGGCTGGCCCTGGTCGACGGCGCGATCGCCGCGCACCAGGGCCGCGCCGGCCGGTCCGCGGACGCGCTGCTGGCGGCCGGCGCGGTCGGCCGGTTGCTGGCCGTCCCCGCGCTGATCGCCACCGGCCGCCCGGCCGAGGCCCGCGCGGCCGCCGAGCCCGACGGCGGCACCGGGCCGCTGAGCCTGCGCCGGCTGGCCGAGGCGGCGCTGGCCGCCGGCGACCCGGCCGACGCGTTGCCGCTGCTGATCGAGGCGGCCGAGGCGGTGGAGCGCACCGCGCCGCAGGTGGTGCTGCCGGACACCCCGCACGCGCTGGGTGCGCTGGTCGCGGTGGCCGCCGGCGACGCCGCCACCGCCGAGCACCTGCTGGCCCGGGCGATCACCCGGCGGGTCGGTGGCGCGGTGGCCGCCGACCGGCACCGGCTGCTGCTCGCCTGGACGCGGATGCGGGTGGGCCGGTACGACACGGCCGTCGCCGAGACCCGCCGCCTCGCCGGCACCGACCTCGCCGGCCGGGAGCAGCTTCTGCTGGCGGCCGTGGCGGCCGGCGTGGCCCGCCGCTCCGGTGACATCGCCAGGATCAGGGACAGCTGGGCCGGCGTCGAGCCGGTGCTGGCCCGGCGCGCGATCGACCTGTTCCACACCGAGCCGCTGGAGGAGTTGGCGGTCGCCGCGGCGAGGCTCCGCCAGCAGCAGCGCATCGCCCCGGTGCTGGACTCGCTCGACGACATCGTCACCCGGCTCGGCCGGCCGGCCGCCTGGGTGGTCAGCACCGGCTGGGCGCGGCTGCAGGTGGCGATCGTGAGCGAGGACGCGGCGGCCGCCGCCGGGCTGGCCGCCCAGCTGGCCGGCAGCTGCCCGACGGGCGGCCGGCAGCTGGCCCAGCGGGATGCCGCCGGCCACTGGGCGGCGGTGCTGGCCGGAACGGTCGACCCGGACGGCGTGCTGGCCGCGGCCGACCGGCTGGCCGCGGTCGAGCTGCCCTGGGAGGCGTCCCGGCTGACCGGCCAGGCGGCCATCCGAACCACCGATCCGAGCGCGGCCCGGCGGCTGCTGGAACACGCCCGTGAACTGTCCAATCCGGACACTGCCGCGGCCGTCGCGCCGGCGGCGGCGGCCCGGTCCGACGCGCGGCTGGCCGGGCTGTCCGAGCGGGAGGTGGAGGTCGCCCGGCTGGTGCTGGCCGGCGCCACGCACCGCGACATCGGCGGGCAGCTCTACATCTCGCCGAAGACCGTCGAGCACCACGTCGCCCGGATCAAGACCAAGCTGGGCGCGACCAGCAGGGCCGAGTTCGTCGCGGCGCTGCACGAGGTGCTCGACAGCACCTAGAACCGGCGAGCCGTCCCCCTACGAACATGCGGGGGCCGGGGGGTTTCCCCGATGTTCCGGGCTCGCCGCCGGAGCAACCTATGCATCAGACGCCCCGCCACGAAGGAAGGGGCAGGAGCCAGGAGGCAGAACAATGGCAGAAGACGTGACCCAGCTTCTGAAGGGCTTTGTCGAGAAGCTGTTCGGCGACCACAACCTCGCGGCCCAGTACGCCGAGGACCCGTCCGGCACGCTGGCCGCGCAGGGCATCAGCGACCACGATCTGTCCGGCGCCGACGTCCCCGGCGTGGTCGGCGAGGTCTGCGGCGAGCTGAACCTGCCCGAGGGCACCCGCGCCGCGCTGCAGAGCTACAGCAGCGGCAACCCGTCCGGTGGCTACGCCGCCCCGCCGCCGCCGGCGCACAGCGCCGCGCCGCCGGTCGAGCAGGTCATGCAGAACCTGAACTACGCGGTCTCCGTCGTCTACCAGGACGACCACTCGATCACCGAGCAGATCACGAACATCGACCAGTCCACCAACACCAACCTGGACATCGACGGCAACGTCAACGGCTCGATCAGCGTCGACGTCGACCCCACCAACGT
>JBBWZH010000526.1:0-3261 GCA_039648995.1 Mycobacteriales bacterium
CGACGTACCTGGTCCTCGGGCAGGACTACGTCGCCTCGCTGGCCGGCCGGTCCGGTGGTCGACCGCTGAAGGAGGGCAACAGCGTGGTCGTCACCGCGGAGTGGACCGACCGGACCCCCACGGCACCCACCGGCTGACAGCTGCCGGGGCCGGCCGGCGGGGCGGCCGGCCCCGGCCCGGGCCCCGGCCGGCCGGTCCCGGCCCGGGCTGCTGGCCGGAGAGTCGGCTGGGCGGCCCATTCCTTGCCCGATCAGGTTCCGGCGCGGTCCCGGCGCCGGGCCGTGCCCGCGCGCTCGACGCCGCGCCGCCGGACCGGGCGCGGTGTCCACAGAGGACTGGAGACGACGACACATGCGACGATGGAAGACGGTCGCGGCGCTGGCCCTGGCGGCCGGCCTGGTCGCGATCACACCTGCCATGGCCGGCGCTGATCCCGGCGGCGCGGCCCGGCCGGGTGCCCCGGCGGCCGGCGGCGCGCAGGCCGGTGCCGCCGCGGCCGGCGGCAAGCCGGTGACGGTCACGCTGATCACCGGTGACCGCGTCACGATGCTCGGCTCGGGCGCGGTGACGGTGCAGCCGGGGGCCGGCCGGCAACACGTCGCGTTCCAGACCGTCGACACCGGCGGGCGGCTGCGGGTGATCCCCACCGACGCCTACCCGTTGCTCGCCGCGGGCCGCCTCGACCCCCGGCTGTTCGACATCACCGCGCTGACCGAGTCCGGCGCCGATGGCCGCCTGCCCGGCACCCCGCTGATCTTGACCTACGGCGCCGGCGCCGCCGGCCCGGCGGCCCGGGCGCGGGTCGCCACCGCCGGCACCCGGGTCGTGCGCGACCTGCCCGACCTGCACGCGGTCGCGGTCCGCACGGCGGGCGGCGACGGCGGCGCGTTCTGGAGCACGCTGACCGGGCCGCGCCCGGCGCTGGGCCGGGCGGGGTCGGTCTCGAAGGTCTGGCTGGACGGCCGGGCCCGGGTCGCGCTGGACGTCAGCGTGCCGCAGATCGGCGCTCCGGCCGCCTGGCAGGCCGGCTACACCGGCGCCGGGGTGAAGGTGGCGGTGCTGGACACCGGCATCGACGACACCCACCCGGATCTGGCCGGGCAGGTGGCCGCGCGGGCCAACTTCACCGACGAGCCGGACGGCCTCGACCACTTCGGGCACGGCACCCACGTCGCCTCGACCATCGCCAGCACCGGCGGCGGGGACGGCCGGCACAAGGGCGTCGCACCCGGCGCCACGCTGCTGGACGGCAAGGTCTGCGACGGCTTCGGCTTCTGCTCCGACTCCTCGATCCTGGCCGGCATGCAGTGGGCCGCCGACTCCGGTGCCCGCGTCGTGAACATGAGCCTGGGCAGCGAGGACACGGCGGAGCAGGACCCGATGGAAGCCGCGGTCGACACCCTGACCGCCGAGCACGGCATGCTGTTCGTCGTCTCCGCCGGCAACGACGGCCACGACCGCACCGTGGAGTCGCCGGCCAGCGCCGACGCGGCGGTCGCGGTGGGCGCGGTCAGCAAGGCCGAGGCGCTCGCCCCGTTCTCCAGCCGCGGCCCGCGGGTGGGCGACTCCGCGCTGAAGCCCGACATCAGCGCGCCGGGCGTGGACATCACCGCGGCCCGCGGCAAGGACAGCCCGGGCACCGGTCAGTACGTGACCGAGTCCGGCACCTCGATGGCCGCACCGCACGTGACGGGCTCGGCCGCGATCCTGGCCGGCGAGCACCCCGACTGGACCCCCGCGGCGATCAAGGCGGCGCTGATGGGGTCGGCCCGGCCGAACCCGCGGATCCAGGTCAACGCGCAGGGCGCCGGCCGGGTCGACGTGGCGCACGCGATCACCCAGTCGCTGCTGGCCGACCCGCCGAGCGTCAGCTTCGGCCGCCAGGAGTGGCCGCACACCGACGACCGCCCGGACACCAGGCGGGTCCGGTACGACAACCGCTCCGGCGCGCCGGTGACCCTCCGGCTGACCGTCGACCCGGCCGGCTCCAGCGTGTTCTCGGTCAGCCCCGACACGCTCACGATCCCGGCCGGCGGCAGCGGCGCGGCCACGGTCACCGTGGACACCCGCGCGGCGGTGCCGGACGGGTTCGTGGGCGGCTACCTCACCGCGACCGGGAACGGGCCGGCGGTGAGCACCCCGCTGCTGGTGGAGAAGGAGGTCGAGAGCTACAACCTCACGCTGCGGTACACCAGCCGGGACGGCACGCCGGCGACCAGCTACGACACTCTGCTGATCGGGCTCGACCAGCCGTTCGGGGACGCGTTCATCGAACTGCCCGGCGGGGAGAGCACCCGCACGCTGCGCCTGATGCGGGGCCGCTGGGAGGTCAACACCAACCTGGTCGAGACCAGTTCCAACTCCTCGCTCATCCAGCCGGCGTTGGACCTGACCAGCGACCAGACGCTCGACGTCGACGCCCGGCTCGCCCGGCCGATCACCCTGGTGCCGCCGAAGCGGGACGCGGCGATGCTGCTGCGCGAGATCGTCTACCGGCGACAGTGGGCGGACGGATCGGTGACCGCGGGCGGGATCCTGAGCTTCGAGGGCACCGCGGAGTTCACCGCACAGCTCGGCCCGAACCGTACCTACGACCACATCTTCACCAAGGTCGGCGGCCAGTGGGCGGCGCGCAACACCGACGGCAGCACCGACGACAGCCCCTGGACGTACCGCCTGTCCTGGTTCCAGGGTGGCCGGTACCCCACCGGCTTCACCCGCGTCGTCACCGACAACCGGAGCCTGGCCGCCATCCGTACGTCGTACCGGGTGCACGTCGCGGGTGCCTCGATCGCCGCGGGCAGCTTCGCCGAGGCGCCCGGCCAGCCGACCCGGTCGTACCTCGTACAGGCCCGGTTCCACACGCCGTTCGTCGCGACCGAGTACGTGAACACCGACGGTGGCATCCGGTGGCGGCGGGAGATGGACGAGCTGGCACCCAACGGCGACGGCATCAGCGAGGTGATCTCGGCGGCCGCCCCGTACCGGGCCGGGCACGAGTACCGGGAGGTCTGGAACACCGGGGTCTTCGGGCCGGCGCTGCCCGCCGACGGCCTGGGCAACCCGGACCGGACCGGCGACAAGATCAGCACGCCGTTCGCGCTGTTCGCGGACGGCTCCGGCCGCCGGGGCGCCGCCGCGGTCGACATCCGCACCGCGATCTACCGCGACGGGACCCTGCTGGAGGAGGAGCCGTTCATCCCGTCCGGCTTCACCGTCCCCGCCCAGGCGGCGACGTACCGGCTGGAGGCACAGGCCAAG
>JBBWZH010000532.1:0-4124 GCA_039648995.1 Mycobacteriales bacterium
GCCTGGTCGGCAAGAGCTGGGGCACCGATATCGAGATGAAGTGCACGTACTCGGGGCCAGGCTGGGAGGCCGGCAGCGAGCCGGAGTACACGCTGATCGCGTACGACCGGAACAACAAGCTGCACCAGCTCGGCGACTGGAAGGTGCTGGTCGGCAAGGAAGTGCAGCTGAAGATGTCCACCGGCATCGCCCGCGACCAGATCAAGTCGCTGCAGGTGGTCAACTCCAGCAACATCCCGGTGCTGCGACTGAACTTCTAGCAGACATTCCGGAAAGGCTGGCCCGGGCCAGCCGCGGTCAGGCCAGTGCCGCGGCTGCCCGGGCCAGCGCCTGCCGGCGCTGGTTCCGCAGGCTCTCCGCGGTGAGCAGCCCCAGCGCCAGCCAGACCAGGCCGAACCCGGCCAGCCGGGCCGCCGGCATCGGCTCGTCGAAGATCAGCACGCCGAACAGGAACTGCAGCACCGGCGCCAGGTACTGCAGCAGGCCCAGGACGCTGAGCGGCAACCGCCGCGCCGAGGCGCCGAACAGCAGCAGCGGCACCGCGGTGACCGGCCCGGTGCTGAGCAGCAGCAGCGTGTTGCCGGCCGAGGCGTGCCCGAACGTGGCCTGCCCGGCGGCGAACAGCCAGCCCAGGTACGCCAGCGCCGGCACCGCCAGCGCCGCGGTCTCCACCGCCAGGCTCTGCACCGCGCCGGCCCCCACGGTCTTCTTGATCAGCCCGTAGCTCCCGAACGAGAACGCAAGCACCAGCGCGATCCACGGTGGACGTCCATAGTCGACAGCCAGCACCAGCACCGCGAACGCGCCTATTCCGACGGCGATCCACTGCCCACGCCGCAGCCGCTCGCCGAGCAGGAATACTCCAAAGAGGACAGTCACGATTGGATTGATGAAGTAGCCGAGGGACGTCTCCACCACGTGCTCGTGGTTGACGCCCCAGATGTAGGTGCCCCAGTTGGCCGCGATGAAGCCGCCAGCCAGTGCCAGCAGCGCGAGCCGCCTGCCGCCCAGCCTGCGCAGCGAACCGAGCTGGCCCTGCACGGCCAGGATGCCGAGCACGACCACCAGCGACCAGAGCACCCGGTGCGCCAGGATCTCGACCGCGCCGGCCGGCTTCAGCAGCGGGAAGTAGGCCGGGAAGACGCCCCAGAGCAGGTAGGCCCCCGCGCCGTACGCCAACCCCCTGCGGCTGACCGGTTCGCTGACGTCGCTGGTCGCCCGTGCCGGCGCGGTGTCGGAGGCCACGTGCTGACCCAACCACACCCGGCCGGATCCGATTCCGCACCGACCGGCGGCCCCGCGGCGGGCGTCAGCTGCGGCGGACCAGGCCGGTGTAGCCGGCGACGACCAGGGTGGCGAATCCCCAGCCGAGCAGCCGCAGCCCGAGCGTCGACAGCGCCACCGCCTGGCCGATGCCGGTCGCGGTGGCGAGGTCGCAGCGGTCCCGGACGCCGGTGTCGATCAGCGGGACGGTCTCGTCCACCGCCAGGTTGAGCCGCTCGGCCACCGCGCACGGTTGGGCCACCCCGCTGGCCGGCGCCGGCACCCGGGCGGTCGCGCCGTCGGCGAGCACCAGCAGCGTGATGGCGATCAGCAGCGTGCCGACCAGCCCGACCACCGCCCGCCAGGACTCGTACCCGTAGCCGAGCGTGATGCCGAGCAGCCGGTGCCGCAGCCGGCTGCGGCCGCCGAGCACCCCCGAGTCGAACAGATGCTGCTGCTGCGCGATCAGGATCCGGCGGGCCTGGTCCTCGTGCCCGGCCGCCTGGTGCGCGGCGGCGAGGTGGCGGTACGGCTGCGCGGCGTACTCCGGCATCCGGCGCAGCCACGCGATCCGCTGTTCGACGGGGCCGGTGATGGCCGCCTGGGTGCCGGGCAGGCCGCGGTAGGTCAGCCCGTCCAGGGTCAGCCGCGTCGCCGCCGGCAGGTCGGCCGGTTCGTCCCGCAGCGCGCCCACGGTGGCGTCGCGCAGGTTCACGTCGCCGTCCTCGATGACCAGCCCGGCAAGGATCGCCTGCCCCTCCACGGTGACGTGGCTGGCCCGCAGCGCCGGGCCGCCGCCGGTGTTGGCCAGCGCGGCATTGCGGAGATCCAGTTCGCCGCCGATCTGGGCGCCGCGCAGGTGCGCCGCGGCGAGCCACGGGTCGGCCCCGCGCAGCTGGGTCCGGCGCAGTCCCAGGCCCTGGGTGGCGACCAGCCGGGTGGCGTCCAGGGCCGGCCCGTGCGCGTTGCGGACCTGCCCGCCGGTCATCGACAGCCGGCCGACGCGGCCGCCGGCGACCCGCACCATCCCGGTGGCCCGGATCCCGTCCAGGTAGGCGGTGCCGCCGACGTACAGGTAGTGCGCGACCAGCGCCGGGCCGGTCTCGTTGCATATGACCGCCTCGCTGAGCGAGAGCGCGCCGCCGATCCGGGCGGCGACGAGCCGGACCGCACCGTGCTCGCCGTCGCCGACCAGCTCGGCCGCGCCGGCCAGGGTGAGCATGTCGGTGACCTGGATGCTGTCCGCGCTCAGCGCCACGCCGTCCGGGTTGTAGATGTGCGCCTCGCGCAGCGAGAGCAGGCCGCCGATCCGGGCGCCGACCAGCCTGATCGTCGCATTCGGGCCGGCCCCGACGGCGACCAGCCCGCCGTTCAGGTACGCGCTGCCGGCGACCTGCAGGCCGGTGGCGGCCAGCGCCGTGTCGCCGCGGCCATCCAGCCGGGCGCCGCCCATGTCCAGCTTGCCGCCGATCGACGCGCCGAGCAGGCTGATCGGGCCGGTGGAGACGAACCCGTCGCGCATCAGCAGCACGGTGGCGACGCGTACGTTCTCGGCGTCCAGGCCGGCGATGCGGCAGCCGTTCAGGTCGAGCAGCGGCAGTTCGGCGCCGCGTAGCCGGATCGGTTCGGCCACGTCGCAGTCGTGCAGCGAGAACCAGACGCCGGTACGCAGGCCGTCCAGGTCGAGCCGGCCGACGATGCGGGCGCCGCGCAGCCGCAGCCCGCGCGGGTCGGCCGGGCGGCCGCCGCGGCCGAGCAGGACGTCGCGGATGACCTTGGCGCTGATCTCCCGGCCGGTGCCCCACTCGGCCATCTCGGCGTGGTCGATCGGATCCGGGCCGTTCAGGTCCAGCCGGTGCCCGCCCTCGACGGCGATCAGCAGCTCTCGCTCGGGGCGGCTGAGTTCGGACACTGTGCGGAGGTTAAGGCACGTCCGTCCCGGGGCCGGCGCCGGCCCCGGGACGCCGCCAGTTACGCGATCTTCCAGGTGTCCGAGCCGTGCAGCAGGCTGGCCAGGTCGCCGCGGCCCTTGGCCCGGGCCCGCTCCAACTGCTCGGACATCAGCTCGTCGTAGGACGGCCGCTCGACCGAGCGGAACACGCCGATCGGCGTGTAGTGCAGGTCTTCGGTGGCCAGCCGGCCCAGCGCGAACGCGTAGGACGGGTCGTCGGCGTGCGCGTCGTGCCGCACCACCGAGGGGTCGTCGGCCGCGACGTCGGTGCCGATCCGCAGCCCACCGCCGGCGGCCGGGTCACGCACGACCGCGTGGGCGCCGTCGCGGCCGAACCGCAGCGGCTCGCCGTGCTCCAGCCGGATCGTCCAGTCCTCCCGCGTGCCCGGGTCCTTGAGCAGCTCGAACGCGTTGTCGTTGTAGATGTTGCAGTTCTGGTAGATCTCCACGAACGCCGCGCCGCGGTGCTCGGCGGCGGCCCGCAGCACCGAGGTGAGGTGCCGCCGGTCGGAGTCGATCGTGCGGGCGACGAACGTGGCGTCCGCGCCCACCGCGAGCGACAGCGGGTTGAACGGGTAGTCGAGCGAGCCCATCGGGGTCGACTTGGTGATCTTGCCGTGCTCCGAGGTGGGCGAGTACTGGCCCTTGGTCAGGCCGTAGATCCGGTTGTTGAACAGCAGGATCTTGACGTTGACGTTGCGCCGCAGCGCGTGGATGAGGTGGTTGCCGCCGATCGACAGCCCGTCGCCGTCACCGGTCACCACCCACACCGACAGAGCCCGGCGGGACGCGGCCAGCCCGGTGGCGATCGCCGGGGCGCGGCCGTGGATCGAGTGCATCCCGTAGGTGTTCATGTAGTACGGGAACCGGGACGAGCAGCCGATGCCGGAGACGAACACGATCCGCTCGC
>JBBWZH010000539.1:0-10667 GCA_039648995.1 Mycobacteriales bacterium
GCATGCTGGCGCCGGTCGGCGGGATGATGTTCGGCGCCCAGGTCGGCCAGGGGCTGGCCAGCCTGGCCGGCGAGGTCGTGTCGAGCACCGACATCGGCCTGCCGCTCGGCCCGGCCGGCGTGGCCGCGCTGGTGCCGGAGAACGTCGCCGACTTCGGCCGCGGCCTGGAGCGGCCGGATGAGGAGGTGCGGCTGTTCCTCGCCCTGCGCGAGGCCGCGCACCACCGGCTGTACGGGCACGTGCCGTGGCTGCGCCAGCGCGTGCTGGACGCGGTGGACGCGTACGCCCGCGGCATCCAGGTCGACACCGGCGCGATCGAGCGGGCGATGTCCGAAGTGGACCCGGAGAACCCGGAAAGCGTGCAGCGCGCGCTGCAGGGCGGCATGTTCGAGCCGCAGACCACGCCGGAGCAGCAGGTCGCGCTGGCCCGGCTGGAGACGCTGCTCGCGCTGGTCGAGGGCTGGGTGGACGAGGTCGCCGCGGCCGCCGCGGCCGACCGGCTGCCCGGTGCGGCCGCGCTGCGGGAGACGCTGCGCCGGCGCCGGGCCAGCGGTGGTCCGGCCGAGGAGACGTTCGCCACGCTGGTCGGGCTGGAGCTGCGGCCACGCCGGCTGCGCGATGCCGCCGCGCTGTGGCGCGCCGTCGCGGACAAGCGCGGGGTCGCCGGCCGCGACGAGATCTGGCAACACCCGGACCTGCTGCCGGACGCCTCCGACCTGGACGACCCGGCCGCCTTCGTCCGCCGGGCGGACGAACCCGACAGCGACCTCGACGACCTGTAGGTCCGAACCCGGTTGACGCGGCCCGGTCCGGACGGGACGGTTGCCCGATGGCGATCACCGTCTGTTCGCTGGCCGACCGTCCCGATTTGGCCGGCGCACAGCTCGACCTGCCTACGTCCTGGCCGCCGTTCATGCTGGAAGATCCGACTGCGAGCCTGATCAACCTGCTGCCCAGCCGGTTCCCGGATCTGCAGCTGGTACTGCTGGACGGCGACCGGGTGATCGGCAAGGGGCACGCCGTCCCGTTCCACTGGCCGCACCAACCGGCCGCGCTTCCTGACACCGGCTGGGACTGGGTGATCGTCCGCGCCGTCTGGGACCAGCGGCCGCCCACCCTGGTCTCCGCGCTGGAGATCGCCATCGACCCGGCCCACCAGGGCGGCGGGCTGAGCCGGCTGATGGTCGAGGCGATGCGGGACGCCACCCGCCGGCTCGGGCTCACCGACCTCGTCGCGCCGGTCCGCCCGTCCGGCAAGGCCGCCGAACCGGACACGCCGATGGCCGAGTACGCGCTGCGCCGCCGGCCGGACGGGCTGCCGGTCGACCCCTGGCTACGGGTGCATGTCCGGCTCGGCGCGACGATCCTGCGCGTCTGCCCGGTATCGATGACGATCCCCGGCACCCTCGCCCAGTGGCGGGCCTGGACCGGCCTGCCGTTCGACACGCCCGGCCCGGTGCAGGTGCCCGGAGCACTCGTCCCGGTGCAGGTATCGGTCGACCACGACCAAGCCGTCTACGTCGAGCCCAACGTCTGGATGCACCACCGCGTCAGCTGAGCACCGCCGACGGGCCTGGGCCGGCCGCGGATCGATCGGGCGGCCGGCGGACACACGGAGCCCCCGGCCCCGACGTCCGGCCCGCTCGCCTTCCCCTAACGAGCGGTCCGTCCGGCTGAGGCCAGGGGCTCCGTCGACACAGACGCTAGGGCCGGTCGGCAACAGCGTCAACGATCGATCTTCACAGCCTGTGGATAACTCTGTGGATGGTGTGGGGACGTTGCGGGGTGTCGCTGTGGAGGGATCGGGGAGGGGGTGTGGATGCACGTTGTGTAATCGTTGCCGGTAGTTCGCTGACCTGCGGTAACCCTGTCCACCGGTTGTGGAGCAGAAAAAGTTGGGTCCACCGCTGGGGGCCTCGGCGGGCTACCGTGCCAACCGTGGCGAGCATGCCGTCCGAGGCGAGCGCCGCACGCGCTGTGGAGGTCCGTCGCAGCGCGCGGCGGCGGCGCACCGTGTCCGCGTACCGGGACGGTGACCGCACCGTTGTCCTGATCCCCGCTCGGTTCAGCAAGGCCGAGGAACGCCGCTGGGTGGCCGAGATGCTGGAGCGTCTGGCCGCCCGCGACCTGCGCCGATTGCGCGGCCCGCGGCGCAGCGACGCGGCCCTGCTGGCAAGGGCCCGGCAATTGTCCGCGACCGTGCTGTCCGGCCAGGTGCGGCCGGACAGCGTGCGCTGGGTGTCGAACATGTCCACCCGCTGGGGCTCCTGCACCCCTGCGGACGGCAGCATCCGGGTTTCGGCCCGGCTGCGCGAGATGCCCACATGGGTGCTTGATTACGTCCTGGTGCACGAGTTGGCTCACCTCGAGGTGCCCGGTCACGGTCCGGATTTCTGGGAGCTCGTCCAGCGCTACCCACGCGCCGACCGCGCCCGCGGCTATCTGGAGGGCGTCGCCGCGGCGGCACACCTCGAGCTCGAGGACGATATTCCGGACATGTCCGATGGATGACATAGGTCCAGGGCGGCCCACCGAGCCCGCTGGCGCCCCCCGGCGGGCGGCTGCCCTGTTGCTGTGCGGGCCGCCCGCGGTCGGCGGCTGTCCACCCGGGGTGGCCGCCGACGAGTTCGCCCACGCGCTGGCCGAGGACGTCGCGGACCTGCTCGGTGACCTGCCCGGGCTGGATCCGGTGGTCGGCTTCACGCCGGCGCACCGGGAGGTCGCCGAGACGATCACCTGGCCGGGCACCCGGCTGCTGCCGCTCGCGCCGGACAGCGGCACCCTGGCGCTGCTGGCCGCCCTGCACGACCTCGGCTACCAGGAAGCCGCCGTGCTGGCTCCGGACGTGCCGGATCTACCCGGCCTGCTGGTGGCCAAGGTGTTCAGCGGTCTCGCCGGCGCTGTCGTGGGCGCGGTGCCGGCGCTGCCCCCCGGCCGGCCCGACCTGCCGCCGCTGGCCCGCGGCGCCAGCCTGCCGGGCGGCCTGGCCGTCCTCGGCAGCCGGTTGCCGGCGCCCGGCTGGCTCACCGCCGACCTGGCCGACCTGGACGCCGCGGACGCGGTCGCCCGGCTGCGCTCGGCCGCCCCCAGCCGGCGGGAACTGATAGTCACCCCTGCCTGGCGCCGGCTGCGCGCGCCCGCCGACCTCGCCGGCCTGGACCCTGGCCTGGAGGGCTGGGAAGCCACCCGGGCGCTGCTGTCCGCGCGCTGACGCCCGGGGGCGGGTGCCGGAGGCGGTGGTCCCGACACGCCCGGGCGTGATGACCGGGCGATCACTGCCGGTTCGGCCAGTTTCCGATGCTCAGCGTGCGATTGGTGCTTCTTGCCCTGGTCGGCGCTGGCTCCTCCCGGGGCGCCGCGCAGGTTGGCGGAGAAGTGGCAGGTACGGTGGCTCGACGTGCCTCGTTCGGGTGAGGCCTGCCCAATGGTCGATTCAGGGAGGAATGACGTGGCGGAGACCTACAACGGTTACTGCGTCAAATGTAAGGAGAAAAGGGACTTCGAAGGCGAGGTCGCGGTCAGCGAATCCGGCCGCCGCATGGCGAAGGGAAAGTGCCCGGTATGTGGGACAACGATGAACCGGATCCTGGGCAAGGCCTGACGGCCCGACGGTGAGGGGCGGCCCGCGTGGCGGGCCGCCCCTCGGTGTTTGCACAGACGGCCCGGTGGCGCAAGGGATTCGCCGGATCTGGGGACGAAGGTTCGCGCTGTGGATGGCCGGCGACGTTCCTCCGGCAAACCTGGCAGGCTCGGAACCGACCCCGGCAGCCGGCCGGAGTCGCCGAGCCGCCGAGCCGCCGAGGTGCGCTGTGACCGTCCCGTTCGACGCCGAGACCGACGAGGAGCAGTGGCGCCCAGCGCTGGTCGCCGCCCTCCGGCCGGCCTGGCGCGATTCGGCGTCGGTCCAGTTCGGGCTCGACCCGCGGCGCGCGGTCGTGGTCGACGGCGTCGGCGAGCGGTCGGTGCGCCTGCTGCTCGGCCTGGACGGCGCGCGCAGTCAGGCCGAGGTGCTGGCCGCCGCCGCGGCCGAACGGCTGGACGTCGCCGGGGTGGCCGGCCTGCTCACCGACCTGCGGCGGGCCGGCGTGCTGACCGACGCCGCCGCACCGCTCCCCCGGCAGGCCGCCGCGCCGGCGCCGGCCGATCTGTGGCGGCAGCCGGCTGCCGACGTGCCGTGGGCCGACGGCCGGTCCGGTGGCCTGGGCGTCGCGCTGCCCGAGCCGGGCGCCACCGCCCGGCGCCGGGCACGCGCCGGGCGGCGGCACGGCCGGCCACTGCGGGTGGCCGGCCGCCTGGGGCCCGACCGGGCCTCGCTCGCCCTGCTGGCGGCCGCCCGGCGCGACCACGGCGGGCGGGCGGAGGACGTGCTGCGCACCCGCCAGGCGGCCGCGGTCGTGGTGCACGGCGGTGGCCGGGTCGGCGCCACGCTGGCCGCGCTGCTGGGCGCTGCCGGGGTCGGGCAGGTGCACGTGGTCGATCGCGGTCCGGTCCGCCCGGCCGACCTGGCGCCGGGCGGGCTGGTCACCGGCGACCTGCACCGGTCCCGGGCGACCGCCGCGGCGGACGCGATCCGGCGGGCAGCGCCGGAGGTGCAGACCGGCCAGCTCGCCTCGCACCGGATGCCGGACCTGGTGGTGATCGCGACCGCCCGCCCGGTCGATACCGAGTTGGCCGCCGCGTTGCATGGGGCCGGCCTGCCGCACCTGGTGGTCGGCGTCCGGGAGACCACCGCGGTGGTCGGCCCGCTCGTGCTGCCGGGTTGGACGACCTGCCTGCGCTGCACCGACCTCTACCGGGCCGACCGTGACCCGGCCTGGCCGCTGCTCGCCGCGCAGCTGACGTCGCTCCGGTCGGAGGCCGCCGAGCCGTGCGACGTGCTGCTGGCGACCCTGGCGGCGGCGCTCGGCGGCCTGCAGTGCCTGGCCCACCTCGACGGCGAGCCGGCCGCCTGCCGGAACGGCACGCTCGAGTTCGCGCTGCCCGGCTGGCGGCTGCGTCGCCGCAGCTGGCCGCCGCACCGGCGGTGCGGCTGCGGCGCGGCCTACCGGGCAAGCGGCGTCGGCACGGCCCGGGGAGAATGGACGTCATGACCGATATCCCGCGTCGAGCCGTGTCGCGTACCGCCCGGCTCGCGGCGCTGCCGCTGGGCGTCGCCGGTCGGGCCACTATCGGCCTGGGCAAGCGGCTGGGCGGCAAGTCGTCCGCGGACGTGACACAGGAGCTGCAGCGCCGCACCGCCGAGCAGCTGTTCGCGGTGCTCGGCCAGCTCAAGGGCGGCGCGATGAAGTTCGGCCAGGCGCTGAGCATCTTCGAGGCCGCGTTCCCCGAAGACATGGCCGCGCCGTACCGGCAGGCGCTGACCAAGCTGCAGGAGGCGGCGCCGCCGATGCCGTCGCAGACCGTGCGCCAGGTCATGCGCGAGCAGTTCGGAGCCGGCTGGCGGCGGCGGTTCACCACGTTCAGCGACGAGCCGGCGGCCGCGGCGAGCATCGGCCAGGTGCATCGGGCGGTCTGGTCGGACGGCCGGGCGGTCGCCGTCAAGGTGCAGTACCCCGGGGCCGGCCCGGCGCTGATCGCGGATCTCACCCAGCTGTCCCGCTTCGCCCGGATGTTCGCCGCGCTGTCCCCGGGGCTGGACGTGAAACCGCTGATCACCGAGCTGCGGGCACGCGTGGTCGAGGAGCTCGACTACGCCCAGGAGGCGGACGCGCAACGCGCCTTCGCGGCCGCCTACGCCGACGACCCGGAGATCATGGTGCCGCGGATCATCGCCAGCGCACCGAAGGCGCTGGTCTCCGAATGGGTGGACGGCACCCCGCTGTCGGCCGTGATCGCGCACGGCACCCAACCGGAGCGCGACCGCGCCGGCTACCTGCTGGCCACCCTGCACTTCTCGGCGCCGGCCCGGGCCGGCCTGCTGCACGCCGACCCACACCCCGGGAACTTCCGCATCCTGCCGGACGGCCGGCTCGGCGTGTTCGACTTCGGCGCCACCGCACGGCTCCCGGACGGGCTGCCGGAGCCGATCGGTCGGCTCTGCCGGCTGGCGCTGATCGGCGACGCGGATGCGGTGCTGGCCGGGCTGCGGGCCGAGGGCTTCGTCCGCCCCGGCATGACGGTCGACGCGCCGGAGGTGCTCGGCTACGTCCGGCCGATGCTTGAGCCGCTGGCGCACGAAAAGTTCCAGTTCAGCCGGCAGTGGATGCGCGAGCAGGCCGCGCGGATCGCCGACCCGCGCAACGAAGCCGCCCGGGTGGGCCGGCAGCTGAACCTGCCGCCGTCCTACCTGCTGATCCACCGGGTGACGATCGGCTCGATCGGCGTCCTCTGCCAGCTCGGCGCCCAGGCGTACTACCGCTCCATCGTCGAACGCTGGCAACCCGGCTTCGCCGGGTAACCCACCGAGCCGGCCCGCACCGGCCCACCCGCCGGACGGGTTCAGCGGAGCCAACCCCGCGCGACGGCGCCAGGCCCGTGCGGGTCACCGGCGCAGCCCCCGCGCCGGTCACGGCCACCCCGCCCCACGGGTCGGCGGAACCAGCCCGCCATAGCGCCAGCCCCCTGCGGGTCACCGGCACAGCCCGCCGCGCCGGTCACGGCCACCCCGCCGCACGGGGTCGGCGGAACCAGCCCGCGCCAGGCCCGTACAGGGTCACGGGCGCAGCCCAACGCGCCAGGTCGGGCGCCGGTGGTGGGGCAGCGCCCGGCCGGGCAGCCGCCGCTGCCAGGCCGGGGCGCCGGACCGGGTTGGGTCGTCAGACCCAGGGGTCGTCCAGGCGGCCTTCGATGGAACGGAGACGCTCGCGGGTGCAGCGCTCACAGAGGTACTGCCGGCCGGCCCGGTTGGTCTCTGCCGTCCAGGTAGCCGGGGGTTCGTCGGCCGACTGGCCGCATCCGGAACAACGTGCCACCAGGTCATTGTGACCGCGCCGGCGAACCGGGGGCTGACGGCTGTGTAAGGTATTTGTTACAAGATCGAGTACGGGTCGGACGCGGAACGGCGGAGCCGCCCGACCCGGTCGAAACCGGATCGGGCGGCTCCAGGGGATCAGATCGCGTTGGATACCCGGGCACGCCGGGCTACCTGCCTGGCCCGGCGCTGCCGCCGACGGGCTGACAGCACGGTGAGCGCGAGCCGGGCATTGACGGCCTCGGCTTCACGCTCGCGCGTTCGGGCTCGGGCCAGCTCTTCGTTGAGTAGCAACATGGCGGTACTCCTGATGGTCGGCGGGAGCGTGCGTGCCCCGTGATGTGTGCGGACTGGTCGGGCCGCCGGTCGGGCGGCGACGGTGCCGGTCTTGCGTGCGGTCATGCGGCGACCTCCTTGCGTGGACGGCCCCGGGGCCGCTTACGGGCGATCACTGTGCCGCGCTCGAAGATCTCGCCGCCCCAGACACCCCACGGCTCACGCCGTTGCAGCGCGCCCGCGAGGCAGGCGGCACGTACCGGGCAGTCCTGGCAGTAGCTCTTCGCGAGCTCCAGCTCGGCCGGGGTTTCGGCGAACCAGAGCTCGGGGTCCTGCACGCGGCAGGGCAGGTCGAGGCCGGCCTGCTCAGCCTCGGCGACGTCGAGGCAGAGCACGGCGAGCGGAGACGGTGGCATGGCCTCGACGAGTGCCGTCGGCGAGGGGGGATGCACCGGGTCACCTCCTGTGTGACTCGATCGGGTCTTGTGGACGTGGAGGGCTGTAAAACAGTGAGGCCGCGGATCCCGGGTGGGATTCCGCGGCCTCAAGGTGAGCCGGTCTGGTTCTCGTCAGACTGGTCTACCTCGAGGCGCGCGGCCCCGGCCGGTGGCCGGCTTGCGGTCGATGACCGCGAGCGGAGCCGCCTGAACCTGGACCTGGTCAACCCGCTGGAAACCGGCAACGGGCAGAGTGCTCCCGTGAATCAGGACACCGGCGGGCGCCGTTCGATACACAGCCGGGCCGGCGATCTCCTCGCTCGCCATCGGACGCGAGCAGGCAAGGAAGATCGCCGCCGGCTGGCTCTTGGTCCAGTTGTTCATCGCGTCGATCACCTCCCTGCTCCGAGTGGGGTCGAGACACGCTGCGCGTCTCGGCTCGTTCCGGAGGCTAAGCCCCCGGACGAGACCGGCGCAACGCATTTACCGGCGGGAGTTTTCGCTGTCTGCGTAAGGTGCGCCTTCGGGCACCTCAGCCCGGTTCGGGGCCGCCGTCCAGCGCGTCCGCGAGGCCGACCGAGAACGGGTCCTCGCCGCGCACGATCGCCAGCACATCCGCCCCGTAGAGGTCGAGTTTGCGCTGCCCGATGCCGGCGATGGCGACCAGGCCAGGTACGTCGGCCGGCCGGCGGGCGGCGATCTCGGCGAGCGTCGCGTCGTTCAGCACCACGTACGGCGGCACCCGCTGCGCCTCGGCCCGCGACGTCCGCCAGCCGCGCAGCCGGGCGAACAGCTCCGGGTCGGCGCCCTCGGGTAGCTCCCGGCCGCGCTTGCCGTCCCGCCGGCCGGCCGCCGCGCGAGCCGCGGGCGCCGACTCGGGCGCGATGCCGAAGAGGAACCGGCTGCGCCGCCGCGACCGCCGGCCGCCCGGTGACCGGGCCAGCGACCAGGACAGCCGCAGCACCTCGCGGGCCCGGGTCACGCCGACGTAGAGCAGCCGCCGCTCCTCGTCCACCTGCGCGTCGGTCGTGGCGTGCTGGATCGGCAGGGTGCCGTCGACCAGGCCGACCAGGAACACCACGTCCCACTCCAGGCCCTTGGCCGCGTGCAGCGAGGCCAGCGTGACGCCCTGCACGGTCGGCGCGTGCTGCGCCGCGGCGCGCTGCTCGAGCTCGGCCACCAGCTCCGGCAGGCCGGCGCCCGGGACCGTGGCGACCAGTTCCTCGGCCAGCCCGACCAGCGCGGCCAGCGACTCCCAGCGCTCCCGGGCCGCGCCGCCGCCGGGGGCCGCGGTCGCCGACCAGCCCAGCGCCGACAGCACCGCCCGTACTGCCGCCGGCAGCGCGTCGGCGCCATCCGGCCCGGCCGCCGCGTCCGCCGGCCCGCGGGCGGCACCGCGCAGCAGCACCACCGCCTCGCGGATCTCCGGCCGCTCGAAGAACCGCTCGCCGCCACGCAGCGCGTACGGAACGCCGACGTCGGCCAGCGCCTGCTCGTACGTCTGCGACTGCGCGTTGACCCGGAACAGCACCGCGATCTCGCTGGCCGGGGTGCCGCCGTCGATCAGCGCCCGGCACCGCGCGGCGACGGCCGCCGCCTCGGCCGGCTCGTCGTCGTACTCGGCGAACTCCGGCTCCGGGCCGGGCTTGCGCTGGCCCACCAGCCGGAGCACCGACCGCCGGCCGAGCACCTGGTTGGCCAGCCCCACCACCTCAGGGGTGGACCGGTAGTCGCGGTGCAGCCGGACGACCGTGCTGCCCGGGTGCCGCCGGGGGAAGTCGAGCAGGTAGGCCGGGGTGGCGCCGGTGAACGAGTAGATCGTCTGGTTCGGGTCGCCGACGACGCACAGGTCGTCCCGGCCGCCGAGCCAGGCGTCCAGCAACCGCTGCTGCAGCGGGCTCACGTCCTGGTACTCGTCCACCACGAAGTGCCGGTAGCGGGCGCGGATCTCCTCGGCCACGTCCGGGTGCTCCTCGATCGCCGCCGCGGTGACCAGCAGCAGGTCCTCGAAATCGAGCATGCCCGCGCGCGACTTGGTCTCCTCGTACGCGGCCATCAGCGCGACGACCGTCTCGGCCGGAGCGGGCAGGTCCCGGCCGGCATCGTCGGCCCGGGCCGGGTAGTCGGCGGCGCTGGTCAGCGTGACCTTGGCCCACTCCAGCTCGGTGGCCAGGTCGCGCAGCAGCGTGCGGTCGGCCTCACGGAGGCCGGCCCGGGCGGCGGACTGGGCGATCATCCGGATCTTGTTGTCCACCAGGTTCGGCATCGCCCCGCCGAGCACCCGGGGCGCGAAGTACCGCAGCTGCCGCAGCGCGGCCGCGTGGAAGGTACGGGCCTGCACGCCGCCGACGCCGAGGCCGCGCAGCCGGGTGCGCATCTCGCCCGCGGCCCGGGCAGTGAACGTCACCGCCAGTAACTGGGACCCCGGGATCGCACCGCACCGCACGGAGTACGCGATCCGATGGGTGATCGTGCGGGTCTTGCCGGTGCCGGCACCGGCCAGGATGCAGACTGGTCCGCGCACCGCGCGGGCGGCAAGCTCCTGTTCCGCGTCGAGCCCGCCCAGCACCCCGTCGTCGTCCACGGTCGGACATCCTGTCAGGTCCGGCCGGCGGGAAGCCGGTCGCATCCACAGGTGTTGTCGGGGGAACGTTAGTTGGACCGAACGATGGAAGGACCTGCATGCTGACCGTGTACACCACCTCGTGGTGCGGCTACTGCCATCGGCTCAAGCGCTCGTTGGAGCGGGAAGGCATCGCCTACACGGAGGTGAACATCGAGGATGACGAGTCAGGGGCCGAAGTTGTCATGTCGGTCAACGGCGGTAACCAGACTGTGCCTACAGTGGTGCTGCCGAATGGCGTGTCGATGACCAATCCGTCCCTCACTCAGGTGAAAGCTGGTCTGTCAGAGGTAACGAGTTTGCCGACAACCTGACCGACACGCGACGCCCGCGCTACTGTGTCCGGACGGCGACGTAGCGTGGCGAGGCGGCTCCACGGAGGCGCAACGCGGGGAGTCGCTGCGTCAGTCGGGAGGTGTGT
>JBBWZH010000553.1:0-3342 GCA_039648995.1 Mycobacteriales bacterium
AGCCGCTGGCCTGCGCCGACTACCAGACCAACGGGTACACGCTGGCCGGCTACCTGGCCACGTACGACCCGGCGGTCTGGGGCACGGCCGAGCCGTCCGGCCCGCTGGAGGACGCGCGCGCCGCCTCGGCCGCGCTGCAGACCGCCCGGGTGGGGATCAAGGTCGGCGCGAACACCACGATCATCGGCCTGCCCGGCGCCCGGCTGCTCGGCGCCGACCTGCTGATCAACAAGGTCGACAACGTGATCATCCGTAACGTCACGTTCGAGCACGCCTTCGACTGCTTCCCGCAGTGGGACCCGACCGACGGCGCGACCGGCGCGTGGAACTCGCTGTACGACAACGTGTCGCTGACCGGGGCCACCCATGTCTGGGTCGACCACAACACGTTCACCGACGGCAGCCACCCGGACAGCCTGCAGCCGACCTACTTCGGCGACGAGTTCCAGCAGCACGACGGCGAGCTCGACATCACCAAGGCGTCCGACCTGGTCACCGTCGAGTGGAACCAGTTCCGTGACCACGACAAGACGAACCTGCTCGGGTCGAGCAACACGGTCGGCCCGGACGTCGGCAAGCTGCGCATCACCATGCACCACAACCTGTACGCCAACATCCTGCAGCGCGCGCCGCGGGTCCGGTTCGGGCAGGTGCACGTCTACAACAACCTCTACGTGGTCCCCGGCGGACGCGGCTACCTCTACAGCTGGGGCGTCGGCGTGCAGTCGCAGATCTTCGCCGAGAGCAACTTCTTCCTGCTCGGCTCCGGGGTCACCGCCGACAAGGTCATCTTCAACTGGGGCGGGACCGACATCCACGCCGCCAACAACCTGGTGAACGGCCGCCCGACCGACCTGCTCGCCGCGTTCAACGCGGCCAACCCGACCACGCCGATCGGCTCGGCCACCACCTGGACGCCGACCCTGCACACGCGCATCGACCCCGCCTGGTTGGTCCCGCTCACCGTCGCCCTCGGCGCCGGCGCGGGCCACCTCCGGTAGGCGGGCCCGGCCCGTCACAGTGGCCGGGCCGGACCGCGGGTGACGACGTGTCCCGCCGCCGCCGGGGCACGTCGTCACCCGTCGTACCGCCCCTCCGCGCCCCTACCCGGCGCGGGTCAGCGTTTGGCGGCGGGGTGGCCGGTGGCGGCGACGGTATCGGCGATGGCGGCGAGGTCGGCCCCGCTGGCCAGGCCGGCGTGGTAGAAGCGCAGCTCGTTGGCGCCGGCGGCGACGGCGGCGGCGGCCTGCGCGCGCAGCCGCTCCGGCCGGCCGCCGAGGCCGCGGACGGCGACCAGGCTGGCCACGATGCGGCTGCCGGGCCGGGCGCCGGCCGCGGCGGCCCGGACGGTCGGCGTGGCGTCGCCCGCCCCGTTGACGACCAGCCCGTCGGCGGCCGCCAGCGCGGTGGCCGGGTCGAGCCCGGTGTAGGCGCCGGTGCGGTGCGGCAGCGGGTCGGCGTGCAGCAGCACCGGCAGGCCCGGCCCGGCCGCGGCACGTACCGCGCTCAGCACCTCGGCGCGCAGCTCGTCGCCGGACCGCCGCCGGGCGGCCAGCACGGCGGCCGCGGTGCCGGCACCGAGCAACTCGCCCACAACCGTCCACTCTGGACGGTCGGGGTCGAAGGTGGCGGTATCCAGCGCGGCGCGGACCTGGTCGGCCAGCCGAGCAGGCTCGAGCCCGGCGCCGGTGTAGTAGCGCCCGCAGGCCGGGCAGAAGCAGAGCGAGAGCAGGAAGTCGGCGGCGCCGCCGGCCGGCAGCCCGCCGGTCTTGTCGTGGCTGTGCAGGTGGCCGAAGCCGTACCAGCCACAGGCCTCCAGCTCCAACCCGCTGATGCCGGGCCGGGCCGCGGTGGCCGCGGCGAGCTCGGCGGCGTAGGCCCGCGCCTCCGGCCGGGCCGCGCACAGCGCCCACGGGTAGCTGTCGCCGTAGGCGTTCACCACCACCGGCCCCGGGCCGAGACCGACCCGACCGTCCACATGCAAGAGCACGGCCCAGGCGTTCACGGTGAGCCCGGCGGCCACCAGGTCGGCGGTCGCGGCGCCGAACGGGTCGGCGCCGGAGCAGGCGGTCTGCGCGGGCGGCCACAGCTCCGGCCGGGCCCAACCGGGCGAGTCGGCCGGGAAGTAGAGGGCGGTCCGCTCGGCGGTCACGACGCGCCGGCCGGGGTGCCGCGGCGTCACCGCGCGGGTGGCGTGGTAGGCCGCCGCGAGCGTGACCTCGTCCACCCCGAGGCCGGCGACCCACTCCCCCGCCATCGGGTCGCCGACCACGTCCCAGGGGTAGAGGTTGACCCCGGTCCGGACCGGGGCGGGGTCGAGCACGCCTCAGCCGCCGGCGAGCACGGCCCGGCCCTGCTCGACGAGGCGGGCGAGTTCCTTGACGTGCTCGGGGTCCGGCTCGGTCAGCGGTGGCCGCACCGGGCCGACGTCCAGCCCGGCGAGCCGCACCCCGGCCTTCACCAGCGAGATCGCGTAGTTCGCGCCGCGCAGCCGGAGCTCGACGAACGGCCGGTAGAAGCTGTCCAGCAGTCGCTGCACCAGCGCCTCGTCGCCGCTGTCGAGCGCGCGGTGGAAGGCGAGCGCGAGGTCGGGGGCGAAGCAGTAGACCGCGCTGGAATAGAGCGAGACGCCGACGCCGCGGAACGCCAGCGCGGACATCTCCGCGGTCGGCATCCCGTTGAAGTAGAGGAACCCGCCGGTGTCGGGGGTGGTGCGCACCGCGCTCATCGTGCGCTGCAGCAGGTCGAGGTCGCCGTAGCCGTCCTTGAGCCCGATGATGCGCGGGTGCTGGGCCAGCGTGGCCACCGTATCGGGGGCGAACACCGCGTTGTCGCGCTGGTACAGGATCAGGTCCAGGCCGCTGGCGTCGGCGAGCGCGAGGTAGTGCCGGCGCAGCCCGTCCTGGTCGGCGGTGATCAGGTATGGCGGCATCACCAGCAGCCCGTCGGCGCCCGCGTCCTCGGCGAGCCGGGCGTAGTGCCCGGCGAGCCCGGTGCCGTAGCCGATCGCGGCGACCACCGGCACCTGGCCGGCCACCTCCTCAGCCGCGATCCGGATCGCGGTGGCGTACTCGGCCAGATCCAGAGTGGCGAACTCGCCGGTGCCGCAGCAGGCGAACACGGCGGCGCAGCCACCGTCCACACTGGACCGCAGGTGCCGTCGGTAGGCGTCGGCGGCCAGCCCGCCGGTGGGGTTGACGGGGGTGACCGGAAAACAGAGCAACCCGCTGAGCCGGCCGGCGAGCGGCGTACGGCGATCGGTGCGGTCAGGCATGGGCACGGGACCCTTTCCGGTCGGTGCGAGGTGCGCCCTGTCGGTCGGGCAGGCAGCCGGAGGCGATC
>JBBWZH010000556.1:0-3008 GCA_039648995.1 Mycobacteriales bacterium
CCACCTCGGAACCGCCGTGGATGCGGCCGAAACGTCCGGGACGCCGCCGCAGTCGCGGCCGGGCAAGATCAGGTTCCGGGCCGCGCCGCGCCGAGGTAGCCGTCGAACCACATGGATGAGATCCGCACGACGTCGCCGCTCTGCGGGGCCTGCACGATCCGCCCGCCGCCCAGATAGATCGCGACGTGGTGGATCGTGCCCGGGTCGGCCGGGTTGTACGCCCAGAACAGCAGATCGCCCGGACGCAGCTCGCCCGGTGGGATGTGCCGCCCGGCCCCGTACTGGTACCCGCTGTAGTGCGACAGGTGGACGCCGACCTGCGCCCAGGCCCACAGCGCCAGCCCGGAGCAGTCGAAGCCGACCACCGAGCCGTCGTTCCAGCCGGCCCCCGGGCCGTCCACGCCCCGCGTCGGGCCGGCGTAGTCGCCGCCGCCCCAGGCGTACGGAGTGCCCAGCCAGCGCAGCGCGGCATCGGCCACCCACTGGCCCTTCGCGGCGGTCCAGCCACCCTCGCGACCGGTCCAGCTCGACGTGCCGTGCCGGCGCGCGGCCGCCGCCCGCAGCCGGCGCAGCCGCTCCCGCTCCCGCGCCGCCGCGATCGCCCGGGCCCGCTGCCAGGCCCGGTAGCGCTTCCGCTCCGCCAGCAACCCGGTCAGCCGGACCCGGGCCGCGGTCAGCTCCCGGTTCAACGCCGTCCGCCGGGCCTGCAGCGTGGCCAGCCGGGCGTGCGCGGCGGCGACCTCGCGGGCCGCCGCGGCCTTGGCCCGGGCCGCGCGCCCGGTGGCGGCCCGCTGCGTGGCGAGCGCCTGCCGGGCCACCGAGTCGGCGTTGGCCTGCCGCACCTTGGCCCGGTCCAGCTGGCCGACCGCGTCCAGCTTGCGGCCGCCGACGTAGTGCAGCAACGCGGCCCGGGCCAGCAGGTCGGTCGGGCCGGTCGCGTCCAGCAGCGCCGCCGCCGAGCCGAGCGTGCTGCCCTGGATGTAGCTGCCGCGGGCGAACGCCGACACCGCCGCCCGGGCCGCCAGCACCTGCCGCTCGGCGGCGTCGGCCGCCGCCCGGGCCGCCCGGGCCCGCCCGGTCGCCGCGCCGAGGTCGACGACCGCCTTGTTGTACCGCTCGACGGCGAGCTCGGCCGCGTCGGTGGCCCGCCGCATGTCGCCGTCCGCCCTGGCCACCAGCCCGGTCAGCCGGCCGACCTCGGCGGCCTTGCGGGACCGGTCCCGCTGCGCCGCGGTGATCTCGCCGTCGCTCGGGTTGCGCGGCCTCGCCTGCGCGACGCCGGGCGCCAGCCCCGGCACCCCGGGCACGCCGGGCACGACGCCGACGACAAGTCCACAGAGGACACCGGCCACCATGGCGCGGACCCCGACCCCCGCTGTGCGCAACGACGCCTCCCCTGGCAACTCAGCCGGCTACATTGCCATCAGTAGTCACACGAGCGCCAGCAGTAACCATGAGCGGTGTCGGCACTACCGGCCAGAACGGTGCCGGGGTGCCCGGGAGTCCTATTGGGTCAGCGCGGGCAGGCCGCTGACCAGCGCCGGCAGCACCTCGCCGATCGGCCCGCGCAGCACCGCGGCGGCCCGCCGGTCGTACCGCGTCGGCTCGGCGTTCACGATCACCACCCGGGCTCCGGCCGCGGCGGCCACGTCGACCAGCCCGGCGGCCGGGTGCACTGTGAGCGAGCTGCCGACGGCGAGGAACAGGTCGCTGCTCGCGGCCGCCTCGCCCGCCGCGGTCAGCAGGGCCGGGTCGAGCGACTGACCGAACGAGATCGTCGCCGACTTCAGCAGGCCGCCGCAGCGCAGGCACGGCGGATCCTCCTCGCCGGCGGCCACCCGGGCCAGCACGTCCGCCATCGGGCCGCGGTCGTCGCAGCCCAGGCAGACCGCGGTGAACATGGTGCCGTGCAGTTCCAGCACCAGCGCCGGGTCGGAGCCGGCCCGCTGGTGCAGCTCGTCGATGTTCTGGGTGATCAGCGCACGCAGCCGGCCGGACCGTTCCAGCGCCACCAGCGCCCGGTGCCCGGCGTTCGGCTGCGCCGCCCAGGCCGGGCTGTCCTGCCGGCTCCGCCAGGCCTGCCGGCGCAGCTGCGGGTCGGCCAGGTAGGAGGAGATGTCCGACATCCGCTGCGCGCCCGGGTTGCGCGTCCACACGCCCCGCGGGCCGCGGAAATCCGGGATGCCGCTGTCGGTGGAGACCCCCGCGCCGGTCAGCACGGCCACCGCGGTGGCGGCGCGCAGCCAGCCGGCCACCGCCGGCACGTCGTCCAGCAGCCCCGTCACGTACCCGAAGGTAGGGAGTCGGGCCGGCAACCGCCACCCGGTTACGGCTCGACCGGTTCGGGCGGTTCGCCCGGGTCGGGGCGGGTGACCGGCCCTGAGCCGAATCGGCCGCGTCGACGGGTTCCGGTGAACCGGACGCGGCCGTCGACGACGTCGCCTACCAGCAGCCGCCGGACGACCTCGGGCGGCCCCGACCACCTGGACACGCGGCGCCGCGGCGGTGCGAGGATGAAGGCATGGTCAGCGCAGACAGCTTCGGGGCCCGCGGTTCGCTCACGGTCGGCGACGCATCGTACGAGATCTTCCGGTTGTCCGCCGTCGAGGGCGCGGGCCGGTTGCCGTTCAGTCTCAAGGTGCTGCTGGAGAACCTGGTCCGGGCCGAGGACGGGGTGAACATCACCGCCGACGACGTCCGCGCGCTGGCCGGCTGGGAGCCGACCGCGGAGCCCAGCCGGGAGATCCAGTTCACCCCGGCCCGGGTGGTCATGCAGGACTTCACCGGCGTGCCGGCGGTGGTCGACCTGGCCACCATGCGCGAGGCCATGCGCGATCTGGGCGGTGACCCGGCGAAGATCAACCCGCTGGCGCCGGCCCAACTGGTGATCGACCACTCGGTGATCGCGGACGTGTTCGGCCGGCCGGACGCGCTGGAGCGCAACATCGAGTTCGAGTACGGCCGCAACCAGGAGCGGTACCAGTTCCTGCGCTGGGGGCAGACCGCGT
>JBBWZH010000240.1:0-14714 GCA_039648995.1 Mycobacteriales bacterium
CGCGACCTGGTGGTCGCGCTCGACTCCGGCCACCTGCGGGAGCTGCGCCAGCTGGCCCAGACCCCCGAGGATGCCGCCAAGGTGCGGCTGCTGCGGTCGTTCGACCCCGCCGCCGACCCGGCCGACCTGGACGTACCGGACCCCTACTACGCGCGGGCCGCCGAGTTCGATCACGTGCTCGACCTGGTCGAGGCGAGCTGCCGCGGCCTGCTCGCCCAGATCCGGGCGGACCGACCCACCTAGCGCCGCGGCCGACCGCCGGCTCCGACGCCCGACGACGGATCGCCCGATCGGGACCGTCCACTGTGGCGGTGACCGCTGAGAACATCGGCCCATGAACGTCACCGAGCGGGTCGGCGCGCTGCTCGGCTGCCCGGCCCGGGCGGCCGAGCCGAACGGCACGGCGATCACCGGCCGGACCTGGCGGATCACGCTCGCCGACGGCCGCCAGGTCTTCGTGAAGTCGCAACCGGGCGCGGCGGACGGGTTCTTCGCCGCCGAGGTCGCCGGCCTCCGCTGGCTGGCCACGGCGCCTCAGGGCCCACCGGTGCCGGCCGTACTCGGCTGGGACCATGAGACGCTGATCTTGCCCTGGATCACCGCCGGCGCTCCCAGCGACGCCGGCGTGGAGCGGCTCGGCCGCGCGTTGACCGTGCTGCACAGTGCCGGCGCACCCGGCTTCGGCGCGGACTGGCCCGGCTGGATCGGCGCGGCCGAGTTGGACAACCGGGCTCGGCCGAGCTGGCCGGACTTCTACCTCACCCGCCGGTTGCGGCCCTACCTCCGGATGCTGCGCGACGCGGGGGACCTCGACACCGCGGCGTCGGCCACCTTCGATCGGCTGGCCGAGCGGCTGCCCACTCTGGTCGGCCCGCCGGAACCGCCCGCCCGGACCCACGGCGACCTGTGGAGCGGCAACGTGCTGTGGGACGACACGGGGCAGGCCTGGCTGATCGACCCGGCCGCGCACGGCGGGCACCGCGAGACCGACCTGGCCATGCTGGCGTTGTTCGGCGCTCCAGGGCTCGACCGGCTGCTGGCCGCATACAACGAGGCCACCCCGCTGCCCGCCGGCTGGCGCGACCGGGTCGGCCTGCACCAGTTGCACCCCCTGCTGGTGCACGCCGTGCTGTTCGGCGGCAGCTACCTGGATCGGGCGGCAGCGATCGCCCGCCACTACGCCGGCTGACCGCGCCAGAGCGCGCCACGGAGACCCACTTCGCGACGAAGGTTGCCATCGACAGGTTGGCGATATATCGTGAGTGCACACCGATACACTCATAGGAGGAGTGCGATGACTATCCACGAACATGCAGGCCGGGGCCGCAGGCGGGGGCCGCACCACGGCGACCCAGCACACGCGGAAGAGGGCGGCCACGACAGGCGGCGCGGCCGTGGGCACCGACACGGCGGGCCAGGGCGGCCCGGCCCTGACGGCTTCGGCTGGGAACCACGCGGCGGCTTCGGCCCCGGGTTCCGGCCACCGTTCCGCGGCGGCCGGAGGGCGGCGCGCGGCGACGTGCGGGCCTCCGTGCTGGCACTGCTCGCCGAGCAGCCGATGCACGGCTACCAGATCATCAACGAGCTGGCCGAGCGCAGTA
This sequence comes from Mycobacteriales bacterium, assembly GCA_039648995.1. Lineage (GTDB taxonomy): Bacteria > Actinomycetota > Actinomycetes > Mycobacteriales > CADCTP01 > JBBWZH01. The sequence continues at coordinate 1,602 of JBBWZH010000240.1, forward strand.
ACGGCGCGTGGCGGCCCAGCCCGGGCTCGGTCTACCCGATCCTCCAGCAGCTTCAGGACGAGGCGCTGGTCCGGATCGAGGAGACCGATGGCCGCCGCGTGGTGCACCTGACCGACGTCGGCCGGGTCTACGTCGAGACACACCAGGATGAGCTCTCGGCGCCCTGGGAGGCCGTCGGCAGCCAGCCCGACGAGCAGACCTGGGAGCTGATGAACGCGGTGCGGGCCGTCACCGGCGCCGCCTGGCAGGTGGCTCAGGTCGGCGACACGACCGACGTGCGACGGGCGACCCAGATGCTCACCGACATGCGGCGCCGCCTCTACGGCATCCTGGCCGGTGACGCCGACGAGGCCGACGAGGCCACGACGACGGAGCGGCCGGCCCAACCGCCGACCGACACGGACGAGCAGGCCGGGTCGTGACCCGGCCGGTGAGGGGCCCGAGGCACCAGCCTCGGGCCCCTCACCCCGTCCCGGCACCGTCTTTCTTTCGTCCACAGGCCGTCGGTGGAAGATCCGCTGGTCAACCTGGGTGTGGCCGGCCATAGACGGCAGAGATCCACACCTTTTCCACAACGCCCGCACAAGCCAGCCGCCGCTGTCCACAACCCCATCCCCAACCCGCTCCACAACCCGAATCGACTCACCGCCAGCCGCTCCCTAGCCTTGGCGCACGCGAGCGAGCGGACCATCCGTCGTCTTGCCTCCGGTCGAACATATGTTCGATAATGCCACGAGATCAAGCGGGACTGACGGAGGGGGTGCGATCGGCGTGGCTGTCGCCGACGACCGGGGGGTCGGGCCAGCGCCGGAGTTCGAGCGGCAGCCGCCGCAGGACATCCAGGCGGAGCAATCGGTGCTCGGCGGCATGCTGCTGTCGAAGGACGCGATCGCCGACGTGGTAGAGGTGCTGCGCTCCGGCGACTTCTACCGGCCGGCGCACCAGGTCATCTACGACACGATCCTCGATCTCTACGGCCGCGGCGAGCCGGCCGACCCGGTGACGGTCAGCGCCGAGCTGACGCGCTCCGGCCAGCTGATGCGGGTCGGCGGTGCACCCTACCTGCACACGCTGATCAGCTCCGTGCCGACGGCCGCCAATGCCGGTTACTACGCCGAGATCGTCGGTGAGCGGGCGGTGCTGCGCCGGCTGGTCGAGGCCGGCACCCGCATCGTGCAGCTCGGCTACGGCGCCGCGGCCGGCCAGGGCGGCAACGTCGACGAGGTGGTCGACCGTGCCCAGGCCGAGATCTACGACGTCACCGAGCGCCGGATGAGCGAAGACTACGTCCGCCTCGAACAGCTCCTGCAGGGGACGATGGACGAGATCGACGCGATCTCGTCCCGCGGCGGCGCCAGCATCGGCGTTCCCACCGGCTTCGCCGAGCTCGACCAGATCACCAACGGCCTGCACGCCGGCCAGATGATCGTCGTCGCCGCCCGGCCCGCGATCGGCAAGTCGACGCTCGGCCTGGATTTCGCCCGATCATGTTCGATCAAGAACGGGTTGACGTCGGTCATCTTCTCGCTGGAGATGAGCCGGTCCGAGATCACGATGCGGTTGCTGTCGGCGGAGGCGAAGGTCGCGCTGCATCACATGCGGTCCGGGCACATGGGCGACGACGACTGGGCACGCCTGGCCCGCCGGATGGGAGAGGTCGCCGACGCGCCGCTCTACATCGACGACTCGCCGAACCTGACGATGATGGAGATCCGGGCCAAGGCGCGGCGGCTGCGCCAGCGGAACGACCTGCGTCTCGTGGTCATCGACTACCTGCAGCTGATGACCAGCGGCAAGCGGGTAGAGAGCCGCCAGCAGGAGGTGTCGGAGTTCTCCCGGTCGCTGAAGCTGTTGGCCAAGGAGCTGGAGGTGCCGGTCGTCGGGATAAGCCAGCTGAATCGCGGCCCCGAGCAGCGGCAGGACAAGAAACCGATGCTCTCCGACCTCCGCGAATCCGGCAGCATCGAGCAGGACGCGGACATGGTGCTGCTGCTGCATCGCGAGGACGCGTACGAGCGCGAGTCGCCACGGGCGGGCGAGGCGGATCTGATCCTGGCCAAGCACCGGAACGGGCCGACCGGGGTGGTGACGGTCGCCTTCCAGGGCCACTACAGCCGCTTCGTGGACATGGCCACCTGACCGCGCCGCCCCGCCGGCGCGCCGCAGACGGGAGGGCCGGCAGGCGGCCCGCCAGTGATGGCCTCCCGCCAGCCGGAGCGAGCGGCAGTCGGCGACCGAGAGATCCGCCCGGCGAGCGCGTGGCCGCTACAGCAGAGGGCCCGGTTGCGACAGCCGCCGCAACCGGGCCTTTCCGCCGTACTACTTCGAGGTAACGACCTCGACGGGGATCGTCGCCGTCACGTCGGGGTGCAGGGCCACGGTGACGTTGTGGCTCCCGAGTGACTTGATGTGGCCGGGCATCTGGATGCGCCGGCGATCGAGCTGCGGGCCGCCCGCGGCCTTGACCGCGTCGGCGATGTCCGCGGCGGTGACCGAACCGAACAGCCGGCCGCCATCGCCGGCACGGGCGGTCAACCGGACGTTCAGCGCCTGCAGCTGGCCACGGATCTCCTTGGCGTGCCCGAGGTCGCGGATCTGCCGCGAGTCCCGAGCGCGCTTGATCGTGGCGACCTGCTTCTCGCCGCCCTTGGTCCACGCGATCGCCAGGCCGCGCGGCACGAGGTAGTTGCGGCCGTAGCCGTCCTTGACCTCGACCACGTCACCGGGCGAGCCGAGACCGTCGACCTCCTGGGTGAGGATGAGCTTCACGGAGAACCCGACCTCCCTCAGCGCGCCGTGCTGGTGTAGGGCAGCAGCGCCATCTCGCGGCTGTTCTTCACCGCGGTCGCGACGTCCCGCTGGTGCTGGCTGCAGTTACCGGTGACCCGGCGCGCCCGGATCTTGCCGCGGTCGGAGATGAACTTCCGCAGCAGCCCGGTGTCCTTGTAATCGATGTACGCGGTCTTGTCCTTGCAGAATGCGCAGACCTTCTTCTTCGGCTTGCGCGCGGGAGGCTTGGCCATTCCTGATCTACTCCGTCTGTCTGTAATGGCGCTGGCCGCTTAGAACGGGGGCTCGTCGGAGTAACCGCCGCCGGCAGCAGCAGCCGGCGCGGACGCCCACGGGTCGTCGGCTGGGCCGGCACCGCCCGAGGGCGCTCCACCGAACCCGCCGCCGCTCCCGCTGCCACGAGCGCTCTTGTTCACCTTGGCCGTTGCGTACCGCAGTGAGGGGCCGATCTCGTCCACCTCCAGTTCGATCACGGTGCGCTTCTCGCCTTCTCTCGTCTCGAATGAACGTTGCTTCAACCGGCCGCTGACGATCACCCGGGTGCCCCGGGTGAGTGACTCCGCGACATGCTCGGCCGCCTGCCGCCAGATGTTGCAGCGAAGGAACAGCGCTTCGCCGTCCTTCCACTCGTTCGACTGGCGGTCGAAGGTGCGCGGGGTGGACGCCACGGTGAAGTTGGCCACGGCCGCACCGCTCGGGGTGAACCGCAGCTCAGGGTCGGCGGTGAGGTTGCCGACCACCGTAATGATCGTGTCGCCTGCCATGAGTATCGATCTCCGCTGGTCCGGCGGTGGCTAGCGGATATCCGGCCGGATGACCTTGGTCCGCAGCACCGATTCGTTGAGGTTGAGCTGACGGTCCAGTTCCCGCACCGTGGCCGGCTCGGCCTGCACGTCGACGACGGCGTAAATGCCCTCGACGCGCTTGTTGATCTCGTACGAGAGACGGCGCCGACCCCAGATGTCGACCTTCTCCACGCTGCCGCCGGAGCTGCGGACCACCGTGAGGAACTGGTCGAGGGATGGCGAGATGGTGCGTTCCTCAAGATCAGGATCGAGGATCACCATGAGTTCGTAGTGACGCACAGGTCACGAACCTCCTGTGGACTCAGCGGCCACGGACCATCCGTGGCAGGAGGGAAACCGCTCACCGGCCGCGAACGGCACTGGCGAACCGGGCCAGGGTACACCGCACCGCCCGCCGGGCCGGCAGGCCACCGCCCTGGTCACCCGCGTCGACCGGGTCGGGGTCCGGTCAGGCTGGCGCCAGGACGGTGGCCTACTGGTGACGCGGCCTGCCGGCCGCTATGACGCTGGGTGTACGCGAAGTCGCCGGCCAATCCCGCCGGCCGGCCGCCGCCCGCCGCCCAACCCGCGGCCACCCGGTCACCCGACAACCCGTCGCCGGCGGGGCGTTCGGGCCCGCGGGCGCCGGCGGGCGGCATCCGTGAAGATCGAAGATGGAGGCCCTAGGCTGGGCGCATGCTGATTGGCGCGCATGTCGATCCGGCCGACCCGCTGGCGGAGGCGGCGGCCCGGCAGGCTGATCTGGTCCAGTTCTTCCTCAGCGACCCGCAGGGGTGGAAGGCGCCGAAGCCGCGGACGGACGTGGACGCGCTGCGTGCCGCCGAGGTCGGCATCTACATCCACGCGCCGTACCTGGTGAACGTGGCCACCACCACCAACAAGATCCGCATCCCGAGCCGGAAGATCATGGCCGAGCACGCGGCAGCCGCGGCCGCGATCGGCGCCCGCGGCCTGATCGTGCACGCCGGGCACGTGAACACCGGGGACGACCCCGAGCAGGGCTTCGCCAACTGGCGGAAGGCACTGGAGCGCACCGAGCACCCGCTGCCGATCCTGATCGAGAACACGGCCGGCGGGGAGAACGCGATGGGCCGCCGGTTGGACCGGCTGGCCCGGCTCTGGGACCAGGTCGGCGACTTCAACGTCGGCTTCTGCCTGGACACCTGCCACGCGCATGCCGGCGGCGAGGAGCTGTTCGGCCTGGTCGATCGGGTCAAGGCGATCACCGGGCGGGTCGACCTGGTGCACGCGAACGACTCCCGCGACCCGTTCGGCTCAGGCGCCGACCGACACGCCAACTTCACCACCGGGCAGATCGAGGTGGACGCGATCGTCGCGGTCTGCGCCGCGGCCGGCGCGCCGATCATCGTAGAGACCCCGGACGGGGCCGAGGGCCAGGGCGCCGACATCGCCCTGCTGCGCTCCCGCCTGCCGGCGTGACGGCTGGCCGCCGCGGATGACCGACCACACCGGCGACGACACCCCAGCCAACCACCCCGGCCCGCCGGCCCCCGCCGCCGGGCCGGCCCCAGGGCCGGCGCCCGCCACCGGGCCAGCCGGCCCCGACAGATCCAGCGAGAACGACGACACCAGCGGGAACGACCACGCCAGCGGCAACAGCGACACCAGCGGCGACGACGACGAGGTCGAGCTGTTCACGCACGGCCGGCAGGCACAGCCGGCCCCCCGCCCAACGGCCCCCCGCCCAACCGCCACCGCCACCGCCGCCGGCACCGGCAGTTCCGACCCCGACGCGGAGCCGGTGGGCCCCGCGGTGGCGATCGGGAACTGGCTGCGGGAGCGGTTCGGCTACGTCCGGCCCGAGGTGGTCATCTGGGTGACGATCGGGATCGCCGCGCTGACCGTGTTCGGCAGCTACCTGATGAAGCGGCCCTGCCTGGGCCCGAGCTTCAACGAGTTCGGCAACTCGGCGAACTTCTCGGAGCGCTACCAGAAGCTCTGCTACAGCGACATCCAGCAGCTCTGGACCGGTCGGGGTATCCGCGAGCACACCTTCCCGTACCTCACCGGTCGCTACCTACCCGGCGAGCGCGGCGGCCAGCTGGTCGGCGGCGCGATCGAGTACCCGGTGGTCACCGGCGTGTTCATGTGGCTGGCCGGGCTGGCCGCCAGCACCGACGCCGAGTATCTGCGCATCTCGATGCTGCTGCTGCTGCCGTTCGGCCTGCTCACCGCGGGGTTGCTGGCCAGGTTGGCCGGCTGGCGGGCGTTGATCTTCGCGGCCGCCCCGGCGATCGTCCTCTACGGCCTGTACAACTGGGACTTCCTGGCCACCGCCTGCGTCGCCGGCGCCGTCCTGGCCTGGACCGCGCGGCGCCCCGGCCTGGCCGGCGGCCTGCTCGGGCTCGGCGCCGCCATCAAGATCTACCCGGGCTTCTTCGCGCTGCCGCTGCTGCTCGAACGGCTCGCGGCCCGGGACTACCGGGGCGCGGCCAGGGTGACGGCCGGCGCGGGCGGTGTCTGGCTCGCGGTCAACCTGCCGATCCTGCTGAAGAACCCCACCGGCTGGTGGGCCACGTACGAGTTCCAGGCGAACCGGGAGGCCGACCTCACCACGAACTCGATCTGGTACTGGGGCCTGCCACACCTGACCACCACGCAGCTCAACCACATCACCCCGGTGCTGATCGGGCTGTCCTGGCTGGTGGCCCTGCTGATCGGCTGGTGGCGGTCCCGCGAGCCGGACGGCTACCCGTGGATCGCGGTGTCCGCCTCGATGCTGTGCGCGTTCCTGCTGTTCAACAAGGTGCACTCGCCGCAGTACACGCTCTGGGTGCTGCCGTTCTTCGTGCTGCTGCGGGTGCGCTGGGGTTGGTGGGTCGCCTACCTGGCCGCCGACGCGACCCTCTACATCGGGCTGTTCCGCTGGTACTACGACATCACCCAGGGCGGCGACCAGGGCATCGCCAAGCAGGCGGCCATCGTCGGGGTGTGGGGCAAGGCGATCCTGCTCGGCCTGCTCTACGTGCTGTTCCTCTATTCCCGGCCGGCGATCAGGTCAGGCTCGCCCGCCGCCTCGTCCGGCTCGGCCGACTGGTCGAACGAGCCGGACGGGGAGGCCGGGACGTCGGACCACGAGTACGCGACGTCCGGTGCGTCGTCCAGCACGCCACCGGCCGGGTCATCCACGCCGGAGGACCGGACCACGTCCCGCTCCGGCTGAAGGATGTCCCAGACCACCAGCCCGCAGTAGGCGAGCACGGCGGCGTCCCGCAGCAGCACGGCGAGCAGGAACCACTGGAAGTCGACGCCCTTCTCGCCGGTGCCGAGGAACCAGAGCAGCCGCGGCACCCAGAGCACGCACTCGGTGGCCTGCCAGAGCAGGTACGCCCGCCAGGACGGACGGGCCAGCACCGCGAGCGGCACCAGCCACAGCGAGTACTGCGGTGACCAGACCTTGTTCGTCAACAGGAACGCCGCGACGGTCAGGAACAGCAGTTGCGGCAGCCGCGGCCGGCGCGGCGCCCGCAGCGCCAGCCAGAACACCGCCGCGAGCCCGATCAGCACGGCGACCACGGCCAGCCCGTTCACCGATGGCACTCCGGTCGGCCGGCCCGCGTGCCGGTCGATGACGTACCGGGCCGCGTACCAGAGCGTGTCGAAGTCGGCCGGCCGCGACCGGTTCAGGTCGAAGAACCGCCGCCAGGACTCGTTGTACTTCAGCGCGACCGGCAGGTTCACCGCGGACCAGGCCGCAAGCGCGCCGAACGCCGTCCAGCCGAACGCTGTCAGCTTCCGGGTCCGGATGCACAGCGCCAGCAGCGGCACCAGGAACAGCACCGGGTAGAGCTTCGCCGCGGTGCCCAGGCCGATGAACACCCCGGCCAGGGTCGGTTTCCGGCGTTGCCAGGCGACCAGCCCGACAGCGGACAGCGCGACCGCCAACAGGTCCCAGTTGGTGAACGCGTGCAGGATCAGCAGCGGCGACAGCGCGACCATCGCGGCATCCCAGATCCGCCGCCGGGACAGCGCGGCGGTGCTCCAGGTCACCACCAGCATGCAGATCGCCAGCAGTATCGCGGTGATCATGTAGTACGCCTGGACCGGCTGCATCGACGGCAGCAGCCCACCGTCGTCGGTGCCGTTTCCGGTGGCCGCCTCGTAGTGCCGGCCGAGCCACGCCGCCAGCCCCATGAAGGCCCCGGTCAGCACCGGGTACTCGACCGCGTGGTCGACGTACGGCACCGCGCCCTCGTTCAGCTGCTCGGCGTAGAACAGCGGCACCACGTCGGAGTAGCAGAGATGCGTGTACTGCATGCCGTGCGCCCAGGCGCCGTCCTCACACGGCGACTTCTGCAGCCAGCCGAGCCCGAGCGTGAACAGCGTCAGCACCAGCAGCACCCGCAGCGGCGTCCAGAACCGGCGCTGGCCGACCACGCCGTGCCGGCCCCACGGGCCACCGATCGCCGTGCTGGCCGCCCGGACCACCGGGTCGACCCGGGACGGCAACTCCTCGACGTCCACCTCGGCACTCATGCGGGAAGCCTGTCACCTGTCGTGCGAACCGGGGCGGGTCGGGGTGGGCAGCTGGGCGGGCGGCGGTAGCACGGTCGGAGTGGGGGTCGGCGTCGGTGTGGGGGTGGGCGTCGGGGTCCGGGTGGCGGTGGGCGTCGGCGTGGGGGTCGGCGCCGGCTTGGTGCTGGCCCGGGTCGGCCGCGGCGTGGTCCGCACCGGCGGCGGCGTTGTTCTCGGCGGCGGCGCCGCGGTCGTCCGCGTGGTCTGCCGCAGCTGCGGGCTCACCTGCACCGAGTTGGCCAGGGCCTGGTCGGGCTTGCCGGCCAGCCATGCGTCCATGAACTTCTGCCAGGTCTGCCCGGGCAGCCCGGCGCCGTAGATCCGCCGGTTCAGGTTGTTCCTGATCGGGCCCGGGTTGTCCTGGCCGACCCAGACCGCTGCGCTGATCGCCGGCGTGTAGCCGACCATCCAGGCGTCGGAGTTCTCCGGGGTCTCACCGAACTGCTGGGTGCCGGTCTTGCTGGCCGACTCCCGGCCACCGGCGAGCGCGTCGTGCGACCAGTCGGCGACCGGCTTCATCGCGTAGGTCACGTCGTTGGCCACCTTCGGGTCCAGCACCTGCTTGCGGCTGTCCTTGTGCTGGTACAGCACGTGCCCGGCACCGTCCAGCACCTTCTGCACGAAGTACGGCTCGTGCAGCTGCCCGCCGGCGGCGAACACACCGAACGAGACGGCCTGGTCGATCGGCCGCACCTCGTACCGGCCGATGCCGATGCTGCCGTCGGTCTTGCCGTCCTTCTGCAAGGTCAGCTTGCCGTTGTTGGTCTGCTTGACCGGCACGCCCATCTTGTGCGCCAGCGCGGCCACGTTGTCCGGGCCGACCTGGATCGCCATGTCGTAGAAGACCGTGTTGATCGAGCGCTTCATCGCCTCCAGCACCGTGCAGTTCGAGCACGAGTCGCCGTCGGAGTTGTGGACCTCCACGCCGTTGAATATGCGCGGCGAGCTGCCGTTGTACGTCTTGTACACGCTGACCGGGCTGGTCGGCGCGTCGCCGGTCGGGTGCACGGTCTGCTGCAGCGCGGTCGCCAACGTCAGCGGCTTGAACGACGACCCCGGCGGCCGCCACGCCTGCGCGAAGTCGAACCCGTTGCCGCTCGGGCCGCCGTAGTAGGCCAGCACTTTGCCGGAGTTCGGATCGACCGCGACCAGCGCCTGGCGCAGCGCCTTCGGCTGGCCGGCGAACACCTCGCGGACCGCCGTGCCGGCCGCCGCCTGCGCGCCCCGGTCGATCGTGGTGATCACCTTCAGACCCCGGGCGTTCAGCGCGGCCTCGTCGAAGCCGTTGCGTGCCAACTCGTCCTTGACCTGCTGCAGGACCAGCCCGATCGGGCCGTTCAGCTGCGGCTGGCCACCGGAGCTGCGCCGCCGCACGGCCGGGTACTTCAGCGCGGACGCGGCCGCCTGATCCAGGTGGCCCATCCCGACCATGCCGTCGATCACGAACTGCCAGCGGGACCGCGCCGCCTGCGGGTGGTTCTGCGGGTCGTACAGCGCCGGCGAACGGATGCTCGACGCGAGCACCGCGCCCTCGGCCACCGAGACCTTGCTGACGTCCTTGCCGAAGTAGGTCTGCGCGGCGGCCTGGATGCCGTACGCGCCGCGGCCGAAGTAGATCGTGTTCAGGTACCACTCGAGGATCTGGTCCTTGGAGTACTGGCGGTCGACCTTGATCGCGATCGCCAGTTCCTTGGTCTTGCGGGTGAGCGTCTTCTCCTGGGTCAGGAACGCGTTCTTCACGTACTGCTGGGTGATGCCGGAGCCGCCCTGCAGTTCGCCGCCGTGCACGTTGTTCCACCCGGCGCGCAGAACCCCCTTGGCCGAGATGCCGGGGTCGGTATAGAAGGTGCGGTTCTCCGCCGCGATGACCGCCCAGCGGACGTGCTCGGGCACCCGGTCGAGCTTCACGTCGGTCCGGTTCTGGGCGCCGATCTTCGCGATCGGCTGGCCGTCCGCGTAGGTGATCGTGGAGATCTGTGACGTGGCCACCTGATTCGGCAGCGGCACCGTCACGCTCAGGTAGAACGCGATGCTCAGGCCGAGGGCCAGCACCACGAAGGCGGCCATCGTGCGGAGGATGATCCGGCGCCAGCGCCTGCGCCGCCCCGGCGACGTGCCCCCGGGGCCGGTGCCGCCGGTGCCGCCGGGGCCGGCCGGGCCGCCCGGGCCCGGTGGTTCGCCGGGGCCGCCGCCACGCATGGCCCGGCGGGCCGCGGCCAGTTGATCCGGGGCGACCGGCAGGCCGCCGTACCCGCCGGCGTCCGGCTCGCCGTACCCGCCCGGCCGGCCGTAGCCACCCGATCGGTCGTCCCACGGCTGGGGGTTGCCGCCGGACGGCTCAGCGCGGTGACCCGAGCCCGCCCGGTCCGACCGCCCGGCCGGCGGCCGCGCCGGCCGCCCCGCCGGCCTGACCGGCGGCTTCGACGCCGGCCCGGCCGGTGGCACAGGTGGCGGCCCGGACCGCCAGCCGCCGTACCCGCCCGACTCCGGCCCGCCACCAGCCCGCCCACCGCCCGCCCGCCCACCACCGGCTCGGTCGGCTCCGGACCGCCCACCACCGCCTCGATCGGTGCCAGACCGCCCGCCACCGGGCCGGTCGCCACCGGACCGCCCACCACCGGACCGGTCGGCGCCGGACCGGTCGGCGCCGTCGTCGCCGGGCCGCTGGGCGGAGCCGCGGGGCCGGGGGTGGTAGGTGCCGGGCGGGATGCCTCGATCCCCCCATGCGGCGCCGGGGCCGTAGTGACCCGGGTCCGGCCGGGGACGGTCGTGCCTGCCATCGGACGTGCCGTCGTGCGTCACCTGACTGCTACTCCTGTGGTCTCGACGTCACCGTCTCGGTGCCACCCGCAGTCCACCCATGATGAGGCATGCCGCGCTGGCGTTGCGTCCGGGGAGACGGGCGGGGCTGCGGCCAGGTTGGCCGGGGTTCATTTGCCGGAGCTGTGAGCTGGGCTACTCGCGTGCGGCCTCGCGGCGCGACGTGCCGTCGGAGCGGCCGGGCAACCCGTCCCGCCCCAGCACGTAGGACATAGCCAGGTGATTCCAACCGCAGGACCGGCAGACCTCGACGACGTAGACCCGGAACTCGGCGTAGTCCATGCCCATCCGGTGCAGCTCCGACGCGGACTTCGCCTGGCCACTGGCGGCCTTCAGCTCGTCGCCGTAGACGTAGTGGACGTTGGTGAGCCGCTCCTTGCGGCACACCGGGCACGTCACGTCGGACTGCTCGCCGTGGTACTTCGCCGCCCGCTGCAGGTACGGGTGGGCGTCGCAGACGTCCAGCACGCTGGCGCGGCCGGCGTAGAGGTCCGCGAGCAGCGAACGGCGCTGCAACGCGTAATCCACTACCTGCCGACGGGTTCTCACCCGGCCAAGGGTACGCGGTGACGTTTGGCGCGCTTCCGCCGCGCGAGTGATACCGCGGACCCGGCTGTGGTCACGCACCGCTACTGATCACGCCTGGTATTGACTACCCAGCGGTAGCCAACTAGTCGGCTGGTGGCCGCCTGTGATTCACCTGCTGTTGCGGCGAGCATCGCAGCGTCATATCTTCCTGATGTATCGCCGCGATACATCAGGCCGAGATGCCGAGCCGGCCCCGGGGTGCACTCCGGTGGCCGCCACTTCCGGGAGGGGGGCGCCAGGTGTTGGAGTTCGCCGTGCTCGGCCTGCTGCACGAGTCGCCCATGCACGGCTACGAACTGCGGATGCGGCTGCGTACCAAGCTGGGCGCGTTCCGGGCGTTCTCGTACGGCTCGCTCTACCCGACGCTGCGCCGGATGCGCGCGGCGGGCTGGATCACCGAGGAGGAGCCCGACCCGGCGGCCGCCACCCCGGCGCTCACCGGCCGGCGCGGCAAGGTGGTCTACCGGCTCACCGCCGACGGCAAGCAGCGGCTGGCCGACCTGCTGTCCGAGGCCGGGCCCGAGGCGTACGACGACGACGCGTTCGGGGTGCACTTCGCGTTCTTCGCGCAGACCAACGCCGACGTCCGGCTGCGCATCCTGGAGGGCCGGCGGCGCCGGGTGGAGGAGCGGCGGGACGGCCTGCGGTCCGCCCTCGGCCGCACCCGCGAGCGGCTCGACCGGTACACGCTCGAACTACAGAAGCACGGCCTGGAAGCGGTCGAGCGGGAGGTCCGCTGGCTGACCGAACTGATCGACACCGAGCGGCGCGAGGCGGCCGACCAACCGGACGCCGCCGCCGGTCCAACCGGCCATCCGGCGGCCGGTGACCCCCCTCAGCCCGACTAGATCCCGATCACTTTCCCCTGAAGGAGGAACCACATGGGTTCCGTGCGTGTGGCTATCGTCGGCGTCGGCAACTGCGCCGCGTCGCTCGTCCAGGGCGTGCACTTCTACCGCGACGCGAACCCGGCGGAGCGGGTGCCCGGCCTGATGCACGTGCGGTTCGGCGACTACCACGTCCGGGACATCGAGTTCGCGGCGGCGTTCGACGTGGACGCGAAGAAGGTAAGCCGCGACCTGTCCGAGGCTATCGGCGCCAGCGAGAACAACACGATCAAGATCTGTGACGTGCCGCCGCTCGGCCTGACCGTCCAGCGTGGGCACACGCTGGACGGGCTGGGCAAGTACTACCGGCAGACGATCGAGGAGTCCGACGAGGAGCCGGTGGACGTGGTCTCGGCGCTCCGTGACGCGCAGGCCGACGTGCTGGTCTGCTACCTGCCGGTCGGCTCCGAGGACGCGGCCCGGTACTACGCCCAGTGCGCGATCGACGCGGGCGTGGCGTTCGTCAACGCGCTGCCGGTGTTCATCGCGTCGGACCCGGAGTGGGCGGCGAAGTTCGAGGCGGCCGGCGTGCCAGTCATCGGCGACGACATCAAGTCGCAGGTCGGCGCGACGATCACCCACCGGGTGATCGCCAAGCTGTTCGAGGACCGCGGCGTCGCGCTGGACCGCACCTACCAGCTCAACGTCGGCGGCAACATGGACTTCAAGAACATGCTGGAGCGCGA
>JBBWZH010000242.1:0-5390 GCA_039648995.1 Mycobacteriales bacterium
CGGCGCGCTGACCACCGTCGGCAAGGCCCGCAGCGTCATGACTGCCGGCCTGCTCAACCGGTACGCGCAGAAACCGCCGGACCAGCCGCAGTTGGTGAAGATCGGCGTGCGGCACGTCTGGGACATCAGGGAGTCCGGGATAGAGCTGCCGGCGGCGATCACCCTGTACGCCGACTGGGCGGCGTTCGTGCGGAAAGTGCCCGACTTCAAGAAGACGTGAGATGGGCCCCGCTTCCGCGCACCGACCGCCGCGGTACCACCCGCAGCAGAATCGGAGGTCGGCAGCGCGTTGCCGGGCGCTTGACCTGCCGCCCTCGTCGGGCTGACGGGGCCGGTCCGGGTGGGTGGCGGCTCAGTACCGGGCCGGCAAGGGGGTCGGCTCGATCTGGACGAGCAGGCGCTGGGGGCGTCCAGGATCAGCAGTAGACCCCAGGCCCGAACATCGGCAGGTAGCTGGTGCCGTCGCCCGCGACGGGACCACCGGTGGGCAGCGGCGGTCAGCGGCGGTCAGCGGCGGAAGAACTCGACTTCGCCGAGGGCGATGTGGCGGCCGGGAGTGAGGCCGGCGGCGGTCCGGATCACGAGGCGGAGCCGGACAACGTCGCTGATGCCGGTGCCGGTCTGCTGCGGTCCGGGGCGGTCGGCCAGGTTGACACGCAGGCTGCGGGTGTGCCCGCCGCTGCTGGTCACGATCACGTCCAGGTCGGCGGGGCGGCCCTGCCGGGTGTAGCCGTCGGGTGTGGTCGAGGCACCGGGGGTGATCACGATGGCCAGCAGCCGGAACGGGCGGGAGAAAGCGAACTCGATCGAGTCGCCCAGCTTCGGCGCGCCCCAGTACCGGTTCGTGACGCCGTCGACGGCGGCGGCGGCGGGATGGCCGGGCACGGACGCGCTGGCTGTCACCTGACTGGGGCTGACCGGTTGCGGCGTGGCGAGCTTGTCCCGCACGTCCTCGATCGCGCCACGACCGGCGGGGGCGAGCATGAGCCCGGCGACGACCAACGCGCCGAGCAGGCCCAGCGTCACGACCCGGCGCAGCCACCGGGAGCCGGCGGGCAGCCCGAGCCGGCGGAGCCGGACCCGGCGCCACCAGGGTTGCGGCCGGGCCGCGGGCGCGGGTTCTCCCAGCAGGGTCCCGCAGTGCCGGCAGAAACGCCGGTCCGGCGAGTTGAGGGTGCCGCAGTTCGGGCACGGCGTGCCGCGCTCCGCAGGTGCCGCGGCCGCCGGGCTCGGCGGCGGGCGGCGGGCAATGGGCTTGCCCGGCCGGACGGCGCGGGGCTGCTCGGACGGCGGCGGTACGGCGGGCGGCTGCGCGTCGGCGGCCGGCTCGGGGACGGCGGGGTCGCTGCTGGAGCCAGGACTGCCGGGAGCGGGACTGCTGGCGCCGGGACTGCCGGGGGCTGGACTGTCCGGAGCGGTGGTGCCGGGGCGGTGGTCGGCGTCGCCGGCCGGGAACCCTGCGGTCGCGGCGGTGGACGGCGCGGCGGGGTCGGCCGTGGTGGCCGGCCGGTAGTCGGCGCTGGCGGCCGGGCGCCGGCTGGCCGCCGTCGGCCGGCGCGGACCCGTGCCACCCGCGGCCGGCTGCCGGCCCAGGTACGTTCCGCAGTTGCCGCAGAAGTCGTCGGTGTCCTGATTGGACACCCCACACTGTGGACAGACGCGCATCGCCTACCCGCCTTCCTGCTCGGGCCGGCCTGGCAGCACCTCGACCGTGCAGGACAGGTGCGCCGGGCAGGCCGCGGTGACCAGCGCGCGGACCTGCTCGCGGTCGATCTGGTCGGCGCCGTGCCGGTCCGGCCAGACCCGCACCACCGCGGTCCTGGTCGGGGTGCCGGGCAGGCGGGTGCCCGGGCTGGCCGACCAGGTGGCGCCGGGCCCGTCCAGGACGTCCGCCCGCACCCCCAGGCACAGCCAGAGCCGGTCCACCAGGCCGCGCCGGGTTCCCTGCCAGCGGTGCAGCTCCACGGCGCGGGCCACGACGGTGCGCCGCAGCGGCAGCGGCCACGCCGGGTCCAGTTGCGCCGCGACCCAGCCGCCCAGCCAGCGCAGGAAGTCCTCCGGTGCCAGCCGGGCATCCAGGTATGCCGCCAGGTTGTCCAATGTGGACAGAATGGGGGCAAGAACGGTGTCCAGCCCGACGGTGAACCGCTGCGCGAAATCGTCGTCGGCGTACATCGCGGGCAGCAGGTCGCCCAGCCGGTGCCGGCTGGGTAGCTCGGCGAGCGCGGCCCGGCTCACTCCGGGCCGCCCTGGTCGCCGTTCTCCGGGACTGTGACCACCAGCTGGTGCTGGTGGGAGAAAACCAGCGCGTTGGGTGCCAGGTCGACGCGGTCGACCTCCGCACCGCGCCGGCCGGTCAGCGGGTCGGCGGGGAACAGCCGCAGCTCGTCCACCAGCCCGACCCCGCGCACCGCCTGCAGCACCGCGTACACCTCGCCCAGCTGCACCGGCCGGCCGAACGGCCAGCCGGCGCCGTCGGCGCCGCCGCGCAGCGGGTTGAGGTACCGGTAGAGCGCGTCCTGGGCGTCCCGGCGCACCTGGTCGGCGTCGGCGCCGGTGGTCACCATCTGGGCGACCACGGTGACGCCCTGGTAGTACGGGGGTTCGACCACCAGCCGGGTGCCGATCAGCCGGCGTTCGTCCAGATGGCCGGCGATCGCGGCGAGCAGCTCGTCGGACGGCACCAGCTGCTCGAACCGCAGCCGGTCGCCCTCGTCGGCCACCGCCGCCGGCACGACCAGCACCCGGACCGCCCCCGCCTCCGCCACGTCGGCACTCCCGGCGCCGGCCGGCTCCGTGTCGCTGGCGTCCGCACCAGCGGGCAGGCAGCGCAGCCGGGCCGCGGCCGGGCCGGCCTGCTGGGCGAGCCGCTCGTAGTCCTCCGGCGTCACGGCCCGGTCCTGCGTCTGCAGCTGATGCGGCGCGCGTACCTTCGCCTCGGGCACGGTCTCCCCGTCGACGCCGCCGATGGCCGCCTCCCGGTTCGCCACCGCGGCGACGTACGGCACCGAGCTGCGCAGCACCGAGATCGCGCCCCGGGCCACGTTGCCCGACCGGCCGCCGCCGGTGCGGTAGCGCGGCACCCGGATCCAGGCTCCCTTCGGCGGCACCGCGCCGTGCGTGCGCAGCGTCCCGTCCGCCCCGCGCACCGCGGGCGGGAACGCGACCTCGCCGGTCGTCGCATCGAGCACGACGTGCTGGTCGGTCGGCCCGGACCGGCCGAAGTGCTCCACCACGGCCCAGTCCAGCCAACCGTCGCCTGTGGACACCTGCACGACAACCGGGTCACTGTCGAGCAGCACCGGCGCGCGGGCCAGCCGGAACCGCTGCCCCGGCACGCCCTCGGACCGCCCCAGCGGCGCATCGGTCACGGTCTCGGCATGCTCCACGGGGATGGTGCCGCCCACGGTGAACGCCTCGGCCTCCCGGACAGTCGGCGTCGCCGAGTAGAACGGCTGGCCGGGCTCCGGCCGGGTGATGCGGCAGCGCAGCCAGCCGGCCCGGGTGCCGGCCACCACCGACAGGGCGTGGCTGGCCGGCAGGTGCAGGACGACCTCGCCGGGCCGGTTGAGCCCACCGGTGGTGTCGCCGTCGACCGGGCACCCTGTCCAGGCCACCCCGTCCCACGCCTCCCATACCAGCGGCGGCTGCCGCGGGTCGACGCCGACGCCCTCCACCCGGCTGTCCAGCTGGACGGCGACCAGGCACCGGCCGACCGCGGCGGACAGGCCGAGCAGCATCGCGTCGCCGGGCACCGGGTTCGCCGCGAAACACGGCACGTCCCGACCGGCGCGCAGATCGTTGGTGCGGTCGGTCTGCTCGCCGCCGGCGGTGACGGTGACCAAGCTGATCAACTCGCACGGCACCACCGGGAGGTCGGCGACCGTGTTGAACACCACGGCCCCCCGCGTGTCCGTACCGGCTGTGCTGACCTCGGTACCGGCGGCCAGCAGCACCGTCTCCGGCTGCGGCGCGGACAGCCGGAAGGTGACCTCGGCCCGCGCCGCGGCGGGCGGGAACAGCCGGATCCCCAGCAGGTCGAGGAAGGCCAGGTAGTTCTTCTCCGGCACCCGGTTGAGCCGGTAAACGAGCTGGTCGACCATGTGCGCGAAGACCTCGATGAGCGTGACGCCCGGATCGGACACATTGTGATCCGTCCACTCCGGACAGCTCCGCTGGACGTACCGCTTGGCCTCGTCCACCAACTGCTGGAACCGGCGGTCATCCAGGTTGGGCGCGGGCAGCGGCATCAGCTCGCCCCTCCCCGGTCGGCCGGCTGGTACTCGGCGATTCGGTCGCCGTCCTCGCCCGGCGGGATCGTGTAGAAGGGGAAGACCAGGTTGCGCGGGCTGTTGGTGGAGCGGACGGTGTAGCGCACGTCGATGTAGAGGGTGCCGAGTTCGATGGTGTCGAAGGCGACCACCACGTCGGTGACCTCGATCCGCGGCTCCCACCGCTCCAGCGCCGCCCGCACCTCGTAGGCGATCCGCCCGGCCGTGCCGCCATCGCCCGGCGCGAAGACGTACTCGTTGATCCCGCAGCCGAACTCCGGACGCATCGGCCGCTCCCCCGGCGCGGTGCCCAGCACCAGCCGGATCGCCTCCTCGATCTCCTGCTCCCGTTCGACCATCCCGATGCCGCCGGTGGCGCCCACCCGCATCGGGAAACCCAACCCCCGCCCGATGAACCACTCGCTCATGCCGGGCCTCCGATGAGGACGGTGGGCGCGCCGAGCAGGATGGTCGCCTGGCAGACGGTCTCGTCGCCGGCGCAGGCGGCCGGCAGGCCGCCGATGAGCACCTGGCCGGCCACCAGCGAGGCGCCCAGCCGGGGCTGGATCACGTTCGCCGGCCCCAGAGCGGCGTGCTGCGGTATCACGCACACGTGCAGACTGCCGACCACGGCCGCCGGCTGACCGCCGACGAACACAGTGGACACTGCCACGGCAGCCGGTGGCGGCGGGGGGCCGATGATGCCCCCGTGCGTAGTCTTGTCGCCCAGCCGAGCTGCCGGTGGCATCAGAACTCCTTTGCGGACGGTCAGTTGATCCGGACGACGCGGCCCCGCAGCACCGCCTGCGCGCCACCGTCGAGCTGGATTCCGGTGGTGCCGGCGACCGAGACGGAACGGCCGCGCAGCGTCAGCTCGCCCGTGCCGGCGTCGATCGTGATGCCCCGCTCGGTGAGCGTCACCGAGCTGAGCGCCGCCCGACCGGCCCCGCGCAGGGTGATGTCGATCTGCTCGTTCCGCTCGTCCAGGCGCACCTCGAGCCGCTCGTCCCCGCTGGCCAGCCGGACGCCGGACGGGCCGGTGCGGGTGTCGAGCAGCTCGATCCGGTGGCCGACGCGGGAGACGAACGACCGCCGGTTGACCCGGCCGCTGGTCGGGTC
>JBBWZH010000252.1:0-3309 GCA_039648995.1 Mycobacteriales bacterium
GCCGGCATCGTGGACAGCGCCCAGTTCGCGCAGGCCGTGCAGCAGGTCGCGGTGGCGGCCGGCCGGGACGACACGCTGCCGATGCTGACCGGCGTCCGGCTGGAGATCGAGGGCGAGCAGCTGCGGCTGGCCGCCACCGACCGGTACCGGCTGGCCGTCCGGGAGCTGCTGTGGAAGCCCGAGCAGGCCGGCCTGGACGTGCAGGTGCTGATCCCGGCCCGCACGCTGGCCGAGTCGGCCAAGACGCTGACCGGCGGCTCCGAGGTCACGCTGGCGCTCTCGTCCGGCGGCGCCGGCGAGGGCATGATCGGCTTCGCCGGCCCCGGCCGGCGCACCACCACCCGGTTGCTGGACGCGGAGTTCCCGAAGTACCGCTCGCTGTTCCCGTCCGAGTTCCTGTCCACCGTGGACGTCTCGGTGGCCCCGTTCGTCGAGGCGGTCAAGCGGGTCGCGCTGGTCGCCGACCGGGGCATGCCGGTCCGGCTGGAGCTCTCCGCGGACGGGCTGGCGCTGACCGCCGGCGGGGACGACGAGGGCCGCGCCGAGGAGCAGCTGGAGGTTTCCTACGGCGGTGACCCGCTGACGGTCGGTTTCAACCCGAACTTCCTGCTGGACGGCCTGGCGGCGGTGCACGCGTCGATCGCCCGGCTGTCGTTCACCAACGCCACCAAGCCCGCCGTGATCACCGGCGTGGACGGTGACGGTACGGCCGACTACCGCTACCTGATCATGCCGGTCCGCCTGCCCGGCTAGGTTTTCTGGCTAAGTCCGGACGCGATGCCGGTCAGCTGTCCGCCTGAGCGGCCCGGCTGGATAGCGTGTAACTGGGTACCAGGAGACTGGCTCGGATCGACCTCAACGACTCGTCGGAGGGCACCGTGGAAATCGGTCTTGTCGGGCTGGGCAGGATGGGTGGAAACATGGCCGAGCGGCTGCGCCGCGCCGGCCACACCGTCGTCGGCTACGCGCGGTCGGATACTCCGGCCCGGGACGTGACCAGCCTCGAAGAACTCGTGCAGAAACTGCCGGCGCCGCGGGTGGTCTGGGTGATGGTGCCGGCCGGTGCCGCGACCCGGTCGACCATCGAGGGGCTGAGCGACCTGCTGTCGCCCGGCGACATGATCGTCGACGGTGGCAACTCGAAGTACACCCACGACGCCGAGAACGCCAAGATGCTCGCGACCAAGAGCATCGGGTTCGTGGACGCCGGCGTCTCCGGCGGCGTCTGGGGCCTGCAGAACGGGTACGCGCTGATGGTCGGCGGCGAGGCCGAGCACGTGGCCACGGTGCAGCCGATCTTCGACGCGCTCAAGCCCGAGGGCGAGTCCGGCTTCGTGCATGCCGGCCCGGTCGGCGCCGGCCACTTCGCCAAGATGGTCCACAACGGCATCGAGTACGGGATGATGCAGGCCTACGCCGAGGGCTGGGAGCTGCTGATGGCAGCCGACATCATCAACGACGTGCCGGGCGTGGTGCGCAGCTGGACGCAGGGCACCGTGATCCGGTCCTGGCTGCTCGACCTGATGGTCCGCGCGCTCGACGAGGACCCGGACCTGCACGACTTGCGTGGCTACGCCGACGACTCCGGCGAGGGCCGTTGGACGGTGGAGGCCGCGATCGACAACTCGGTGCCGATGCCGGCGATCTCGGCCGCGCTGTTCGCCCGGTTCTCCTCGCGGCAGGACGACTCGCCGGCGATGAAGGTGGTCGCCGCGATGCGCAACCAGTTCGGCGGGCACGCGATCAAGTCGGCCGGACACGAGGGCGACCACGCCGCCGACGAGCCGAAGCCGGGCATCACCCCGACCGGCTCCGGCGCCTAGCGGTCCGGTAGCTCGGTATCTGGTGTACGTCCGGCACCTGTCGGTCATCGACTTCCGCAGCTGGCCCACCGCGGAGATCGACTTCGAGCCGGGCCCGAGCGTCCTGGTCGGGCCCAACGGCCAGGGCAAGACCAACCTGGTCGAAGCGGTCGGCTACTGCGCCACTCTCGGCTCGCACCGGGTAGCCACGGACGCGCCGCTGATCCGGGCCGGTGCTGACCGTGCGGTGATCCGCACCGCGGTGGTCAGCGCCGGCCGGGAACTCCTGGTCGAGCTGGAGATCAACCCGGGCCGGGCGAACCGGGCCAGGCTGAACCGGGCGCCCCTCGGCCGGCCCCGGGATGTGCTCGGAGCGGTTCGCTCGGTGCTGTTCGCGCCGGAGGATCTGGCGCTGGTCCGCGGTGACCCGAGCGAGCGCCGGCGGTTCCTGGATGACCTGTTGGTGCAGCGGCAGCCGCGGTACGCCGGCGTCCGGGCCGACTACGACCGGGTGCTCAAGCAGCGCGGCGCGCTGCTGAAGACCGCCGGGCTGGCCCGCCGCGCCGGCGGCACCGGCGACCTGCGCACGCTGGACGTCTGGGACGGACACCTGGCCACGTACGGCGCCGAACTGCTGGCCGGCCGCCTCGCGTTGGTCGCCGCGCTGGCCCCGCTGATCACCGCCGGCTACGCGGAGATCGCGGCGAACCGGTCCGGCGCGGCCGCGGTGGCCAGCGTCGACTACCACTGCTCGCTCGGCCCGGAGCTGCCGCCGGCCGCCGAGGCCGACGTGCTGGCCGCCGCGATGCTGGCCGAGCTGGCCCGGGTGCGGCCGCAGGAGGTGGAGCGCGGGGTCACGCTGGTCGGCCCGCACCGCGACGACCTGGTGCTCTCCCTCGGCGACCAGCAGGCCAAGGGCTACGCCAGCCACGGCGAGTCCTGGTCGTACGCGCTCGCGCTGCGGCTCGCGTCGTACGAGTTGCTCTGCGGCGACGGCGGCGAACCGGTGCTGGTCCTGGACGATGTGTTCGCCGAGCTGGACACCGCCCGCCGCGGCCGGCTGGCCGCGCTCGCCGGCAAGGCCGAGCAGGTGCTGGTCACCGCCGCTGTGCCGGACGACGTCCCGGAGGAGCTGCTCGGTGCCCGCTACGACGTGGCCGACGGGGAGGTACGCCGTGTCCGCTGACCGTCCCGAGCTGTCCATTGTGGACGATGGCGCTTCACCGTCCACAATGGACGATGCCGGTCCGGCAGGTGGCGGCCCTGTCGCCGACAGGCCCGATCCCGCCGACCCGGCCGGCTCGGTGCCGGCCCAGGCGGCCCGCCGGGGAGCCGGCCGCCCGGCGCCGGGCGGCGCGCGGTCGCCGCGCGACGGAGAGGCGCTCCGTGGCGAGGGCTCGCCGGGCGGCGCGCGGTCGCCCGGCGACGGAGGGGCGCTCGCCGGCGAGGGCTCGCCGGGCCGGGCCGGCCCGCGCGGCGCCAGCCGGCCCGATGACGAGGACTCAGC
>JBBWZH010000615.1:0-8729 GCA_039648995.1 Mycobacteriales bacterium
CCGCCTCGATCGTGACGTTGGTCTCCAGCTCGCCCTTCCACCAACCCGCCGGCTCCTGCAGGCCGAGCAGGTGGGCGGCGCCGCGGTCCAGCGCGGCTGCCGCCACCGCAGCTGCCGCCACCGTCTCGACCGGCACCGTCTGGACCGGCGGCGTCTCGGCGGGCACCGTCGCGACCGGCACCGTCTCGACCGGCACCGTCTCGACCGGGGGCGCGCCGGTCTTGCCCGGCACGATCGAGCGTGCCGTCGCCGGATCCGCCGGACCCGCCGGACCCGCCGGGGCGGTGGCCGGGGCCGGTTGCGCCGGCGCGGTCTGCGCCGGTCGGTCCGTCCGGGCCGGCATCACCGGTCCCGCTCGGTCACGAACCGGGCGACCGCGATCAGCTCGGCCTGGGAGCCGGCGGCCAGCGGTGCCTCGTCCAGCGCGGCCAGGGCGGTGGTCAGCCGGCGGTCCGCCTCGGCCATGCACCACTCCCGGGCGCCGGACTCCTCGATCAGCGCGGCGGCCCGGCCGACGTCCGCCTCGCTGGCGGGCGGGCCGTCGGCCAGCAGCTCAACCAGCTCTTCGCCGGCCGGGGTGCCCGACCGCATCGCCGCGACCACCGGGCTGCTCCGCTTGCCGGTACGCAGATCGGCCAGCACCGGCTTGCCGGTGACCTCCGGCTCGCCCCAGATGCCGAGCAGGTCGTCGATCAGCTGGAACGCCAGGCCCAACTCGAAGCCGTACTGGTGCAGCGCGGCGACCAGCGGTGCCGGCGCGGCCAGCGCGCGAGCCCCGATCGACGCCGCGCAGGCCAGCAGCGCGGCCGTCTTGTCCGCCTCCATCCGCAGGCAGGCGTCTATTTCGATATCGGTACGCGGCTCGAAGGCGAGGTCGTCGAACTGGCCGCGGATCAGGTGGTGCACCGCCGCCAACAGCGCCGCCAGCGCGTCGTCCCGGCCCGGCGCCGGCGACTCGGCCGCGACCTGCACGGCCAGCGCCAGCACCGCGTCGCCGGCCAGCAGCGCCTGCGGGGTGCCGTACACCGCCCAGGCCGCCGGCTGGTGGCGGCGCTCGGCGTCGCCGTCCATCACGTCGTCGTGTAGCAGCGAGACGTCGTGCACCAGTACGACCGCGGCCGCGGCCGGCAGCGCCAGCTCGGCCGGCCCTCCGGCGGCCTGGGCGGACAGTACGGTCAGCGCCGGCCGCAGCGTCTTGCCGGCTCCCCTCGTCATCGGCCGGCCCTCGGCGTCCCACCAGCCGCGGTGGTAGCCAGCGATCAGCCGCGGCCGCTCCGGCAGCCGGTCCACGGCCCGCCGCAGCACCGGCTCCACCAGGATCTGGGAGCGGGCGATGGTCTCGGGCAGCACGATGGTCACGCGACACTTCCCCCTCGTCTGTCGGCCGCACCGCGTCGGGTCGGCGAGGTGCGGGTGAGGTGGTCGAGGGCACCCCGGACGGCGGACCGTCCACTTCGGACGGCGCTCTCCATGGTGTCCGGCCAGCCGGTGTCGGTCCAGGCGCCGGCCAGCAGTAGCCCGGGCAGCGCGGTCGCCGGGCCGGGGCGGAGCGTGGCGCTGCCCACCCGCTGCCGGAACGTCGCCCGCCGCTCCCGGGTCACGAACGTCTCCCGGACGCGTGCCTGCCGGGCCCGCGGCAGCAGTTCGGCCAGCGCGGGCAGGAACGTCTCCCGGATCTCCGCGGTCGGCCGGTCGATCCAGCCGTCCGCCGCGGACAGCGAGATCGCCAGGTACTGCCCGCCGGCCAGCCCGCTGCCGGCCAGCCCGGACTGCGTGGTCCGGTCGAACACCCATTGCACCGGCGACCGGACGGCGGCCGCGAGCGGCACCGGCAGCACCGGCCGGTCGTAGACCACGTGCACGTTGACGATCGGCGACGCGCCCAGCGCGGTCAGCCGCTCGGGCACCGGCAGCGCGCCGGGCGGCAGCAGCTTCTCCGCATCCGCCGGCGGCACCGCGAGCACCACCGTGTCGGCCTCGATCGTGCCGCCCTCGATGTGCACCAGCCAGCCGCCACCGGCCGGCTCGATCCCGCGGACGACCACCTGGGCGCGGGTGGTGACGCCGGCCCCGGCCAGCGCGCGCAGCCCGGCGGTGCCGTGCAGGTCGCCCAGCGGGACCGCGGACCAGCCGATGTCGCCGGCGTCCGCGGTGTCCAGCAGGCCGGTGCGGAACACCTTGGCGGCGGTCTGCAGCGAGGCCTGCCGGGCCGGCAGGTTCAGCGTGGCGACCGCGAACACGTCCCAGAACGCGGCCAGCACCGGCTCGGTCTGGCCGTGCGCGGTGAGGAACTCGCCCAGCGTGCGGGTGTCCAGCGAGCGGTCGTCCGGGTCGAGGCCGCGCAACGCCAGCGCGCCGCGGACCACGTTCGCCCGCTGCAGCGCGGTCAGGTGCCGGTAGCCGGCCAGCGAGGTCGTCAGGTGGGCCGGCGCCGGCAACCGGTCGCGCCGCAGCCGGGCCCGCGCCCCGCCGGGCGCCAGCACGGTCACGTCCAGCCGGTCCTGCAGGGTGACCTGGCCGGCCACGCCGAGCCGGCGCAGCAGCGCGCGGTATTCCGTGCAGCAGCGCAGGAACACGTGCTGTCCATTGTCGACGGTGAGGTCGCCGTGCTGGAAGGACGTGGTGGCGCCGCCCAGCCGCGGCCGCCGTTCCAGCAGCGTGGTCGGGACGGCGGCGTCGGCCAGCCCGAGCGCCGCGGTGATTCCGGCCAGGCCGCCGCCGATGACCACCGCGTGCGGCCGGCGTCGGCCGCCGCCGTGCGGCCGCTCGCCCTGCCGGGGCTGCACGGCCAGCGGTTCGGCCGGGCGGGGCACGGCCACCTGGGGTTCGGGCTGGCGGGGAGCCGCCGCGCCGGCCGGTGGGGGCGAGTCGGTCGTGGTCATGCCGTCCGCCGCACCAGCGCCCGGGCGGCCACGGCCAGCTTCGTCTCCCGGCTCAGCGACGTCCGCCCCAGGCAGATCCGCTCCGGGTCGGCGTCGATCACGTCCAGCAGTTGGCGGTAGATGCCGGCCATCGCGCCGCAGCAGGCCGCGCTGCGCCGGTCCAGCAGCGGCAGCAGGGCCAGGCCGTCGTCGTAGAGGTCCCGGGCCCGTGCCACCTCGCGCCGGACCAGCGCGACCAACCGGCCCCCCTGCGGGTCGAGCCGGCCGTCCTCGGCCAGCGCCAGCGTCACGCCGAACTCGTCCAGGTCCTCCTGCGGCAGGTAGATCCGGCCGGTCAGGAAGTCCTCCCGGATGTCCCGCAGGATGTTCGTCACCTGCAGGGCGACGCCGAGCCGGTCGGCCAGCCGGACCGCCTCGGCGCCCGGGCTGGGGGAGAAGACGCCCAGCGAGAGCCGGCCGATCGAGCCGGCCACGCACCGGCAGTAGAGGTCCAGGTCGGCGAACGTCTGGTAGTGGGTGCCCCGGACGTCCATCTCGCAGCCGTCCACCAGTTCGGTGAACGCCTTGAGCGGCAGCGCCATCCGCTGCGCGGCGTCGACCAGCGCGACCAGCACCGGGTCGTCCGGGTGCTGGTCCGGGTTCAACACCGCGGACCGCGCCTCGTCCAGCGCGGCCAGTTTCTCCGCCGCCGGCAGCGTACCGTCGCCGATGTCGTCCACCCGGCGGGCGAACGCGTAGACCGCCGACAGCGCCCGCCGTTTCGGCCGGGGTAGCAGCCGGATGCCGTAGGAGAAGTTCTTGGCCTCGGCCCGGGTGATCTGCTCGCATTGCTCGTAGGCCCGCTCGACGCCGCTGCGTCCGGGGATGGCAAAGGTCATGCGGGCCTCCTGAACCTGGCCGGGGCGGAAACCAGGCGTACCGTCTCGACGATCACGTGCCGACGAGCCGGGTGTACAGCCTGCCCCAGCGTGTCGAAGTGCACATCCGCAATTCCGGTTGCTGCCGCGCGCCCACCGCCGATGTAGCCGGCCACCGCCAACCGCGCCCAGCCACCCAGGCTGGCGACCAGCGGGCGGCCGGAGTCGAGCAGCCCCGCCGCCCGCCGCGTCTCGTAGGCTACGAGACCGCGCAGCGCCGGCGACGCGGAACCCGCGGCGAGATCGGCTTCGGCGACGCCGTATTCGGCCAGGTCCTGCTGGGGGAGGTAGACCCGGCCGGCGCGGTAGTCCTCGCCGATGTCCTGCAGGTGCTCGATCACCTGCAGGGCGGTGCAGACGTCGTCGGAGCGGGCGACCCGGTCCGGGGTGGCCCGGCCGGCGATGAGCAGGACCAGCCGGCCGACCGGGTTCGCCGACAGTTCGCAGTAGCCGACCAGGTCGGCCCAGGTCTGGTAGCGGGTGACCCGCTGATCGACCCGGTTCGCCTCGACGAGGTCGCGGAACGGCTGCGCCGGCAGGTCTTTGGCGCGGACCGTCGGGGCCAGCGCGGCGAGCACCGGCAGCGCGGGCGGCCCGCCGGCGTAGAGGCGGTCCAGGTCGGCGTCCACCGCGTCGAGCAGCCGCAGTCGGTCGCCCGGGGCCTCGTCGCCCAGGTCGTCGACGAACCGTGCGTAGCCGTAGATCGACTGAAGGTGACGACGCGCGTCCTTCGGCAGCACCCGCAGTGCCACCGGGAAGTTCTCGCCGGACGCCTGCGCGGCGACGTCGTCCGTACCTCGCCGCAGCGGGGCCGGCACGCGGCTCCCGCCTCGGCGCGCCGGGGCAGCAGCGGGGTCTGATGAAGCGGCATCCATCGCCAGAGGGAAGACTTCCCATCACTAACGATATTCCGGCGGGCACGTTACACCTGGATGGCCAACAATGATCACGGCGCCCCGCTGTGATCTATCGCCCTGACAGCTCGTAGCCATCGGGGCGTCGGTCGGTACGTTGAGTGATCGGGCCGGCCATCCGCGGGACAGTGTCCTGGGGCCGCCGGGTGCGAGCCAGTGGGCTGCCCGCCCTGCGGACCGGGGGTTAGCCGGATGGCGGCCGGCCGGTGCCGTGGGTGCCGCGGGTCAGCTGGTGGTGTTGCCGATGGCGATCACCTTGTCGACCTCGGCCCGGCGGGTGGCCAGTTCCTGCTTCTCCGCGTCGACCTGCTCGGCCAGGCTCTCGTCGGCGGCCATCAGGTCGTCCAGGTTGACCCCGGCCATGTCCAGCACGCCCAGTTGTTCGTACGCCTTCTGGACGCGCGGGCCCCACAGGCCGATGTCCCGCACGCACGGCACGATCCGGGAGAACAGCAGTGCCTGGTACGCCTGCATGAACGGAGAGGTGCTGACCGCCTCCTCGCAGTCGGCCCGGTCGAAGCCGAGCAGCTGCCAGATCTCCTGACCGCGGAACCGGTCCCGCATGAGGTAGCAGCCCTCGACCACGAACTGCTCCCGCTCGTCCCGCTCCGCCGTGGTCAGCTCCTGGTAGTAGTCGCGCAGCGCGATCCGTCCGAACGCGACATGCCGCGCCTCGTCCTGCATCACGTAGGCGAGGATCTGCTTGGGCAGCGCGACCGTGGTCATGTCCCGCAGCACACCGAACGCGGCCAGCGCCAGCCCTTCGATCAGCACCTGCATGCCCAGGTACGGCATGTCCCACCGGGAGTCGGACAGGGTGTCGTCCAGCAGCGACTTCAGGTCCGGGTTGATCGGGTAGACCAGGCCGATCTTCTCCTGCAGGAAGCGGGCATACGTCTCCGCGTGCCGGGCCTCGTCCATCGTCTGGGTGGACGCGTAGAACTTCGCGTCCAGGTCGGGCACCGACTCGACGATCCGCGCCGAGCAGATCATCGCGCCCTGCTCGCCGTGCAGGAACTGGCTGAACTGCCAGGCCGCCTGGTGCTGGCGCAGCTCGCCGACCGCCTTCGGATCGTCCTGGATCCGCTCCCAGGTGCGCGAGGTGGCGATCGGGTTGGCCAGCGGCGGCATGCCGAGCGGGTTGTCCGGGTCGATGTCGAGATCCCAGTCGATCCGGTGGATCGCGTCCCACTGCTTGTCTTTGCCCTTCTGGTAGAGGCTCAGCAGCCGGTCGCGGCCGTTGTCGTACTCCCAGTTGAAGCGGGCCGCACCCGTCGCCGCCACGTCCCAGGTCTGCAGCTCCACTGGAATGACGTACTTCTCGCTGGTGCTCATCGGCCGTGCTCCTCCCGGCAGCGCTCCCTGGTTTCCCGGATGCCGCGCGCCGGCGTGCTGCCCGATCGCGCCGCGGACCCGACCGCTCGCTCGGTGCCGCACCCCTCCTTGCGGATAGGCGGTATCTACGATGTTTGGCTGGATCGGCGGTGAATGTCAACGGCACGCCCGGATGTGACCTGTCCGGGCCCACTGCTACTTAGCGTTGTCATTGGTTGCTGTGAGTGCTCGGAAGGTTAGCGACGGTGCGCGACCGGGGAACTCCCCTTTGCCGGTGGTCGCCGGTCTGCCACGATCCGCGTGGAGATTGCGGGAGGATTCCGGATGGCGGAGGACGGCTTCGCGGTGACCGTGTACCGCGAGGGAGAGCGCTGGCAATGCGCATTGCTGCCACCGGCGGTGCTCAGCGACCTGGACCACTGTGTCGCGGCGCTGCGCCAGCAGCCGAGCGAGGGCGGCCCGTTCGCGCTGGTCGACGTCGACGACGAGTTCTTCGTCGCGCTGCGGCTGGCGCCGACCGGCGAGCTGCGGGTGCTGCTGTCCGACGCGACGGCGGCGGTCGACTGGGACCTGGCCCGGCAGGCGGTCGAACTGCTCGGCGAGGACGTCCCCGCGGACGAGGAACTTGACGAAGTGTGGCCGGCCGGCGACCTGGGCATGTTCACCGACCTCGGCCTGGACGAGCGTGACCTCGGGGTGATCCTTGACGACCTGGACCTTTACGCGGACGAGATGCTGAGCATGATCGCCCGCCGGATCGGCGTAGGGGAAGCCTACGCGCAGGTCGTCGAAGCGCCGGTCTGATGATGGCCTGAGAGCAGTTGCCGGACTGACCCGTTCCGTTGTCCACCGCCCGCCGATGAGCCGGAGGAAGGACGTGCCCTACTTCGCCGCCGCGCTGGCCCGCACGCCTGATGGGTGGGCCGCGCACGAAGTCGACCTCGACGGCGTGGCTGACGTCGACGAGCTCGCCGACCTGATCCGCGACGTCGACCCCAAGGCCGGAAGCACGCTGCTGTTCGTCGAGGAGGACGACGAGTACGTGGCGATCGTCCGGGTCGACTCGGACGCCGAGGAGCCGCGCGTCTTCGTCTCCGACGGCCGCGCCGCCGCCGACTACCCGACCGTGGCCCTGCTCGCCGCCGCGGTCGGTACGGCCGACGCCGTCGACCCCGACGCGGACGACGACGAGGACCACGCCCTCGGCTACGACGCCAAGCCGCTCGGCACCGCCGACCTGCTGGCCGACCTGGGCACGCCGGCGCGGGCGCTGCTCGCGATCTGCGTCCACGAGGGCAACCTGCCCGCCGATGTGATCACCGAGGTCTGCGAGCGCGCCGGCTGCCTGGACGAACTCGAAGCCATCCGGCTCGGCGCGTGACGCTGCCCGCGCCCGCCCGCTACCGCGACTGGATGCGCCTGGCCCTCGCGATCGCCACAGCGGACGCCGGCGGCGCGAACGGGGACGTGCCGGTGGGCGCGGTGGTCGTCGGACCCACCGGCGCGGTGCTCGCCGAGGCCGCCAACGAGCGCGAACGCACCGGCGACCCGACCGCGCACGCCGAGATCCTCGCCCTGCGCCGCGCGGCCGTCGCCGTCGGCTCGTGGCGGCTGACCGGCTGCACCCTGGCCGTCACCCTCGAGCCCTGCACGATGTGCGCCGGCGCCCTGGTCCTGGCCCGTGTCCAGCGCCTCGTCTACGGCGCCACCGACCCCAAGGCCGGCGCCGTCGGCTCGCTCTGGGACGTCGTCCGCGACCGCCGCCTCAACCACCGGCCCGAGGTCGTCCCCGGCGTCCTCGAAGCCGACTGCGCGGCCCTGCTGCACGACTTCTTCGACCGGCACCGCCCCTGACGCGACGGCCCGCGCGCCCGGATGGTGGGATTCGCGGATGACGATCGCGACCCGCGCGCTGGAGTACTCCGACGACGACGTTTCGCTCACCGGCTTCCTCGCCGCCGACGGCGAGCAGCGCGACCCCCGGCCCGGCATCCTGCTCGTGCACGGCGGCGCCGGCCTGGACGACCACGCCCGGGAGCAGGCCGCGCGGTACGCCGAGCTCGGCTACGTGGTGCTGGCGTGTGACATGTTCGGGCCGGGCGTGGCCGGCGACCGGGAGCGGGTCGTCGCCCGCCTCCGCCAGCTGCGCGACGACCCGCAGCTGCTCTGCCGGCGCGCCCTGGCCGGCCTCACCGCCCTGCGCGCGCTACCCGAGGTGGACGGCCGGGCCGCCGCGGTCGGCTTCTGCTTCGGCGGCATGACCGTGCTGACCCTCGCCCGTCGCGGCGGCGACCTGGCCGGCGTGATCAGCATGCACGGCAGCCTCGCCACCACGTCGCCCGCCGAGCCCGCCACGATCACCGCCAAGGTGCTGGCCTGCCACGGCGCCCGCGACCCGCACGTACCGCAGGCCGACGTGACCGCCTTCATGGACGAGATGGCGACCGGCGGCGCCGACTGGCAGCTCATCGCCTACGGCAGCGCCATGCACGGCTTCACCCACGCCCACGCCGTACCCGGAGCCATCCCGGGCGTCGCCTACGACGCCCCCACCGACCGCCGCTCCTTCGCCGCCGCCCGCCAGTTCCTCACCGAACTCTTCCCGACCTGAACCACCCCGCCGGGCCAAGTGGCGGTGGAGGTGGGATTTGAACCCACGGAGGCTTGCACCTCACACGCTT
>JBBWZH010000619.1:0-12981 GCA_039648995.1 Mycobacteriales bacterium
GTCGGCCGACCACCGCCACGAATCAGACGCTGCTTGTCGCCGGCTCCGCGCCGACCGTGACCGAGCGGCGCTTCGAGATGAACACGGCCGCCACGATCACCGCGACGGCGAACACCGCGATCGCGGCACGCAGCCCGGCATTGGCGTCCGACCCGATGCTCAACTGGACAACCGCCGGAGCGATCAGCAGCGAGACCAGGTTCATGACCTTGATCAGCGGGTTCAGCGCTGGGCCGGCGGTGTCCTTGAACGGGTCGCCGACCGTGTCGCCGATGACGGTCGCCGCGTGCGCCTCACTGCCCTTACCGCCGTACGCGCCGTCCTCGACCAGCTTCTTGGCGTTGTCCCACGCGCCACCGGAGTTGGCCAGCAGCACCGCCATCAGCACGCCCGTGGCGATGGCGCCGGCGAGGTAGCAGCCCAACGCCCCGGCGCCCAACCCGAACCCGACCGCGATCGGCGCGAGTACGGCGAGCAGCCCCGGCGTCGCCAGTTCCCGCAGCGAGTCGCGGGTGCAGATGTCGACCACGCGGCCGTAGTCCGGGCGTTCGGTGTAGTCCATGATTCCGGGCTTTGTACGGAACTGCTCGCGTACCTCGAAGACCACCCGGCCGGCCGCTCTGGAGACCGCGTTGATGGCCAGCCCGGAGAACAGGAAGACCACCGCGCCGCCGATGATCAGCCCGACCAGGTTCTTCGGGTTGGAGATGTTCAGAACGCCGAAGTACTGCGGATCGAGATTCGCCAGCCCGACACCGGTCTTGTCCCGAGCGGTGCCGATCGCGTCGGTGAACGAGCCGAACAGCGCGGTCGCCGCGAGGACGGCGGTCGCGATCGCGATTCCCTTGGTGATCGCTTTCGTGCTGTTGCCGACCGCGTCGAGGTCGGTGAGGACCCGGGAGGCCCGTTCGTCCATCTCGCCGGACATCTCGGCGATACCCTGCGCGTTGTCGCTGACCGGGCCGAACGTGTCCATCGAGACGATCACGCCGACCGTCGTGAGCAAACCGGTGCCGGCCAGCGCCACCGCGAACAACGACACCACGATCGACCCGCCACCGAGCAGGAATGCGCCGTAGACGGCGCCCGCGATGAGCAGCGCGGAGTAGACGGCCGATTCGAGGCCGACGGCGAATCCGCTGAGGATCACGGTGGCCGCGCCAGTCAGCGACGATTGGCCGATGTCCCGGACCGGTCGCCGGCTGGTCTCGGTGAAGTAGCCGGTCAACAACTGGATGGCCGCCGCCAGGACGAGCCCGATCAGCACCGCGCCGATGGCGATCAGCCGTGGGTCGCGGTCACCCGCCGAGGCGACCACACTGCTGGCCACACCGTCCAGATCGCGGATGTGGCCGGGCAGGAAGATAAACGCGGCCACGACGACGAGCACGGCAGAAATACCGGCGGAAGCGAAGAAGCCACGGTTGATCGTGGCCAACCCATTGCGGTCGGACTCACGCGGCTCGGTCAGGAAGATCCCGGCGACCGCGGTCAGCACACCGATCGCCGGCACGACCAGCGGGAAGATCAGGCCCTCCGAGCCGAACGCCGCCTTGCCCAGAATCAGTGCCGCGACCAGGGTCACCGCGTACGACTCGAACAGATCGGCGGCCATTCCGGCGCAGTCGCCGACGTTGTCGCCGACGTTGTCGGCAATCGTCGCGGCGTTCCGCGGGTCGTCCTCCGGGATGGACTTCTCCACCTTGCCGACCAGGTCCGCTCCGACGTCCGCGGCCTTGGTGAAGATGCCGCCCCCGACCCGCATGAACATGGCCAGCAGAGCACCACCGAAGCCGAAGCCCTCGAGGACGGTCGGCGCGTCACCGTTGTAGAACAGCAGTACCAGGGAGGCACCCAGCAGGCCGAGGCCGACGGTCACCATCCCGCAGACACCGCCCGTGCGGAAGGCGATCCGCATGGCGGTACGGTTGCCGTCGGCCTCCCGCGCCGCCGCCGCCATCCGGACGTTGCCGCGGGTCGCCAGCGTCATCCCGATGTATCCGACAAGGGCCGAGAAACAAGCCCCGATGATGAAGAAGATGGACCTGCCGGCCCGTACCGCGACACCGCCCTCGTTCACCGGGAGCAGCAGCAGAAGGAAGAAGACGAGCAAGACGAACACGCCGAGGGTCTTGAACTGGCGGTTCAGGTAGGCTGCTGCGCCCTCCTGCACAGCCTTGGCGATCTCCTGCATTTTCGGCGTGCCTTGGCTCGCCGCCATGACGTCACGGACCAGATAGGAGGCGAACACCAAAGCGCCGAGCGAGATCACGAGGATGACGACCACCGTGAAGTAGTCGCCGAAGCCGGCGATCTTCGGGGCCTCCGCGAGGGAAAGCCGAAGCATGCGTCCTCCTGTACGACGGCGATGGCGAACAGCCACAGGACGCCGGGGCTGGCGGGTGGAGCTGGTCGCGTCGATGCACGGAGGGCGGTCGGCCCACGGGTCCGCGCAGACCGCGCGGAGTTTACGGGACGCGACCGCCCCACCCAACCCTGGGTGCGCTCACTGCGATCCGTGTCACGAGAAGCCGGTCAGAACACCGTGTTACGACGAGCAGCAACAGTGCGTAGTCAGTCCTCCAGTGGCCAGGACATCGAGACCCGGGTGCCGGTGCCGGCCTCGGCCGGGGTGACCGCGAGGTCTTGCACCACCGCGTCCAGGAGGGCCAACCCGAGGCTGTCGGCCGTGGCGTTCAACCCGTTGCTCGCGGGCAGGTCCGGCCGGGCCGGGCCGGTGCCGGCCCCTGGCGCGAACGCGCCGGCCGCCGGCCCGAGCGGCATCGAGACGAGGTCGTCCAGTTGGGCGGCCGCGGTCGACGCCGTTCCGGCTGGGGAAACCGCGGCGACCGGGGCGCGGTCGATCACGGCCACGGCGAATTTTCCATGGTCGATGAATTCGACGGTGACCGGCTCCTGCACGCCGTACCGCTCGTGCTGCCGCACCGCTCGCGCACATGCCTCGCCCACCGCGAGGCGCACCTCGTCCAGGAGGGCCTCGTCCACCCCGCTCCGCCGGGCCATCGCCGCCGCCACCAGCCGGGCGGTCCGAACATGGGCCGGGCTGGCTGGCAGCCGCAGGATCACGGTGGCCGGCGTGCCCTCGCCGGGTTCGACCATCCCCGTCAGCCGGCCGCGGAACTGGCGAGCGCCTCGTCCACGGTGCCGTGGACGGTGAAGACCTCGTCCAGCCCGGTAATGCGGAACAGCTTCAGCACCCGCTCCTGCGGGCAGACGAGCGACAGGCTGCCGCCGACCTCACGCGCGCGGTTGAGCCCGGCGACGAGTACGCCGAGGCCCGTCGAGTCGAGGAACTCGACGCCGCCGAGATCGACGACGAGCCGATGCTGCCCGCCGTCGAGCAGGTCGGATATCCGATCCCGCAGACCTGGGGCGGTGTAGACGTCGACCTCCCCAGCCACTTCGAGCACGGTGTGCTCCCCCTGGGTGCGGGTATTCAAGGTGAGGTCCACCGATTGCCTCCGGGTGATCACAACGTGGTCAGGGCAGATCCCAACCAGATGCTCGGCCCCGATCTAACCAAACCATGCCGTGCAAGAGTGAACGACGTGGTGGAGATGCTTGCCTCGGACGCCCCCCGGCGGCTTGGCCGGGACTTACTTGATCGAATCGTCACAGGCAGTCACCGGAGCGGGCTCACCCATGTCGAGGACGTGCCGCCCCGGGAGGGCCGAGCTACCGCCTGGCCGGATTGGGTGCCGACGTTGCTGGTCGAGCGGCTGGCGACCCGCGGCATCTCCGCGCCGTGGGAGCACCAGGCCACCGCGGCATCGCTGGCGTGGTCAGGTGCCTCGGTGGTCGTGTCGACCGGCACCTCGTCCGGTAAGTCGCTGGCATACCAACTGCCGGCGCTATCCGCCTTGCTCACCGAGGACCACGCGACGGCGCTCTACCTGGCGCCGACCAAGGCGTTGGCCGGTGACCAGCTCCGATCACTGCGCTCGCTGGTGCTGCCGACGCTGCGGGCCGCCACCTACGACGGCGACACCCCGGTGGACGAGCGCGACTGGGTACGGGCCCATGCCCGGCTCGTGCTGACCAACCCGGACATGCTGCACCGCGGGATCCTGCCGGCGCACGCGCGCTGGTCGGGGCTCCTGCGCCGGCTACGGTACGTAGTTATCGATGAATGCCACACCTACCGGGGCATCTTCGGCTCGCACGTCGCGCACGTGCTCCGTCGACTACGCCGAGTGTGCGCGTCATACGGCACCGAGCCGACCTTCATCCTGGCGTCGGCCACGGTGGCGGCCCCGGCGCAGTCGGCCTCGCGGTTGACCGGCCTGCAGGTCGCCGAGGTGACCGATGACGCCTCCCCCCGGGGCGGCACCGCATTCGGGCTC
Source organism: Mycobacteriales bacterium (assembly GCA_039648995.1). Classification (GTDB taxonomy): domain Bacteria; phylum Actinomycetota; class Actinomycetes; order Mycobacteriales; family CADCTP01; genus JBBWZH01. Next base: position 4,365 of record JBBWZH010000619.1, read on the forward strand.
TGGGAACCGCCGCTGACCGGACTGACCGGCGAGCACGGAGCGCCGGTACGCCGCGCCGCCGGCGCCGAGGCGGCCCGGCTGCTGGCCGATCTCGTGGTGGAGGGCGCCCGCACGCTCGCGTTCGTCCGCTCCCGGCGCGGTGCCGAGATCGTCGCGCTGAACACCAAGCGCCTGCTCGCCGACGCGGCGCCCGAACTCTCCAACCGGGTGGCCGCCTACCGGGCCGGCTACCTGCCGGAGGAGCGGCGGGCGCTGGAGGGCGCGCTCGCCAGCGGCGACCTGCTCGGAGTGGCCACCACCAACGCGTTGGAGCTCGGCGTCAACATCGCCGGCCTGGACGCCGTCGTGCTCGCCGGCTACCCGGGCACGCTCGCCTCGATCTGGCAGCAGGCCGGACGGGCCGGGCGCGGCGGCGAGGACGCCCTTGTCGTGTTCGTCGCGCGGGACGACCCGCTGGACACCTACCTGGTCCACCACCCGGCAGCGATCTTCGGACGGCCGGTCGAGGCGACCGTGCTGGACCCGGCGAACCCGCACGTGCTCGCGCCGCAGCTCTGCTGCGCCGCCGCTGAGCTGCCGTTGACCGAGGGCGACCTGCCACTGTTCGGCGAGGCGGCCAGCCGGGAGCTGCTACCCGATCTGGTGCGGCGCGGGTTGCTGCGGCACCGGCCCACCGGCTGGTACTGGACCGGTCGGCGCCGTCCGGAGCTCGATATCCGTGGTACCGGCGGCGAGCCCATCCGCGTGGTGGAGGCGGGCACCGGACGCGTGCTCGGCACCGTCGACGCGTGGGCCGCGCACAGCTCGGTCCACCCCGGCGCTGTCTACCTGCATCAGGGCGCCTCCTACGTGGTCGACGAACTCGACCTGGACGACGCGGTGGCGCTGGTGCACGCCGAGGAGCCGGACTGGACGACCGCGGCGCGCGACACCACCGACATCCGGGTCGTCACGTCGCTGCGCGAGCGGACGCTCGGCGACCTGTCGCTGCACTTCGGTGTCGTGGACGTGACCAACCAGGTGGTCTCCTACGTGCGCCGCCGGATCGCGACCGGCGAGGTGATCGACGAGCACCCGCTCGACCTGCCGGCGCGGCAGCTACGCACGCGGGCCGTCTGGTACACGCTGTCGGCCGAGGCGGTCGCCCGCTGCGCCGATCCGGCGGAACTTCCGGGCGCGGCGCACGCGGCCGAGCATGCCGCCATCGGACTACTGCCGCTGTTCGCCACCTGTGACCGATGGGACATCGGCGGCGTGTCGACCGCACTGCACGAGAACACCGGCCGGGCGACGGTGTTCGTCTACGACGGCCATCCGGGCGGCGCGGGCTTCGCCGCCCGCGGGTACGACAAGGCCGAGGCGTGGCTGCGCGCGACCCGGGACGCCGTCACTGCCTGTGAGTGCGAGGCCGGCTGTCCATCCTGCGTCCAGTCGCCGAAGTGCGGCAACGGCAACGAGCCGCTGGACAAGGCCGGCGCGATCCGGCTGCTCGACGTCGTGCTGGCCGCACTGGCCAGGTGACCGCCGGGGCGGCCGGCGGCCGGTTCGGGCCACCGGACCAGGACCTACGGGCAGCGAGCATGCCGGAGGTGTGAAGGGGGTAAGGGTCAGGTGCGGGTCGTTTGCGATCGCGGACTTCCCGCCACCTCGAAAGGAGCTGATGACCGTGGCGGTCCTTGGTCTGCTCTTGCTCGCCGCAGCAGGAGTCCTCACCGCAGCCGTCGTGACCAGTAACACAGGTGCGGTTGAAACTGATCTGTGGAACGCGACCCTCTCCAACGTCTCGCTCGGCGTCGTGTTCGTCGCCGGCATGCTGACGATGATCGTCGCCGCGATCGGTATCGCCATGTTGATGGGTGGTGTCCGCCGGAACCAGCGGCTGCGCCAGGAGCGGCGAGTGCTGCGGCGGGAGAACCAGCGGTTGTCTCAGCGGGTCGATTCCGGCGCTACCCCCGAGTACCCGGTCGCCGACCAACGGACCGACCGGCTCCCCCGGGGCGGCCTGTTCACGCCGCGCCGCTCGACCTCCGATACCACCGCCGACGACGGACGCCACGCCGACACCCAGGACCGTGTCGTGGCCAGCGACACGCGCGAGACCTCAGCGGCATCGACGGAGTAGCCGGCGGCCGATCCAGCTGATCACCGTAGCCCGCCGATCTGGACCGATCGACCGCTGAAGGCAGGCGGAACCGGGACGGCCGCGCCCCCGCCGACCCGCTTCTTCCTGCCCCCCAGCGCTCTGCCGTCCGTCGGGTGCCCACGGACGTCTTGGCGAATCCCCGGTGGGGAGGGCCACACCGACGCCGGTGTAGCCCTCCCCACACCGGTTCGTCTCCAGCGCCGGTCGTACCCGACGTTCAGCCGGACACCGGTGCCGGCCCCGCCCTGGAGCGCCCGCTCGCTGCCCACCGCCCGAGTCGACCAACTGACAGGACACGGGTGACCACCACCTCGACCACGCCGCCGGCCACTGCGCACCGGCTCAACCGGCCGCCGTTGGCACGGGCGACCTCGTCGGCCGCGGTGCAGGCCGCGGCCGCCCCGTCGAGCACTGCGGTCGCCCCGGCCAGCGCGGCCAGATCTGCGGCCGCCTCGACCCGATGACGTGCGGTGACGGCGATACCGCGGACAACGCCGGCAGTGGCGCCCAGCAAGACCAGCATGCTCAGCACGAGGATCAGCACGGTGCCGCTGCCGCGCTCGGTCACGCGCCGCCGGCCACTCCCGGCTCCAACTCGCCTACCGCCCGCGCGGCGACGCTCATCGTCGGGACGACCGTGACCGCCGACCGGATCTCGGCCGACACCGTGACCACCACCTGGCCGCCCTGGAAGGTGATCGCGATCCGGGCGCCGGCCGGAGCCGCCGTCGAGCCGAGCTCGCGAGCCCTCGCCACCGGCTCGCCCCGGACCACCGCGCGAGCGACGGCCCGAGCTGAGTCGATACAACGCAGTTGCGCGCCGATCACCCCCACCGCGGCCATGCCGGCCGCCGCCAAGATGATCAGGACAGGGAGCGCGACCGCCACCTCGGCCGTCGCGGAGCCTCGATCGCATCGGCTCAGAGCGCGGCGGAGAGCGCCGCCTGGATGATCCGGCCCAGCGCCGCGGCGGCGTTCTGACCCGTCAGCAGCTTGTAGAGGAGCAGGCCGAACCCGACCGCCGCCATCATCACGACCGTGTACTCGGCTGTCGCCATCCCGTCGTCCTGACGCAGCCGCTGAAGCACCCATCGCATCTCGCATCTCCCTTGTTCGCACCGCCCGTCGCGGTGCCCTGACAGCAAGCCTCGCCGGGCGCCGCCACCGGAGCCAGCGGCCGGAACGCTTCTGTGGATGGAGGTTCCGGCTGTGGATGGCCGGATGAAATCCAGATCCCGCTGTGGTATTGAGCCATCCGATGACCGTCCACAGTAGACAGAGCTTGTCGCCTAACGCAGGACGGTGCCCGCCAGCGAGAGGGCGAACGGGACGACGCTGAGGCTGACGAACGCCGGGAGGAAACACAGCCCCAGCGGCATGGTCGCCAGCACCCCGGCACGGCGGGCCCGCATCTCACCAGCGGCGGCCATCGCGTCCCGCCGCTCGGCCGCGAGCCGCTCGAACGTGGCCGCAAGAGCACTGCCGCTGCTGGCCGAGCGCCGCACCGAACGGACCACCGGCCCGAGCGCCGGGTCGTCGAGGTAGCGCGACCAGGCGGCATCCACACCGGCGCCGAGCCGCTGCAACCTGGCCACGGTGGCCAGATCTGTCGCAAGTGGACCCGGCAGGGCGGTGGAGACGACCTCCAGCGCGACGACCAGTGGGCTGCCCGCCCGGAGGCTGACCGCGAGGAGATCGAGGGTGATCGGTAACCGCGCCGCCCGCAGCTCACGGAGACGCCTGCTGGCCGCCGGCTCCAGCCGCCGTAGCAGGCGGGAGGCGCCCACGCCGGACAGCGCCGCGGCGACGATGCCGGCCGGCCCGCCGACGACCACCGCGACCCCCAGCGCGACCGCTGCGACGGCCGCCTGCCGCGCCGACACCGGCGGCGACCGGGACTCCGGTGACGCCGGTCGCAGGGCCGCCAGGCGTCCGGCCGCGGCACGCCCTGAGCCGCCCAGCAACGCGACAGCGGCAGCGAGGAGCGCGAGCGTGAGGCTGGTCATGGCTCCGCACTCGCGGCGGCCAGGATCCGCACGCACCACAGGGCACCGACCGCGTCCAGGCAGACACCGATGAGCAGCGCGACCTGGCCGGCCGGCGTACCGAGCAGGATGTGTACCGGACGGACGCCAGTGCCGGCCGCGAGCAGCACGCCCACGGCGGGCAGCACCGAGAGCAGGACTGCCGTCGCCCGCGGGCCGGCCAGCTGCGCGAGCAGGCTCTGCCGTTGGCGGTAGCGCGACCGCAGGTCGTCGGCCAGCCGTTCCACCACCGTGGCCAGCGGTGCGCCGGTGCGCTCACTGACCAGCCAAGCGGCGCCGAGCCCCGCCAGGCTGGCCCACGCCGCAGGATCGCCGTCGATCACCGCCGCCTGCTCGGTGAGCACAGCCGACACCTGCCCGCCGAGGGCCGCGGTGGCCGCCGCCTGCCCCAGCACCCCGGCGATCGCGGCGGCGCCGGCCGTCTCGGCCGCGGCGGCGAGCGCCAACCCCGGTCGCTGCCCGGCGCGCAGTTCGTCGGCGAGGCAGGCCAGCGCTTGACAGGCGGCGAGCGCCTCGCGGTCGACCCGCCGGCTCGTGTTCTCGACCCGCAGCACGTGCGCGCCGACGACCGCCAACAGCGTGCCGGCCACGGCGGGCACGACCAGTGCCGCTGGCCGGCCCGCGGTGGCCAGGCCTGCCGCCGCGCCGACGAGGGCACCGGCCACGCCAGCCAGCACAGCCGATGCCCGTGGATGGTTCCGCGCCCGCAACACCGCTGGCAGGGATGGCCGCCGCGCCGCGGGCCGCAGACCGACCTGCCGCAGCCGCGCGGCGGACAGCGAAGGCGCCGGCGCCAGCAGCACCGCGCCGGCGAACGCGGCGAACATCAGCCACCACATCGGGACCCCTTCGCGACCAGGGACCCCGACCCGCCCAGGGGGGCCACCGATGCGCGCATCAGCGGCCGCCCGCGCCGGCCTGGAGCAGCGCGCAGAGGTCGTCCCAGGCCGCGGCCGGGCCGGTATCGCGCCGCCAGGCGGGAAACACCGCCACCAGCTCGTGCACGCGCCGCAGCACCCCGATCTCCGCCAGCTCGCGCCGCCCGCCGGTGCCGCGGCGCAGGTGTAACGCGACCTGCACCGCGGCGGCCAGTTGGCTGTGCAGGGCATGCCGGCCGAGGCCGGCGAGCCCGGCCAGCGCCTCCAACCGCGCCGGCAGCTCGGTGGCACTGTTGGCGTGCACCGTGCCTGCCCCGCCGTCATGGCCGGTGTTCAGCGCGGTCAGCATCTCGACCACCTCGGCACCGCGGACCTCGCCGACGACGAGCCGGTCCGGACGCATCCGGAGCGCCTGGCGGACCAGATCGCGCAGGGTGACAACGCCGGCACCTTCGACGTTCGCCGTCCGCGTGGTCAGCCGGACCACGTGCTGGTGGTCGGGCCGCAGCTCGGCCGAGTCTTCGACGATCACCAAGCGCTCGGCCCGCTCGATCAGGCCCAGCATCGTGCCCAGCAGCGTCGTCTTGCCGGAGCCCGTCCCGCCGGTGACGAGGAAGGCGAGCCGCGCCCGCACGATGGCCGCCACCAGCTCCGCGGACTCCTCGGTGAGCGTGCCGGTGCCCTGCAACTGCCGCAGCGTGAACCCGCGCGGCCGGAAGCAGCGCAGCGACAGACAGGTGCCGTCGGCGGCAACCGGAGCCAGCACGGCATGCAGCCGGGTGCCGTCGGGCAGGGTCGCGTCCACCCACGGTCGGCCGTCGTCCAGCCGGTGCCCGGCCGCGGCCGCCAACCGCTGAGCGAGGAGGCGGACCGCGGTGTCGTCGGAGAACCGGAGGCCCACCCGTTCCAGACCATTCCCGCGATCCAGCCACACCTGATCCGGACCGTTGACCAGCACGTCGGTGGTGCCCGGCTGGCGGAGGAGCGACTCCAGCGGCCCCGCCCCAGCCAGCTCAGCCTCAGCCTCCCGGACCAGGTCAAGCAGCTCACGCTCGGCGGCGAGGCCTCCGCTCTCGGCGCGGACAAGCGCCGCGAGCTCGGCCCGGCTCGGCATGCCACCCTCCTGCGCCAGCCGCCGCCGGACGCGCTCGACAACCTCGGCCGTCACGCCGCCTCCCTCCCCCGACCCAGCAGGTCATCAAGCAAGCGCTCACATAACAGCGACAGCGGACCGCGGCGACGTAGCCGGAGCGGGCGCCCGCTGCAGAGCAGGGCCGCCAACCCCGGCTCAGCCCGCGTCTCCCCGAGCAGCGGCAACGACACGACCTCAGCCACACTTTCGGCGGCCAGCGTGGACGCTGCCGGCCGCCGGACGACAACACCGACACTGCGCGCCGACCCGGTCACCCGCTCGGCGACCTGCACCGCCGACGACACCGCCCGGACATCGGCTGGCACGATCATGATCAATTCATCGGCCAGACCGACCCCGAGCTCTGCGGCGGACGGATACCGCGGCATGTCGATCACGATCAGTCCACCGCCGCGCCTGCCGGCCTCCACGACCGCGCAGATGGCGTCACTGCTGGGTTCGACGCGGCCCTGCCGGCCGTACGAAAGCACCGAAACACCCTGGACGGCGGGTAACGCCGCCCGCAGCGCCGCACCGGCCAGCCGACCAGAGACGCCGGCAAGATTCGGCCAGCGCAGCCCGCCCTCATCCGCGACCCCGAGCAGCAGGTCCAGACCGCCGCCGACGGCGTCAAGATCCAGGAGTAGCGCGGGCTCGTTGCGGCGGACCGCGGTCAGGGCCAGGGCGCAGGCGAGGACGCTCGCGCCCGCTCCACCGCAACCGCCCAACACGCCAACCACCCGAGCCGCCACGTCCGGGGCGGCGCAACTGGCGAGCCGTTCGACGAGCTGCCCCTCTGCCTGGGGCAGCGTGAAGACCCCGTCCACCACCAGGCCAGCCGCCCGGGCCGCGGCGCCGTCAACCGGCGAACCGCGACAGACGAGCAGGACGCCCACCCGTGACGGACTCTCGGTGATCAGCGACGAGCCGGCCAGGTCGGTGCCGAGCAGGACGAGCGGCGCAGCGGTCCAACGCGTCCGGACGGCGACCGGGTCGACCGCCACATCGACCTCGACGTCGGCGGTGGCGGCCAGCCGGAGCAGGTCATCCAGCAGATCGGCGTCGTTGGTGGCCAGCAGTGGACGGGGCGCTGCCATGGCTCCTCCTGAGCGGTTCGGGTGCGGATTTCGCCATCACCGAAGCCGGTCAGAAGCTGGCGCGGAAGCCCCCTCCGCAAATCTGTGGATAACGTTGGAGCCTGTGGATAGCCGTTTGGCAGCCGCCCGGATCGGGACGAGGATGACCGCGAGCGCCCACGGAATCGAGCTCGGAGCCGCGCCGAGCCGAATCAGGCAGAGGAGAGTGAAGTGGTACGTCCTGGAGGAAAGCGACGGCCCCCGCCTGGGGGGATAGCGGGGGCCGTCAAAGCCCGGCTCCGGGGGGTTGAGCCGGACGCTTGGTACGGGGACACGAATCTCTGGCCCCCGCATCTATACGTGTACCCCATGCGATGGCACGGCAAACAGGGCCGTCCGCGTGATTTCCGTGAGCCCAGCAGTCCGTCGCCTCCTATCCTCCGGGTGTGCATCGCGCCGCTGCGTTCTTCGACCTAGACAAAACGATCATTGCGAAGTCGAGCACGCTGGCCTTCGGCCGGCCGTTCTTCCACGGTGGACTGATCAACCGCCGGGCGGTGCTCAAAGGGTCGTACGCCCAGTTCGTCTACCTGGTTGCCGGTGCGGACGAGGACCAGATGGACCGACTCCGCGACTACATGGCCGCCCTGTGCACCGGCTGGGAGGTCCAGCAGGTTCGCGACATCGTGACCGAAACCCTGCACGACATCGTCGACCCGCTGATCTTCGACGAGGCGGCCGCCCTCATCGAGGAGCACAAGTCGTTCGGGCGGGACATCGTGATCGTGTCGAGCAGTGGGGAGGAGGTCGTCGGGCCGATAGGGGACATGGTGGGCGCCGACCACGTCATCGCGACGCGCATGGTGGTGGAGCAGGGCCGGTACACAGGTGAGATCGAGTTCTACGCCTACGGCGCCAACAAGGCTTCCGCGATCGCCGACCACGCCGACCGGATGGGTTACGACCTAGCCGCGTGCTACGCCTACAGCGACTCGGCAACCGACGTGCCGATGCTGGAAGCAGTAGGCCACCCCACGGCCGTGAACCCGGACCGCGCGCTGCGCCGGCTCGCCGTGCAGCGAGGCTGGCCGGTGCTCACGTTCAGCCGCCCGGTATCGCTGCAGAGCCGGTTCGCCGGCCTACGCACACCGGCGCGTCCGGTCGTCGCCGGTACCGCCGTGGGCGTGGGTGCCGCCATGGTCGGGATCGCCTGGTACGCCGCCCGACGTCGCGGCCGCCTCGTCGCCGCGACGTCCTGACCGCCGCAGGCGTGCGGTTTGCCCAGCCAGCCGGCCGGCGGCGGCCGGCCGGTCAGCAGCCGGGCCCGCGGTGAGCCGGCGATG
>JBBWZH010000657.1:0-6144 GCA_039648995.1 Mycobacteriales bacterium
TCGAGACGGACGAGCCGAGGTCGACGGTCAGCGACTGGGGGAACGTGTTGTTGGCCGACTCCCAGTAGGTGTTCGCGTCGCCGTCGACGGCGTTCGCCGGCGCGAGGCCCTGGGTGACGCTGCTGGCCTGGACCGCCCGGCCCTGCGCCAGATTGCCGTTCGGCGGCACCGTCGGCGGCGCGGTGGTAGGCGGCGTGGTCGGCGGGGCGGTCGGCCCGGTGGGCGGCGTGCTCGGTGGCGTGGTCGGGTCGGTGTAGACCGGCGGCGGGAAGGCCCCGCAGAACGTGCTGTCCCAGCCGGTGTTGCCGGAGATCCGGTTGATCGTGAAGCCACCGCCGCCCATGCAGTTGTAGATGCCGGCGGCCCCGACGTTGTTCGCTACGACGTTGCGGAACGAAGCCGAGCCGGTGGACTGCAACTGCAGCGCGAACGTGCCCGCGCCGTTGATCGTCACCCCGTCGAAGGTGACGCCGGTGACCTGGCTGTCGATGAAGTGGATCGCCTCGTACGAGCTGTCGATGAGGTTCAGGTCGGTGACGTTGATGGTGTTGTTCATCGGCCCGTCCCGGCCGTCGAACCAGATCGCGCCGACACCGAACTGCCAGTTCGGGTCGAGCACGCCGGCCCGGACGGTGGTGTTGCGGGCGACCGTGAACGTACCGGCCACCGGCACCGCGTTGAACCGGTTGGCGAAGTGCAGCCCGCCGCCCTGGGTCAGCGTGTCGGCGACCACATTGTCCGAGACGGTGATGTCGCGGCCGCCGTAGATGGCGATGTTGTTGGCCAGGATCGGCAGGATCACCGTGTTGTGGCTGAACGTGTCGTTCGCGTCTGTCTGCGGTTGCTCGGCCCACATGGCCAGGCCGTCGTCGCCGGTGTTGCGGACGAAGTTGTTCGAGACCATCGTGTTCGTGATGCCCTTGTGCAGGTTCAGCCCGTCCGCGGTCTGGTCCAGGATTCGGTTGCCGGTGACGGTCAGCCCGTCGAACGGCCCGTCCAGCCAGAGCCCGACCTTGGTGTGCTGCATCCAGAGGTTCGAGATGACCGAGCCGCCGCCCAGCGCGCCGCCGATCGCGTTGACCTGCGCGCCGTCGTTGCGCTCCTGCACCTCGCCGATGATCGCGAAGTCGGACAGGTGCACGTTGGTGCTGCCGTTCGGGGCGTCCTGGCCGTAGACCCCGACGCCGTTGCCGTGCAGCACGCTGTACCACGGGCCGGCGCCGCGCACGGTGATGTTGTTGACGATCACGTGCCGGTTGACGGTGAACGTGCCCGGCGGGATCCACACCGTCTTGCCCTGCGAGCGCGCGGACGACACCGCCTGGTCGAACGCGGGCGCCGAGTCACCGGCGCCGGTGGGGTTGGCGCCGAAGTCGGTGATCGACACCGAGTTGGCCGGCTGCGTCGCGGCCGGCGCGACCAGCTCGAAGTCGGCCAGGTCCACTGTGTACGACGGGAGGGCCGCGCCGTACTGCAGCCGGATCTTCGTGCCGATGCCGAGCGTCGAGCCGAACATCATCCGGCTCTCGTCGTAGAAGTGGTGCTGGTGGCCGGCGCCCGGGTCGTTGGTGAACGGATAGCTGCCGTAGTACCAGCCGTACTTCGAGGTCACGCCGAGGTCGGCGACCTTGGTGCCGTTCACGAGGACGCTCAGCGAGCCGGTCAGCCCGGTGCCGTTGGCGGAATCCGGCACGCTGACCCGGGCCACCATCGCGTTGGCCGGCTGGGTCAGCGTGAACTCGACGTACTGCCCGGCCCCGGTGAGCTGCACGGCCTTCCGCCCGGACGCCTCACCGGTCAGCGTTCCCTCGCTCCGGTTCGGGCCGATCAGCGTTCCGGTGAACGCGACGTTCTCCGCCTCGTGCTCGATGAACGGCAGCGTGGCGCCCCGGCCGGCGGTGGCCGATGCCGGCAGGGCCGCGACCGTGCCGACCGGCCCGGCCGCACTCGCTCCGTCCACAGTAGACAGCAGTACGGCCAGCAACGACGCGGCGACCGCCACCACCAGCGACGCGGCGAGGCCGGCCCGGGCCCGGGTCGGCCCCCGGGAGGCTGCGGGCGCGACTGTCTGCGGGTGTGACATGAGACCACCTCTCCTTGTGGGACCTGCGGGGTGGCAGCGGCGGTCGGGCAGCGCGGGCGGTTCGGCGCGAGTCGGGTGGGACGGCGCGAGCCGGGTGGGACGGCGCGAGCCGGGGCGGTTCGGGGCCCCGGGCGCGCCGGGCGGTCAGGCCGTGCGCAACCAGCAGGCAGCGTCGGCCGGCAGCAAACCCCCGTTCAGCGGCACGCTGGCCAGCAGTACGCCCGCGTTCGGCGGCACCGGGACATCCACTGTGGACAGGTTGACCACGCAGGTGACACCGGGCCCGCCGGGCTCGGCCGGGGGCCGGGCGAAGGCGAGGACGCCGTCCGGTGCCGGCAGCCAGCGCAGCGAGCCGTCGCCGAGGGCGGGCTCGGCGTGCCGGATCCGCAGCGCCGCCCGGTACAGGTTCAGCACCGAGTCGGGGTCGCCCTGCTGGCCGGCGGCGGTGCGGCCGGCCCAGGCCGGCGGCTGCGGCAACCAGGGTTCCTTGGCCGCCCCGTCCGGGCTGAAGCCGAACGGCGGCGCGTCGCCGGACCAGGGCAGCGGTACCCGGCAGCCGTCCCGGCCCCGGTTGGTGCGGCCGGAGCGGACCCAGAACGGGTCCTGCAGTTGGTCGTCCGGGATGTCCTCGACCTCGGGCAGGCCCAGCTCCTCGCCCTGGTAGACGTACACGCCACCGGGTAGCGCGGCGGCCAGCAGCGCGGCCGCGCGCGACCGGCGCAGGCCCAGCGCGAGGTCGACCGGCACGCCGTGCTGCCGGTAGGTGAGCGACCAGGACGTGTCGGCCCGGCCGTAGCGGGTCACCGGCCGGGTCACGTCGTGGTTGGCGAGCACCCAGGTGGCCGGCGCGCCGACCCGGGCATGCACCTCGATCGTGCTGTCGATGACCGCGCGCAGCGCGCCGGCCTCCCAGGCCGACTCCAGGAACGGGAAGTTGAACGCCGAGTGCATCTCGTCCGGTCGCAGGTAGAGGGTGAACCGCTCCGCGTCGGGCAGCCAGATCTCGCCGATCAGCGCGCGGTCGTCGGGGTAGCCGTCGGCCACCGCGCGCCAGCCGCGGTAGATGTCGTGCACGCCGTCCCGGTCGGTGTACGGGTGGGTGCCGGGGGCGAACTCGGCGGCCGGGTCGAAGTCGGCCAGCGCCGGGTCCTTCACCAGCAGCGCGGCCGAGTCGATCCGGATCCCATCCACGCCGCGGTCGAACCAGAACCGCAGGATGTCCTCGAACTCCTCGCGCACCTTGGGGTTCGACCAGTTGAAGTCCGGCTGTTCGGGCGCGAACAGGTGCAGGTACCACTCCCCCGGCGCACCGTCCACAGTGGTCGTCCGCTGCCAGGCCGGGCCGCCGAAGATGGACTGCCAGTCGTTCGGCGGCAGGTCGCCGTCCGGGCCGCGGCCGGGGCGGAACCAGAACAGGTCCCGGGCGGCCGCGCCGGGCTCGGCGGCCAGCGCCTCCGCGAACCAGGAATGCGCGCTGGAGCAGTGGTTCGGCACCAGGTCGATGATGATGCGGATCCCCTCGGCGTGCGCGGCATCGATCACCGCCTCCGCCTCGGCCAGGGTGCCGAAGACCGGGTCGATGTCGCGGTAGTCGGCCACGTCGTAGCCGGCGTCCGCCATCGGCGACGGGAACCAGGGGCTGAACCAGATCGCGTCGATGCCGAGATCGGCGAGGTACGGCAGCCGGTCCCGGAGACCGGCGAGGTCACCGATGCCGTCGGAGTTCCCGTCGGCGAAGCTGCGCAGGTACACCTCGTAGATCACCGCTCCGCGCCACCAGTGCGGTTGGGGTGTCGGTCGCGCATCGGGCACGGTAGTTCCTCCCTCGGTACTGGCGTGCTGCGTCTGGCTGGTGCCCGGGCGCGCGGTGGTACGCGGCCCGGTGCTCCGGGCCGCCGCGCCGCGGCCCGGTCGTGCTGCCCGGCGAGGCAGCGTCGCCGGTGAAAGTCGGCCGCGACGGTGCGGCCGGGGTCAGCCCTTGATGCCGCCGGCGGTGAGGCCGGCCAGGATCTGTCGCTGGAAGACGATGAACGCGATCACCATCGGCGCCCCCGCCAGGACGAGGCCGGCGAGCAGGTAGTTGATCGGGACATCCGGGGCGACCCGTTGCAGGGCGACGCTGACCGTCTGCTTGCCGGGGTCGGGGAAGACCAGCAGCGGCCAGATGAAGTCCTTCCAGGCGGCCACGATCGCGAAGATCGAGACGACCGCGAGGATCGGCCGGGACAGCGGCAGCACGATCCGCCACATCGTGGTGATCGGGCCGGCACCGTCTATTTTGGCCGCGTCCAGCAGGTCTTCCGCGATCTGGTCGAAGAACCGCTTGAGCACGTAGATGTTGAACGCGTTCGCGGCGGCCGGCAGCCAGATCGCCAGCGGCGTGTTGATGAGGTTGACGTGCAGCAGCGGCACGTCGGCCACGGTCAGGTAGGTCGGCACCAGCAGCGCCGACGCGGGCAGCATCAGCGTCGCCAGCATCAGCGCCAGGATCGGCCCGCCCAGCCGCGGCCGCAGCTTCGACAGCGCGTACGCGGCCGGCACGTCGACAGCCAGCTGCACTGCCCAGGAGCCGACCACCACGATCAGCGTGTTCCGCAGGTACACCGCCAGATCCAGGCCGCTCCACGCGGTGCCGTAGGTGCCGGGGTGCCATTCCTTCGGCACGAGCGTCGGCGGCGTCTGGGCCAGCTCCACCGGCGACTTCATCGCCCCGCTGACCGCCCAGTAGAGCGGGAAGATGAAGGCCAGCGTGAACAGCAGCATGGTGCCGGCGAACACCAGCCAGTAGACGGTCTTCGCCGCCCCGCTGCGCCGCTGACCGCTGGAGATCAGCGTGCGCACCTCCGGCTCCGTCGCGTGTGGACGGCGGGCGGCGCGGCCGGCGGCCAGGCCGACCGGGACTTGGGTGACCACGGCGTCCTCCTCTCAGCTCGCAGCCGACCGGCTGGTGAGTCGCAAGTAGACGGCGGAGAAGGCGCCGAGAACCAGGAATAGCAGGATGCTCATCGCGCTGGCGGTGCCGAAGTCGTTGTAGACGAACGCGTAGCGGTAGAGCAGCAGCAGCACGGTGACGGTGGAGTCCTCCGGCCCGCCGCCGGTCATCACGTACGGCTCCGTGAAGACCTGCATGGTCGCCACCACCTGCAGCAGCAGCAGGATGATCAGCACGAACCGGGTGTGCGGGATCGTGACGTGCCGCAGCCGCGCCAGCACCCCGGCGCCGTCCAGCTCGGCCGCCTCGTACAGCTCACCCGGGATCGTCTGCAGCGCGGCCAGGTAGATCAGCGTGGCGCTGCCCATGTTCGCCCAGGTGGCCACGAACACCAGCGACAGCAGGGCGGTGTGCGTCGAGTCGAGCCAGCGCAGGCCGGGCAGCCCGACCGCGTGCAGCGCGCCGTTGAACAGGCCCGGGCCCGGGTCGTAGAACCACTTCCACAGCAGCGCGACAACCACCGGCGGCAGCATCACCGGCAGGTACACCAGCAGCCGGAAATAGGCCTTGGCGTGCCGCAGCTCGTTCAGCACCACCGCGGTGAGGAACGGCACCGCGAAACCGATCAGCACCGCCAGGCCGGTGAACTCCAGCGTGTTGCGCCAGGCGGTGAGGAACAGCGGGTCGGCGAACAGCCGGTGGAAGTTGTCCAGGCCCACCCAGGTCGGCGGGCCGACGAAGTTCACCTGCTGGAAGCTGAGCAGCACGCCGCGGACGATCGGGTACCAGGAGAACAGCGCGAAACAGGCCAGCGCCGCGGCCAGGAACCCGTACGCGGTGATCGACTGGGCACCCCGGCGGCCCCGGCCCCGGCCCGGCTGTCCGAAGTGGACGAGCTGGGAGATGGAGCGCCGACCGGGCCGGCCGCTGCCGTCGACCCGGTCGGCGGCCTCTGCCCGGGCGGGGTCGATCGCCACCGCGGCCGCGGACTCCCTGCGGATGCCCGTCATGGGTGCCGACCTCCTTCCGTCCCAAGGCCGTCTCGATGCTGTGCTGCCGCGCGTGCTGTGCTGTACGAGTGTGGACCGTCCACAGTGGATCAGGTGTGGCGGGTGGTGGGCCGCCGGTC
>JBBWZH010000198.1:0-14622 GCA_039648995.1 Mycobacteriales bacterium
GCGCGCCGGTGCTGCCGCTGCTGCTGCGCGGCATGCGCAGCCGGACCGCGCTGATCGAGCGCAGCCGCCGGGTCGGCAGCGACATCGCCTGGCTGTTCACCCGCCGGTACAGCTTCGGCTCGGCGGAGGTCAGCCCGGCGCTGGTCGACTATGTCGGCGCGATGATCGCGGCCACCCCGGTGGACGTGATCGCCGACTTCTACCCGGCCCTGAACAGCCACGACAAGCTGGACGCGCTCGGCCACCTGCGCACCGTCGAGACGCTGATCGTGGTCGGCGAGCGCGACCTGCTGACCCCGATGGCGCACAGCCGCGAGATGGCCGCCGAACTGCCGTCCGCCGAGCTGCTGATCGTCTCCGGTGCCGGCCACCTGGCGATGATGGAGCGCCCGACCGCGGTCAACCTGCGGCTGCGCACCTTCCTGCACCGCGCCGCCCGCGGCTCCGGCCGACCGTCCAGCCGCCGGAAGGCCTGATCGAATGCGCGTTCGCGTCCTGCCGGCCCGGCACCTGAGGGCGGGCTGACGGTGGCTGGTGCGATCGGGCCGCACGGCCCCGGCGTGGGTGGCCCGCGGGTACGCCTGGTGCCCGGCGCCCTGGAGGTCGCGCAGGTCGCCGCCGGCTGCGCGTCCTGGGCCGACCTGGCCGGCGCGGCCGCGGGCTGCACCGCCTGCCCCGAACTCGCCGCCACCCGGACCACGGTCGTCGTCGGCGACCCCCCGGCCGGCTGGCGCACCGCACCCGACTCCGTCCGGGCCGGCTCCGCCGACGGCCGGCCGGCCCCGGCGCCCGGCTCCGCCGGCTCTGCGGCGGGCGGCTGCGGCACGGTGCCGCCCGGCGGCCCGGGCGCGGCTGGGTCGCTGATACTGGTGGGGGAGGCGCCGGGGGCCGACGAGGACCGGGCCGGCCGCCCGTTCGTGGGCCGGGCCGGCCGGCTGCTGGACGAACTGCTCGCCGAGGCCGGCCTGGACCGGGCCGGGCTGGCCGTGCTGAACGTGCTGCAGTGCCGCCCGCCGGGCAACCGGCCGCCGAAGCCGGCCGAGATCGCCCGCTGCCGCGGCTGGCTGGACCGCAAGCTCGGGTTGCTCGGACCCGGGCTGATCTGCGCGCTCGGCCGGACCGCCGCCGGCTGGTTCCTCGGCCCCGGCACCACGCTGGCCGCCGCCCGCGGCCGGGTGCACGAGGTCGCCGGCCGCCGCGTGATCGTGACCTACCACCCGTCCGCGGCGATCCGGTACGGGCCGGCCGGCGAGCCGATCGCCGGCCTGCGTGCCGACCTCGCCCTGATCGCCACCCTGCTCGGCGAGGCGCGGGGATGCTGACGACCGTCCGGTTGCCGGCGGCGGCGGATACCCGGGTGCTCGGCCAGGCGTTGGCCGGGCTGCTGCGGGCCGGCGACCTGGTGGTGTTGACCGGGCCGCTGGGCGCGGGCAAGACCGTGCTGGCCCAGGGCATCGGGCTGGGGTTGCGGGTCACCGGGCCGGTCACGTCGCCGACGTTCGTGATCGCCCGGGTACACCGCGGCGGCCGGCTGCCGCTCGTGCACGTCGACGCCTACCGGCTCGGCTCGGTGGCCGAGGTGGACGACCTCGACCTGGACGCGGCCCTGGACGACTCGGTCACCGTGGTCGAATGGGGGGCCGGGCTGGTCGACCAACTGGCCGACGACCACCTCGAGGTCCGGCTCAGCCGCGAGCCCGGCGACGACCCGCCCGACCCGGCCGACCCGCCCGGCCAGGCGGACGGCACCGGCCCGGTCGGTCCAGCAGGCCCGGCGGGCGGGGCGGCCGACCCGCCCGGCCACGCGGACGGCACCGGCGAGATCCGGCTGGCCGAGATCGTCCCGGTGGGGGACGGCTGGGTGGCCCGGCTGGCCGGGTTGCCCGAACTACTTCACCGACTTGATCTGCAGTGAGCTCATGACCGACTGGCAGCCTTTGGTCACGTCCGCGGCCCGCTGCTGCCACTGGCAGTTGATCTCGACCTCGGTCTTGCCGCGGAAGCTGAAGTAGACGTCCGCCTGCAGCTTGTCCTTCGCCTCCCGGGCGTGGTAGCCGAACGCCCGCGCTCCGTCCACCGTGACCCGCTTCGCCGTGGTGCTGTCGAACTGGAAGCCCTGGGTGGTGAGCTGGCCGAGCACGCTCTTGAGCTCGGTCTCCAGCGCGGTGTCGGGGATCTCGTCGGTGTCCAGCCGCAGCTCGTACACGGTCACGATGATCAGATCCCGGTCGGCCAGCGCGACCGCGGACCGGAACTTCTCGCTGCCGACGCTGGTGTCCACGGTGACCGAGCTGGTCACGTCCACGAAGTTGGCCGGGAGGAGGTAGCAGTACGGCGCGCCGGCCGGCGAGATCACCTTGCCGCCGCGGCAGCTCAGCGCCTGCCGGTCGCCCTGACCCGGCGCGGTGCCCGTCGCGGACGGCTCGGTCGGGACGGCCGAGCCGGTGGCCGGCCCGCTGCTCGGCCCGCCGCTCGGGGCGGCACCGCTCGGCTCCGGGCCGGCGAACGTGCCCTGCCCGGAAACAGTCGTGGAGCACGCGGCGGCGAGCATCGCACCCACTCCCGCCAGCACCAGTCGTCCGCGCATGGGGGATACGGTAACCGCCGTTGCGGCCACGGCCGGCACCGGCGGGTGGTTCTGCCCCTGTTGGTCCCTGCTTGGACCGCTCTTGGGCTCGGTGCGGGGCCGTGGCGTCCGGCCGACATGGCCTACCCTCGGCCCGGTGCCCGATGCCGCGCTGGTGCTCGCTGTCGACACCGCAACCCCCGCGGTGACAGCTGCCCTCATCGAAGTCCGGCCGGCAGGGGGGGCCGGCTGGTCCGCCGGGCTGCGGGTGCTCGCGGCCGAGGTGACGGTGGACGCCCGCCGGCACGGCGAGCTGCTCGCCCCCGCGATCGCGGCGGTCCTGTCCGGCGCGGGCCGGGCCGCCGGCGAGCTGACCGCGGTGGTCGCCGGCCTGGGTCCGGGCCCGTACACCGGCCTGCGGGTCGGCCTGGTCACCGCCGCCGCGCTCGCCGACGCCACCGGCGTGCCGGCGTACGGGGTCTGCTCGCTGGACGCGGTCGCGCTCCCGGTGGCCGGTCAGGTCGGGGCCGCCGGCCGGTTGCTGGCCGCCACCGACGCCCGCCGCCGCGAGGTCTACTGGGCCTGCTACGACCACGACGGCGCCCGCCGCACCGACCCGGCCGTGACCCGCCCGGCCGACCTGGCCGAGCTGGCCGGGCAACCCGGTAACCGGGTGACCGCGATGTGCGGTGCCGGCGCCCGCCTCTACGCCGACCAGTTGCCGTTCCCGCTGCTGGCGGCCGACCACCCCGACCCGCTGGCGCTGGCCGCGTTGGCGCGCGGGCGGGTGCTCGCGGGTGCGCCGGCCGACCCGCTCACCCCGCTCTACCTGCGCCGCCCGGACGCGGTCGAGCCGGCCCGGCGCAAGGCGGTGACGCCGGCGTGACGGTGCTGGCCCGCCGACCTCCTCCGCTCCGCTCCTCGGGCCTTGGCGGCCCTGCGATGCTCACTTCGGAGGCCGGCTCGTGACGGTGGCTGCGGAGGCCGGCTCGTGAGCGGGCCCGCCGGGGTGGTGATCGTGCCGATGCGGTGGTGGCATCTGGCCGCGGTGATGCAGGCGGAGCGCGAGCTGTTCGGGGCGGAGTCGTGGTCGGAGGCGTCGTTCTGGTCCGAGCTGGCGCAGCCGGAGAGCCGGTACTACGTGGTGGCCGAGGATCCCGCGCAGCCGGACGGCGAGCGGTTCGTCGGGTACGCCGGGCTGGCCGTGATCACCGACGAGGCGCACGTGCTGGTGCTGGGCGTCCGCAAGGACCAGCAGCGCCGCGGTGTCGGCACCGCGCTGCTGCGCGACCTGCTGGCCGTCGCGGCCGACCGGGGCGCCCGCACCGTGCTGCTGGACGTGCGCGCGGACAACCCGACCGCGCAGCGGCTGTACCTCCGGCACGGGTTCGTCGCGGCCGGCATCCGGAAGCGGTACTACCAACCGAGCGGGACGGACGCGGTGGTGATGGTGCGGCATGGTTGACGCGCTGGCCGGCCCGGTGGTGCTGGGCATCGAGACATCCTGCGACGAGACCGGGGTCGGCCTGGTGCGCGGGCGCACGCTGCTCGCCGACGCGGTGGCGTCCAGTGTGGACAGCCATGCCCGGTTCGGCGGGGTGGTGCCGGAGGTGGCGTCCCGGGCGCACCTGGAGGCGATGGTGCCGACCGTGCACCGGGCGCTGGCCACCGCCGGCATGCGACTGTCCGATGTGGACGCGATCGCGGTCACCGCCGGCCCCGGGCTGGCCGGCGCGCTGCTGGTCGGCGTGGCCGCGGCGAAGGCGTACGCGCTGGCCCTGGGCCGGCCCCTCTACGGGGTGAACCACCTGGCCGCGCACGTGGCGGTGGACGAACTGGAGCACGGCCCGCTGCCGGCGCCGTGCCTGGCCCTGCTGGTCTCCGGCGGGCATTCCTCGCTGCTGCTCGTGGACGACCTGGCCACCGGCGTCCGCCCGCTGGGGTCCACTGTGGACGATGCGGCCGGCGAGGCGTTCGACAAGGTGGCCCGGCTGCTCGGGTTGCCGTTCCCGGGCGGGCCGCCGATCGACCGCGCGGCCCGGGAGGGCGACGGCACCGCGATCGCGTTCCCGCGCGGGCTGACCGGCCCGCGCGACTCGCCGTACGACTTCTCCTTCTCCGGGCTGAAGACCGCGGTGGCCCGCTGGGTGGAGGCGCGGCAGCGGTCCGGCGAGCCGGTGCCGGTGGCCGACGTGGCCGCGTCCTTCCAGGAGGCGGTGGTGGACGTGCTGACCGCCAAGGCGATCCGGGCCTGCCGCGAGCACGGCGTGGACCACCTGCTGATCGGCGGCGGGGTGGCCGCGAACTCGCGGCTGCGCGCGCTCGCCGCCGACCGGTGCGAGAGCGCCGGCATCCGGCTGCGGGTGCCCCGGCCCGGGCTGTGCACCGACAACGGGGCCATGGTCGCCGCGCTCGGCGCCCGGCTCGTCGACGCCGGCGCCACACCGTCCACATTGGACATCCCTGCGGACTCGGCGCTGCCGGTGACCGAGGTGCTGGTGTGATCGCCCGGATGTGGGAGGCGCGGGCGCTGCCCGGCCGGCTGGACGAACTGGCCGCGCTGGTCGCCGCGGCCTGGCCGGCGCTGGCCGGCACGGACGGCTTCGCCGGCGGCGAGGTCTACCGGGCCGACTCGGCCACCGACCCGCGGCTGGTGATCATCACCCGCTGGCGGGACGAGGCGTCGCTCGCCGCGGCCGCCGGCCCGGGCTGGCGGGACACCGCGGTCACCCTGCCCGGCGAGGCCGCTCTGCACTCCCGCCCACCGCACGTCTGGCACTTCACCCCGGTCCCGCTCGATTGACCGGTTGACAACCCCGCGCCCCGGCTGACTGGTCATAGTCGGCAACAGCGAAGGGGACCGACTGATGGCTGATCGCGGTGAGTTCGACGGGTTCGTGGCGGCCCGCTCGCAGGCCCTGCTGCGTACCGCGTACCTGCTGACCGGCGACTGGGGCCTGGCCGAGGACCTGCTTCAGACGGCGCTGGCCAAGAGCTGGTTCGCGTGGCGCCGGATCGACGGGCCGCCCGAGGCGTACATCCGACGCGCGATCGTGAACACCTACGCCACCTGGTGGCGGCGCAAGTGGCGGACCGAGCGGCCGACCGGCGAGCTGCCCGAGCGCGCCACTCCCGACCAGACCCACGGCGTCGACGCCCGGGACAGCATGTGGCGGGCGCTGGCCGGGCTGCCCCGGCAGCAGCGGGCGGTGATCGTGTTGCGCTACTACGAGGACCTGTCCGAGGTCGAGATCGCCGCCACCCTCGGGGTCAGTGTCGGCACGGTGAAGAGCTGCGCCGCGCGCGGCCTGGCCAGACTGCGGCGCAACCCCGACCTGACCGGCGCCCCCGACGGCTCGGAGCGCCCGTTGGCCGCGGAGCGCCCGTTGGCCGCGGAGCGCCGGCCAGGGCCCGCCGGCCCCGCCGCCGACCGGCCGGCGGCGCCGGAGCATCCGTCCGGGCGGGAGCACCCGGCCGCGGAACGGGCGTCCAGACCGCAACAGGAGCCGGGCCGGAACGGCGACGCGCTGAACCGCACCACCGGAGGAGCCCGATGACTGCCGAGATCGAGGACGCCGTCCGCGCCCTGCTGGCCGGCCGCGTCGCCGACGGCCCGGAGAACCCCGAGCGGGTGGTCGCCGTCCGCGGCCGGGTCGCCGGCATCCGCCGCCGCCGCGTCGCCGGCCTGGTCTGTGGGCTCGCCGTACTCACCGCGATCGGCCTGCTCGGCGCCGGCCCGCTGACCCGGCTCGCCGACACCGACCCGCGCCCGGCGGCACCGCCGATGGCCCCGCCCTACTTCGACCCGACCGGCACCCAGCCGGCGGTGGCCGGCTACGAGACGCTCGACAGCGGGCTGCTGAACGGGCAACCGCGCCGGTTCTGGGCACTCTGGAGCCCGGACGGCCGCCCCTACCTGCTGGTCGCGCGCTGCGCCCGGGCCGGCACGCTCACCGTGACCGGAACCAGCGGCGCGGTCCGGCAGGTGCCGTGTTCCACCAAGGTCAGCGACGGCTATGAAGGTGCGCTGGCGCTGACCGGCCTGGAGGGAACCGTGCTGTTGCAGAGCTTCGGCGGGTCGGACGGGGCGGGCAGCGGGAACCTCATCGTGACGCCAGGCGGCCCCGGTCTGTGGGCGTTCGGCATCCTGGCGGCCAGCGAGCCGGACTGGCTGCCCCGCGGGGACGTCTTCGCGTCAACCCGCTACCGCGGCTGGGAGCAGCCCGCCACCGGCAGGTTCACGGTGACCCCCAAGGACGGCCAGGTGAGCTGGACCGCCGAGTGCGTCGACGGCGTGGTGCTGACCTTCCGGTCGGCCGCCGGCGCGCTGCTCGCCACGGCCGGCTGCACCGGTTCGATCGACTTCCACGTCCCGCTGGCCGAGGCCGCCGGCCCCGACGCGCCGGCCGACCGGCCGGTGCGGATCACGGTGGAGAAGACCGGCCGGGACACCAACCAGTGGCTGATCAGGTAGGTCAGACGATGCGCCGGTCGCTGGCCCAGCGGGACAGCTCGTACCGGTTGGACAGCTGCAGCTTGCGCAGCACCGAGGAGACGTGCGTCTCCACCGTCTTGACCGAGATGAACAGCTGGGACGCGATCTCCTTGTACGCGTAGCCGCGGGCGAGCAGCCGCAGCACCTCGCGTTCGCGCTGCGTCAGCAGGTCCATCTCCGGATCGCTCACCGGGGTCTGCGGGTGCTGGGTGAACGCGTCCAGCACGAAACCGGCCAGCCGCGGCGAGAACACCGCGTCGCCGTCGGCCACCCGGCGCACCGCGGCGGCCAGGTCGGCGCCGGAGATCGTCTTGGTCACGTAGCCGCGGGCGCCGGCCCGGATCACCCCGATCACGTCCTCGGCGGCGTCGCTGACCGACAGCGCCAGGAACCGGACATCCGGCTGGACCGGCCGCACCCGCTCCAGCACCGCCTGGCCGCCGCCGTCGGGCATGTGCACGTCCAGCAGCACCACGTCCGGCGCGGCCCGGCGGATGCCCTCGATCGCCTCGGCGACCGTGCCGGCCTCGCCGACGATGTCCACCGTGTCCACCGAACCGGCCAGCTCGGCGCGTACCCCGGACCGGAACATCGAGTGGTCGTCGACCAGGTAGACCCGCACCCGCGGCGGGCTGGCCCCGGGCGTCGGGGTGGTCACGCGGGGTCCCGGCGGAAGCACGGACGGCGCGGAGCGCTTTCGTGGGGTGCGGTCACGGTTGGTTCCGCGTCATCGTGAGCTCCACTTCGGTCCCGGCGCCCGGCGTGCTCCGGATCGCCGCCGTGCCGCCGTGCCGTGCCATCCTGCCGACGATCGACCCGGCCACGCCGTGCCGGTCGTCCGGCACGGTAGCCCGGTCGAAGCCGACCCCGCGGTCCCGGATGAACACGCTGACCCGTTCCGGCTCGATCTCCGCGTACAGCGACACCTCGGTCACGCCGGCGTGCCGTGCCGCGTTGACCAGCGCCTCCCGGGTCGCCTGGACCACCGCGCCGAGCCGGTCGTCCAGGTCCGCGTCACCGACCACCACGGTCTCCACCTGCACCGCGTACGTGTCCTCGACCTCGCCGGAGACGCCCTCCATCGCCGCTGCGAACCGGGACTCCTGCCGCGCCTCCGGCCGGTACAGCCAGGCGCGCAGCTCCCGCTCCTGACCGCGGGCCAGCCGGGCCACCTCGCGCGGCGAGTTCACGTGCCGCTGGATCAGCGCCAGCGTCTGCAGCACCGAGTCGTGCAGGTGCGCGGCCAGCTCCGCCCGCTCCTGCGACCGGATCCGTTCCAGCCGCTCCTCGCGCAGGTCGGCGACCAGCCGGTACCACCACGGCCCGGTGATCAGCCCTACACCGACCAGCACGACCAGGATCGGCAGCAGGCCGTTGCGGGCCGCGTTGAGCTGCCCGGCCAGCACCAGGAACAGCGACACCCCGATGATCACCAGCGCGGCGCCGCCGCCGATCCGGACCGCGGCGATCAGCTTCGACTCGTCACTGCCGATCCCGCCGATCCGGCTGGACATCCGCAGCCACCGCGACCGCTGTGTGTCGTCCGCCTGCCGCCAGATCACCGCCAGCCCGGCACCGCCGAGCAGCAACGGGACGAGCAGCAGGTTGTTGCCGAGCGGGTCCCGTCCGGACAGCAGCAGGCCGACCCCGATCGTCAGCGCCGCCAGCGCGACCAGCCGGCCGATGTCCACCGCGCGCCGGCTGCGCGCCGGCGGCCGGCCGGTGACCGGCGCCAGCGGCACCACCGCCCACAGCGCCAGGTACACCGCCGCGCCGAACCCGTTGAACGCGGCCAGCACGCCGAACCCGATCCGCACGGTGAGCGGGCTGAGCCGCAACTGCTCGGCCAGCGCGTGCGCGACGCCGGCGACGATGCGGCCGTCCACCGACCGGTGCAGCCGGGGCGGTGCGGCAGTGTCCGGAATGGTCGGCCTCCTCCGTCGCGCGTCCCGACCCGGGTCCGGTACCCAGGTCACCGCATCGATCGTCACACGCCGTGCCCACTGCCGACCACGCGGGAGTCCCCGGGTTTACCGCCGCGGCGGACACCGGAAAGACCAGGGTGCCCTCAGGGCCATCCCTTATATCCGCGGCCCGTGCCGCGGCTCAGGATCGGAAGCATGACGGACGACAGCCCCGACACCCCGCAGCCGCCCGGCGCCGGCGAGGTGCCCCCTCGCACCCCCGGCGCCGGGTCCACCCCGCCGCCTGACGCCCGGATCCCGGCCGCCGACGCCCCGGCGGTCGACGCTCCGGTGGTTGACGGGCCGGGGGTTGACGCCCCAGCCGTCGACGGCCCGGCGGTTGACGCCCCAGCCGCAGACAATGCGGCGGTTGACGACGCGACGGTTGACGGTCCGGCCGCCGACGGCCCGGTGGTTGACGCCCCGGCCACCGACGCCCCGGTGGTTGACGGTCCGGCGGTTGATGCTCCGGCCGCCGACAGTGCGGCGGTCGACGGCGCGGCGGCGGACGGTCCGGCGGTCGACGGCGCGGCGGTTGATGCTCCGGCCGCCGACAGCCCGGCCGCCGACAGCCCGGCGGTTGGCGTTCCGGCGGCTGGCGGCCCGGCGGTTGACGCTCCACCCGTTGGCAGTCCGTTTGGCGGGAACCCGTTCGGTGGCGGTCCGTCCGGTGGCGGCCCGGCTGCCGGTGGTCCGTTCGGTGGCGGCCCGGCTGGTGGCGGTCCAGTTGGCGGTGGTCCTGCTGGCGGCGGTCCAGCGGCCGGTGCGGGGGTGGGGCGGATGCGGTTGATGCGCAGCCGGCGCAACCGGATGATCGCCGGGGTGGCCGGCGGCCTGGGGGAGCAGTTCGGGGTCGACCCGGTGCTGTTCCGGGTGCTGTTCGCGGTGCTCGCGCTGCCGCTCTTCGGCTGGGTCGGCCTGCTGGCGTACCTGCTCGGTTGGCTGCTGCTGCCCGACCAGGACGAGGCCAACTCGCCGGCCGAGTCGCTGCTCGGCCGCGGTGACCGGAACGCCCCCGCCTCGGTCGAAGGGCTGCTGCTCGCGGTCGCGTCGGCACTGCTGGGCATCGTGCTGATCCACAGCCGAATCGTGGACGGCGGCGACGTGGCGCTGCTGGTGCTGCTCGTTGTCGGTGTGCTGCTGCTGTTCCGCGGCAGGCAGGGCCGCCGGGCCCGGCCGGCCGCCGCCGTCCCGCCCGGCCCGGCACCGGGCTACCCGCCGAGCTATCCGCAGCCGGCTTACTCGCCCGGCCACCCCCCGACCGCCGACTTCGCCACGGCCCAGTTCGGCACCGCCCAGTTCGGCACTGCCCCGTACGGCACTGCCCCGTACGGCACCGCCCCGTACGGCGCGGCTGAGTTCGGCACCGCGCCGACCGCCCCGGTGGGCGTCCCGGCCACCGACCCGACCATGCCGCCGCCGGGCGGGCCGCCGGATCCCGGCGCCACCACCACCCTGCCGCCGTACACGTACGTCCCGCCGGCCGCACCGCCCCCCGCGCGGCGGCGCGAGCCGTCGCTGCTCGGCCGGATCACGCTCAGCGCGGTGGCCGTCGCCCTCGGCGTGCTCGGCGTCCTGAACGCGACCGGCGCGCACGACTTCTCCGTCCGGCAGTTCCTGGCGCTGGCGCTGGCGGTCATCGGCGTCGGCCTGCTCATCGGCACGCTGCTCGGCCGGGCCCGGTGGCTGGTCTGGCTCGGCCTGCCGCTGACCGTCGCGGTGGTCGTGTCCAGCACCACCGAGGTGCTGTTGCACGGCGGCACCGGTGACCGCGTCTACAGTCCGACCAGCCTGGACGACGTGGCTGGCCGGTACGAGGTCGGCGCGGGCACCATGACCGTCGACCTGAGCGAGGTCGACTTCGCCGACTCCGATGTACGCAGCGACATCCGCGTCGGGGTTGGCACCATCGAGCTCACGGTGCCGCCGAAGGTGGACGTGACCGTCCGCGCGCACGCCGGCGTGGGCAGCCTGAAGCTGTTCGGCGCCGAGGACGACGGCACCGGGCTGACCCGCGGGGTCACCGACGAGGGCGCCGACGGGGCCGGCGGCGGAGAGCTCGAACTGATCGTGAACATCGGCATCGGCGACGTGGAGGTGACCCGTGCGCAGGCATGAGCCGGATCTGGTCTCGTTCATCTTCGGGCTGTTCTTCGTCGGCGCCGCGGCGATCTGGGGGCTGTCGGCAGTGCCGGGGCACCCGGTCCGCGGTTGGGCGCTGCCGGCGCTGCTGATCGTGGTGGGCGCGGTCGGCCTGCTCACCAGCCTCGCCGTCCGCCGCCCGCGGTCGACCGATCACCCCGACAGCGCCGACCTCCCTTAGTCTTGGCTCCGCCGGACGTACCGGGCAGCCGGCACGCGGGGCAGCCGGACGGGGCCGGGCGGGTCGAGGAGGGCGGATGACGTCGCAGGACGATCTGACCCTGCTCAAGCAGATGTACCAGCGCGGCGAGATCACCGACGAGGAGTACGACGTCCTGCGCCGGCACGTGCTCTGGGGCACCCCGCTGCCGGAGCTGATGGACGAACCGCCCGGCGCCCCGATCCCGGCCCCGCGACCCCCGACCTCCCGACCCCCGGCCACCGGCCCGCCCGGCGGCACCGGCTGGCCCGCCGGCCGGCCGGCCGG
This sequence comes from Mycobacteriales bacterium, assembly GCA_039648995.1. GTDB lineage: Bacteria > Actinomycetota > Actinomycetes > Mycobacteriales > CADCTP01 > JBBWZH01. The sequence goes on from JBBWZH010000198.1 coordinate 11,655, forward strand.
CCCGCCTCCCGCCGGCGACCCCGCGGCCCCGTGGGCCGGCCGCGACCCGGCAGATCCACGTGCCGGCCGCGCGCCCACCGGCCGCACCCCGCCCGGCCCACCGCCCGTCCGCGGCCCGGCCTCCCCGGCGGCTCTCCCGCCGCCGCCCCGCACCCAGACCGGTCCGGCCGCCGGCCGCGCCCCCGGTGCCCCACCCGCCGCCCGCGGCCCGGCCTCCCCGGCGGCTCTCCCGCCGCCGGCCCGCCCCCAGACGGGCCCGGCCGCCGGCCGTATCGCCGGCGTCCCTCCCGCCCGCGGCCCGGCCGGTTCGCCGCCGGTCCCGCGCTACGACCCTGACCCGCGCGGCTTCCCGCCGTCCGACCCGCGCGGGGTCCCGGCGCCCCGACCCGCCCCACCCGATCAGCCCGCCGAACCCCCGGGCCGGGCCGCCCACCGCCGTCATGCCCGGCAGCCGGACACCGCGACCCGGGACAAGGGACGCCGCCGGCCCGCGCCGACAACCGACCCGCGCGGCCTGCCCGCCCCCGGCCGGGACGTCGGCCCGGACACGCCCCCGGGCCGGGCCGCCGGCGCCCGCACCGTGCCGGGCTGGGAGAGCGGCCCGGCCGCCGGGCCGAGCTGGCAGAACGCCGCCGGCACGGGCACCGCCGCCGGCACCGCCGCCGGCAGCGGGTACTGGTCGGGCACCGGGCAGCAGCCGGCGGCGTACGACGAGCCGCCGTCGGGTGACTTCCGGTCCGTCACCGGCCAGCGCCGTACCGCGACCGCCCCGGCCGACCGGTCGGAGCAGGCCAAACCGGCGCGCCGCCGCCGGGGCCCGCGGCTGGTCGTGGTGATCATGTCGCTGCTGCTGGCCGCGGGGCTGACCGCGGCCGGGGTCTGGTGGTTCACGTTCCGCGGCGACCCGGGGGTGGAGCCGGCGGCCTACGCCCAGTCGGTCTGCACCGGCGTGCGGGACTGGCAGCGGGACGTCGACGGCCAGACCGTCGCGCTGCGCGCCAAGATCGCGCCGCTGACCGACCGGACCGCGGTGCGCGCCGCGGTGGTGGCCTACTACACCAGCCTGGCGGCCCGCACCGACGACCTGCAGGGCGCGCTGACCGGCGCCGGCGTCCCGCACGCGACCGGCGGTACCGACTACTCGCAGGACCTGATCCGCGCGGTCACCGACCAGGCCACCGCGCTGCGCGACTCGGCCACCCGGGCCGGCCGGCTGGACGTGTCCAGCGAGTCACTGTTCCAAATCTCGCTCAACAGCCTGCTCACCAACGCCAACGCGGCGGTGCAGAAGGTCAGCGACGCGCTGGCGCACCCGGCGCTCGGCATCCCACCCGAGCTCACCACCGCCATGCAGGCCGACCCGACCTGCGCCGCCTACACCGGCTAGCCGCCGACCCCCGGCCGGCAGCTCACTCCCACTCGATGGTGCCCGGCGGCTTGCTGGTGATGTCCAGGACGACCCGGTTGACCGCGCGGACCTCGTTGGTGATGCGGGTCGAGATCCGGGCCAGCACGTCGTACGGCACCCGGGACCAGTCGGCGGTCATCGCGTCCTCGCTGGAGACCGGGCGCAGCACGATCGGGTGGCCGTAGCTGCGGCCGTCGCCCTGCACGCCGACCGAGCGGACGTCGGCGAGCAGCACCACCGGGCACTGCCAGATGTCCCGATCCAGGCCGGCCGCGGTGAGCTCGTCGCGGGCGATCGCATCGGCGGCGCGCAGCACGGACAGGCCCTCGGCGGTAACCGCCCCGACGATCCGGATCGCCAGCCCCGGGCCGGGGAACGGCTGCCGCCAGACGATCTGCGGCGGCAGCCCGAGCTGCTCGCCGACCCGGCGCACCTCGTCCTTGAACAGCGTCCGCAGCGGCTCCACCAGCGCGAAGCGAAGGTCGTCCGGAAGCCCGCCGACGTTGTGGTGCGACTTGATGTTCGCGGCGCCGGTGCCGCCGCCCGACTCCACCACGTCCGGGTAGAGCGTGCCCTGCACCAGGAACTCGACGGTCTCCCCGTGCGCGCCGGCGTCGCCCAGGATGGACCGCGCGGCCGCCTCGAAGACGCGGATGAACTCGTGCCCGATGATCTGCCGCTTCCGCTCCGGGTCGGTCACGCCGGCGAGCGCCGCCAGGAACCGGTCGGCCGCGTCGACCACGTGCAGCCGGACGCCGGTGGCGGCCACGTAGTCGCGCTCGACCTGCTCGGCCTCGCCCGCCCGCAGCAGCCCGTGGTCCACGAACACGCAGGTCAGCTGGTCACCGACGGCGCGCTGGACGAGCGCCGCGGCAACCGCGGAGTCGACCCCGCCGGACAGCCCGCAGATCACCCGTTTGCCGCCGACCTGCGCCTGGATCGCGGCCACCTGCTCGTCGATGATGTTCGCCTCCGTCCACAGCGGACGGCAGTGCGCACCGTCGTAGAGGAAGCGCTCCAGCACCCGCTGGCCCTGCTCGGTGTGCAGCACCTCGGGGTGGAACTGCACCCCGTACAGCCCGCGCTCGGGCGACTCGAACGCGGCCACCGGGCTACCCGCGGTGCCGGCCAGCACGGTGAACCCGGGCGGCGCGGCGGACACCGCGTCCCCGTGCGACATCCAGACCGACAGCCGCGCCGGCAGCCCGCGCAGCAGCACGCCCGGCTCGGCGAGCGTCAGCCCGGTGCGGCCGAACTCGGACAGCCCGGTGCGCGCCACCGCGCCACCCAGCGCCTGCGCCATCGCCTGGAAGCCGTAGCAGATGCCCAGCACCGGCACCCCCGCGGTGACCAGCTCGACCGGCGCCTGCGGTGCGCCCTCGGCGTACACCGAGGCCGGGCCGCCGGACAGGATGATCGCCTTCGGTCGCCGTGCCAGCATCCGCGCCACCGGCAGGTCGTGCGGGACGATCTCGCTGTAGACCCGCGCCTCCCGCACCCGACGCGCGATCAGCTGCGCATACTGCGCGCCGTAGTCGACGACGAGCACCAGGTCGGTCG
>JBBWZH010000688.1:0-2656 GCA_039648995.1 Mycobacteriales bacterium
CTTCGCCGGCCGCGCCTCGGTCCGCACCTGGCTGTACCGGATCGCGACCAACCGCTGCCTGAACATGCTGCGCTCGACCAGCCGGCGCCCGGCGATGACGCTGCCCGCGGTCGGCGTCGAGCCGCCCGAGCCCACCCGGCTCGGCGAGGTGGTCTGGCTCGAGCCCTACCCCAACGTCCTGCTCGCCGACCTGCCCGACCGCGCGGCCGGCCCGGAGGCACGCTACGAGGCGCGGGAGGCGATCTCGCTGGCGTTCGTCACCGCCCTGCAACTGCTACCGCCGCGGCAGCGCGCCGTCCTCATCCTGCGCGACGTCCTGGACTTCTCAGCCGACGCGGTGGCGCAGATGCTCGACAGCACCGAGCAGTCGGTGACCAGCGCGCTCAAGCGGGCCCGGGCCACGCTGGCCCGCGAACTCCCGCCGCCGGCCGGGCACGAGCCCCCGCCACCCCCGATGTCGGCCGCCGAGCAGGAGCTCGCGGCCCGGCTCACCCGCGCCTTCGAGACCAGCGACGTCGACGGCCTCATCGCCCTGCTCACCGAGGACGTGTGGCTGCGCATGCCGCCGGTGCCGATGGAGTACCAGGGCCGCGAGCTGACCGGCCGCTTCTTCGCGACCAGGGCGTTCCGGCAGGGCCGCCGCTACCGGCTGGTGCCGACCCGGGCCAACGGCCAGCCCGCGTTCGGCATCTACCTGCGCGACCCGCGGGCCGGCATCGCCCACGCCAACGGCCTCCTCGTCGTCACCCTCGCCGGCGACCGGATCAGCGTGCTGACCCGCTTCGACAACAGCGTGCTCCCCCACTTCGGCCTCCCCCGCACGCTCCCCGACTGACGTTGCCGCGGGACGGGACGCCCGCGCGGCGCCTAGAGTCGGCCAGGTGACCGAGCGCAGCCGGGACGATCTGGTCGAGGCCGAGGGTGTGAACGCGGGGTCGGGCGATCCGGAGCCGACCGGGCCCGCCGGCGATGTGCTGGCCGGCGGACGGCCGGAGTCGGCCGACGAGCAGGCCCGGCCGGCGCCGGCCCAGACGGTGCTCGGGCCGCCGGACGAAGACGACGAGTCGTACGGATCGGAGCCGATCGGCGCGGAGCTGCGCTGATGCCCCATCCGGCCGTCCGCGTCGACACGGTCACGATCACCGAGTCGACGGACTTCGACGCGCTCGTGCTCGCCGCGCTGGACGGCGCGGGCGGGTCGTACCGTGGCGACTGCGCGCCGCTGGACTGGGTCAACCGCGCGTACCGGGAACTGGGCGGCACCCCCTACGCCGGCCGGCTGGCCCGCGCGGTCGCCGGCTGTCTCACCGCCGCCGACCCCGGGATCCGGTCGCAGGCGCTGATCTTCGTCCGGTCCGAGCCGCGGGCCGCCGGTGCCGACCGGGTGCTCGACCTGCTCGCCGGCGACCGGCGGCTGTTCGCCGGCGTGCCCGACCCGTGGCACCCGGGCGTCGACCTGGAGTGGCAGCTGCTCGCGGCGCTGGGCGGCCACCTCGATGCCGGCGACCCGCGGGCGCTGCGCCTCGCCGAAGCCGAGGTACTGCGCCCCGGCCACGCCGCGCCGCTGATCGCCGCGCTGACCGCGGCCGAACCCGACCTGGTCACCGAGCAGGCGGACGCCATCGTCCGGGGCACGCCCGCGGCCGGATTGACGATCCTGATCGCGCTGCAGGAGGCCGGCCGGGACATCGTCGCCCTCGGCCGCCGGCTCGCCCCGCTCTGCCGCGCCGACCCCCGCTTCACGATCGACGCCGCCCGTTTCATCGACGATCCTGCCGCGCGGGACGCGATCCTCGCCGCGTTCCACGCCGCCGTGGACGCCTGACAGTGCCTTGACAGGATAGGCACCAACGTTACAATACGGAAATATCTTCGTGTTAACGTTAACATTGCGGAGGCCGCATGACCTGATCGACTGGGGTCACCCCGATGCCTCTCAGATGGCTGCGGCGACATCTCAGCGGCGCAAGTGCGACTGATCGTGCCAGCGCCAACATGATCAGATTCGGCACGTTCGCCATGGCGCTTCCCGCGACCGGCCCGGCATCCGTGCCCAGCGGTTCGACGCGACCGCGGCGGCGGCGCCTCGACCGGCCGGCCATTCAGGTATTCGCGCCACGCCGCGCAGGAAGAGGGTCCCGAATGAGTCTCCGGTCACGATCTCGACAATGCAGAGCACTGTTGCTCGCGGGCGCGGCAGCCGCGCTCGCGGCCGGCGGCCTGGTCGCCACGGCCGGCAGTTCGCAGGCGGCCGGGCCACTTCCGTGCGACATCTACGGCTCCACCGGCGCGCCGTGCGTGGCCGCGCACAGCACCACGCGAGCGCTGTTCGCCGCGTACAACGGGAACCTCTACCAGGTGCGCCGCGCCTCGGACAACGCCACCACCAACATCGGCCTGCTCGCCGCCGGCGGGTACGCGAACGCGGCCGCCCAGGACTCCTTCTGCGCCAATACGACATGCATCATCACGGTCATCTACGACCAGTCGTCCCGGCACAACGACCTCACGATCGAGGGCCCCGGTGGCGCCGGCGGCCAGGACACCGGCGTTCCGGCGGACGCGCTGCCGGTGACCGCGGGCGGGCACATCGTCTACGGCGCGTCGTTCTCCGGCGTCATGGGCTACCGCGACAATTCCACCTCCGGCGTCGCCC
>JBBWZH010000281.1:0-20367 GCA_039648995.1 Mycobacteriales bacterium
CCGCCTGCCGGGTGAGCAGGTGCACCGGCACCGAGTCGGACGCGAACGCGTCGAGCATGATCAGGCCGTACCGGGCGTCGGGGCGGCGGGACAGCGACACCCGGCCGTCGCCGAGCACCACGTCCGGCCGCGCCGGGCAGTCGCGCAGGTAGCTGAACAGCGCCGGGTCGGCGGCGACCCGGCTGACCAGCGGGTCGATCTCGTAGAACGTGTACCGCTCCCCCGGCTCCGCCTGGCAGGCCAGCGTGCCGGCGCCGAGCCCGATCACCGCGACCCGGTCGGCATGGCCCGCCGCCCGGGCCGCCCGGACGACGTCGCCGGCCGGGCCGGGCAGGGTGAAGTACGTCAGCGGGGTCGTCCGGCGCGCCGGGTCGGTCAGCTGCGCGCCGTGGATGGTCGTGCCGTGCAGCAGCACGTGATAGGTGCCCGCGGCGGTGTGCCGGACGGCGAGCGTTCCGTAGAAGCTGCGGTCGGCGAAGATCACCCCGTCCAGCCGGGCCAGCGTCGAGCTCGCGACCACGAACACCAGCCCGAGCGCGACCGCGCGGGCCGGCGGGCGCCGCAGCAGCAGCCCGGCCCCGATGGCGGCCAGGAGCAGCAGCAGGTCCGCCCGGTGCGCCGCCTCGTGGCTGAGCCGCAGCCGGTCGACCAGGAGCAGCGCGCCGGCCACCGCGGCCGCCAGCACCACGGCCTCCCCGAGCGGCCGCGTCCAGCCGGCGGCCAGCCGCGCGGCGAGCCAGCGGCGACCGGCGGGTTCGGCGGCGGCGCCGGCGCGGGCCGCGACCGGCACCGCGAGCAGGGCGAGTACCAGGCCCAGCGGGTACTCCAGCAGCTGGTTGAACAGCACCGGGGCGGCCAGCCCGGCCGCGGCGCCGCCGAGCGCGCCGCCGGCGGCCAGCGCCAGGTAGAAGCCGGTGAGCGCGTCCGCCGGGGGGCGCTCCGCCGCCAGCCGGCCGTGGCAGAGCAGCCCGGCCACCGCGAAGATCACCAGGTGCAGCGGGAGGTACACCGCCAGCGGCTGGCTCGTCCCGGACAGCACCACCCAGAGCCCGAGCCCGGCCAGCGGCGGCAGCAGCCGTCGGCTCCACAACCACGCCCGTGCCGCCCGCCGGCCCGGCGCGAAGGCGACCACGAACGTGCCCAGGTAGATCGCCAGCGGCACCACCCACAGCAGCGGGATGGGCGCGAGGTCGGTGGTGAGCACGTTCGTCACGCCGATCAGCAGGCAGGACGGCACGAACGCGAGCGCGAGCCAGCGCAGCACACCCCACCGCCCCGGCCGCACCGCCGGCCCGACGCCCGGCCCACCGGCGACCGGCTCCCGCCCCGCCGCCCCGCCGACGACCGGCACACTCACGGCCGGCTCCCCGACGCCCGGCCCGACGGCCCGGGCCCGGCCGGGGGCCGGGGACCGGTGCAGGGCGACCGCGCAGCCGGCGACCAGCACGATCAGCAGTACGTAGCCGGCCGTCCAGAGCCGGGCCTGCGCGGCGAGCGGCAGCAGCGGCTCGATCAGCAGCGGATAGCCGAGCAGGCCGACGATGCTGCCCAGGTTGCTGGCCCGGTAGAGAAAGTACGGGTCGGCGCCGCGCGGGTGGCCGCTGTCGACGTACCAGCGCTGCAGCAGCGGCGCGGTCGCGGCCACCACCAGGAACGGCGGCCCGATCGCGACGGTCAGCAGGCCGAGCAGCCAGAACGCGGGCTGGCCGCCAGCCGGCGGCACCCAGCCGGCCGGGATGCCGGCCGGCAGCACCAGCAATGGCGGCAGCAGCAGCGCCACGTGCAGCAGCGACTGCCGGCGGCTGCCGAGCCGGCGCACCGACCAGTGCGCGTAGGCGTACGCGGCCAGCAGCGTGGTCTGGAAGAACACCATCGAGGTGGCCCACACCCCGGACGTCCCGCCCAGCACCGGCAGCACCATCCGGGCGAACATCGGCTGGACGGAGAACAGCAGCGCCGCGCCCAGCAGCAGCGTCCCGCCGAACAGCGCGGTGCTTGGCCGCCCGGGACGCGCCGGCACCGCCCCGGTCGCCTCCCGACCGACCTGGATGGACGAGGTCATCGACGCCGCTCCCCTGACATTTCCGGAAATCCGTGCCGACGAGATCGTAAGTGGCGCCAGTGCGTATCAGGGTGTCGGCGGCTCGGTCGCCCGGGAGGCGTACTCGGTGACCTCCTCGGCCCGGATCAGCCCGTCCTGGATGGCCCGGGCGAGCAGCTGGGTCCGGGTCGGCGCCGGCCGGCCGGCGTTCGCGTACTTGATCCGCGCGCGCTGGATGTACTGCCGGACCGTGCTCTCGGCGATACCCATCCGGGCCGCCACCGCCGACTTGGACATCGACTGGAACCACAGCAGCAGCGCGGTCCGCTCCTGCTCGGACAGCGCCGGGCTGTCCGGCCGGTCGTCCGCGGCCATCGTCCCGGCGGCCTGCGGCGCCACGTACGGGCGGTCCGCGGCGGCGGCCAGGATCGTGGCCACGCAGTGCTCCCGGGCCTCCTTCTTGGCCAGGAACGCGAACGCGCCGCGGTCCAGTACAGCCAGCACGGTCTCGTCGTCGGCGTGCTCGGAGTAGACGACAACCCGGCGGCCCAGCGCGGTCAGCTCGCCGACCTCCTCGATCGCCATCCGGCCGTGCAGGTTCAGGTCGAGCAGCAGCACGTCGGCTGACCGGCCGGGGCCGCGCAGCACCACGTCCAGGTTGTCGCCCGCGGCGACCAGTTCGATCGGCCGGCTGCCCCGCTGCCCGCGCTCCTGGGCCAGCCAGGCGCAGACGCCCGCGTACACGACCGGGTGGTCCTCGACCAGCGCCACGGTCACCGGTGCCAGCGTGCCTCGATCCACCGGACGTCGTCTCCTTCCTGGACGGTCACGGTCACCCCGCGGGTCGGGGCGCCCGTCGGTTCGGGTCGGGCGGCCGTGCCGTCGGCCAGCACGCTCACCGCCATCTCGTCGACGCGGCCGACCAGGGTCACCCGCGCCTGCCGCTCGGCGCCGGCCAGCACGTGCAGCGGGGCGTCCGTGAGCGCACGGCGGACGGGCCGGTCGAGCGCCGGCAGCGTCCCGAGCACCTGCAGGTCGACCAGCACGCCGCGGCGGTCGGCGATGTCGGCGCAGGCGCGCAGCTCGTGCAGCAGCGGGTCGGGCACGTCGTCGGTCTCCGCGAAAAGCCGGCGCAGCCGGCAGGCGGCGACCGCGCACCGGTGCCGGACGGCGTGTTCGGCCGGGTCGAGCGCGCCGCTGGCGAGCCCGGCCAGCAGCGGGGCCGCCGACCCGCGCAGGTCCTGGTAGCGCTCCTGGCGGCGGGCGTGCAGATCGTCGGCCACCTGCCGGTCACGCCGGATCGCGGCGCCGGCGCGGGCCGCGGCCACCGCCTGGCGGGCCGCCGAATCCACCGCCCAGGCCGCGATCGCCAGCGTCAGCTGCAGCGCGGCGGTCCCGTACGCGGCGGTGGCGAACCGGGCCAGGTCGACGCGGCCGGTGCCCGGCCCGGAGAGCAGGACCAACAGGGTGAAGCCGGAGTTCACGCCGACGAACCCGGCCAGCTCGCGCAGCGGCCGGCGCAGCAGCAGCAGGACGCCGAACCAGCCGGTCGAGTCCCACGCCCAGTGCGTGGCCGCGAACACCCCGCCGGGCAGCACCTGCGCGGTGGCCAGCGCGCTGGCGCCCAGCGCGGCGGCGGCGAGCAGCCAGGTGTAGCTGGCGTCGGCACGGCCACGCAACAGCCGCACCGCGGCAACCGCGCCGACCACCGACAGCAGCGACCAGGCGAGCACCTCGGCCGGGTACGACCGGTATGCGCCCGGCGAGCGGACCATCGTGACCAGGTCGTTGCCCAGATGCCAGGCCGCGACGAGCCAGATCACGGCCAGGTCGAAGCCGCGCCGGTACCGCCCGGCCACCACGTCCGCCAGCCGGTCCGCCTCAACCACCGGCGTGCTGCCCGGGTTGAGCCGGCCACCGCAGCGTGAGCCGGGTGCCGCCGCCGGGACGGGAGGTCACCATGGCCGACCCGCCGACCGCGGCCATCCGCGCCACCACCGACTCGCGCAGGCCGTGCCGGTGGGCGGGCACCCGCGCGGGCTCGAACCCGCGACCCGCGTCCACCAGCTCGACCAGCACCCCGCCCGACCCGCCGGCAAGCGCGTCAACCGACTCCGAGCCGGCCCCGCCGGCAACGCCCGGACCGGCCGGGACCGGACCGCCGGAGACCCGACCGCCGGAGACCCGACCGCCGGAGACCGGGCCGCCGAGGACCGGGCCGGCAGGGACCGGAGCGCCGGGGATCGGAGCGCCGGGGATCGGAGCGGCCGGGAGCGGGGCCGCCACCAGCCGGGCGGTGCCGACGCCGGCGTGCCGGCGGACGTTCGCGAGGCCCTCGGTGATCGCGCCGGCGAGGGCGGCGCCGACCGCCTCGGGCACCAGCACCGGCGCCAGCACCGCGTCGACCACCAACCCGGCGGCCGCGGCGACCGGCGCCAGCCAGCCGGCGACGTCCCGCACCGCACCCGCCGGCGCGGGCACCGGCGGCGCCCGCAGGCATTCGATGACCGCGAGGTCGTGCACCGCCTGCCGGCGCAGCACCGCCGACGGACCGGGCAGGCCGCCGGTGGCGACGACGGTCAGGGTGGCCGAGACGCTGTCGTGCAGCAGCCGGTTGTGCGCGCGTTCCTCGGCCCGGCGGCCGGCCCCCAGCGCGGCGGCCCGCTCCGCAGTCTCGTGCTCGGCGATGGCCGCGTCGGCGGCCCGGCCGGCCCGGCGCACGACGCCGGCCATCGACGCGACCAGCGCGCCCTGCACGGCCAGCAGCAGCGCGAACCAGGGTGGCCCGGCCGCCCCGGCGAGCAGCACCCCGGCGGCGTTCGCGGCCGGCACCACGGCGATCGCGAGCACGCCGAGTACCCGCCACGGGCCGAGCTGGCTGACGATCACGGTGGTGCTGGCGAGCAGGAACACCCAGCTGGACCCGTCCGAGAGCACGCTCGAGGGCACCAGCCGGCCGGCGGCGAGGCAGAGCCCGGCGGCCACCGCGATGTCGGCGGCCATCGGCAGCGCCGACCAGCCGCGGCGCGCCAGCAGCAGCGCGTACGCCGCCGACCAACCGGCCACCGCGGCCACCGCGGCGGCGACCAGCCAGCCCGAGGCGGGCGGCCCGAGCCCGGTGAACGCCACCCCCGCCGCGACCGCCGCGCTGCCGGCCCGCAGCCCGGCGGCGCAACTGGCGACCAGCCGCTCGAACGCCGCCCGAGCCGGACCGGATTCGGTGACCAGCATGAAACGCCGTGCTCCTCGCGCTGACGTCGAGTACCGGGGGCACAACGTACAGCGAAGCGACAACGATGTCGCCTCAACTGACGAACGGGAACGCCACGCGCGGCCGTGCCGGCACCGATTTGACGGCCGTTCGGCCGTCATGACCGGCTCGGATATGCCACCTAGAGTCCCTCTAGGGCCGCCCGCGACGGGCCGGGATTCCGCCTGAGCACGGGGTCGGGCGGCGTACCGGCGGTCGGCCGTACCCTCGGGTTCGCCGGAGCCGGGCCCAGTCGGCGGTATGCCTTTTTTGCTAAACCAGACCCGAGTAACCCCGCCATCAGGTATGCCTGCACAACCCCGTCTCTGCGGTTCCCCCGTGCCGTGGAGGCGGGGCCTCATGCCTCCGCCGCCGGCGCACCGCGCCGGGTCAGCCGGAGCTACGCGGTCAGGCCGGCGGGAGGCCGTCGCCGGCCAGCACCCGCACGCCCTCGACCAGGGTGGTCACCGGGCTGGCGGTGTACTCGGCCAGCACGACGGCCAGGTCGTCGGACAGCCGGCTGCCGGCGTGCTCGTCGAGGCTGGCGAGCAGCCGGTCCAGCGTCTCCCGCGGCGGCTCGCCGGCCGGCAGATCGCGGATCACCGAGATCGGGTCGAAGTACGCGCCGTGCCGGTCACGCGCCTCCACCAGCCCGTCGGTGAAGACAAAAAGCTGGTCACCGAAAGTGAACGGATGCGTCTGCAGTCGGGGCTGGATGCCCAACCCCAGCGGCGGGCTCGGCCGCTCGATGGCGATCTCGGTGACGGCGCCGTCGCGGCGCAGCAGCGGCCACGGGTGACCGCAGCTCACCAGCCCGATCTCGTCGGCGGTGAAGTCGACCAGTAGGGCGGTCACGAAATCCTCGTCGGCCAGCCCGGGCACGATCGCGTTCTCCAGGTGCCGGGCGACCTCCACCAGCAGTGCCGAGCCGGGCGCGAACTCGCGGAACGAGGCGAGCACATCGGCGGCCAGGCCGACCGCCTCCAGACCCTTGCCGCGGACGTCCGCGATCAGCAGCCGTACCCCGCCGGGGTATGCCACCGCCGCGTACGCGTCGCCGCCGACCTGCGCCTCCTCGGCCGCCGAGCGGTAGATCGTGGCGAACGTGAGCGAGCCCAGCCGGGAGGGGATCGGCCGCACGATCGTGGCCTGCGCGGCCTCGGCGACCAGGCTGATCCGGTGCAGCGTGAGCTCCCGGCGGCGCCACCGGCCGGCCGCTACCGTGCTGATCGCCGCGACCGCGACCACCGTGGCGAACCCGCTGCCGTGCCCGGGGCCGCTGAACGAGTGCACGGCGATGGACAGGACCAGTGCCCAGAGGCTCGCGTACGCGGCGACGAGCAGCGTGCCGATCGGGCCGAGGGTCAGCGCGGAGATCGTGGCCGGCAGCACGAACAGGCTGACCAGCGTGATCGTGTCGGACAGGGCCAGCGCGATGGCGCCGACGACAGTGGTCGTTCCGAGTAGCCAGCCGAGCCGGACCTCCTCGCGTGACCACTGGAACAGCGCGCCCACGAATCTCCCGCCCTCGCCGAACCTTGCGCCTGGGTGCCGACCGCCGGCGGGCACTCCCGGCCAGGATCCTCAACCGGGGACAACGGCGTCAAGCTGCGCCGTGGACGCTCAGGTCGGCACTCCGCGGGCAGCTCAGGTGGGCGGCGGCAGGTAGCCGATCGTGCCGAGCGGCTTGCGGGCCGGCGGCGGCGTCGGCGCGGCCGGTCCGGCGGTCTCCGGGTCGAGGAACCGCAGGCTCTGCGCGGCGTCGTCGGCCAGCCGGGCGAACACGTCGGCCAGCGCCAGGTTGGGCGTGCTGACCACCAGCACGCCGAGCCAACTCGACCCGGGCACCGGGACGACGAACTGGGTGATCGCGACGCGCTGCCGCCGGGAGGTCTCCGGCACGGGCGCCAGCAGGCTGGTGCGAACGCGCACCGCCGGACCGGCGGGCAGGTCGACCAGCTCGACCGCGCGCATCTGCGGGAACTCGCCGTCGGCCGGCTCCTCGTCGGCGAAGTACCGGGCCAGCCAGGTCACGTCCTCGGGCACGCTGGCCAGCCGCACCCAGGACAGCGCGAGGTTGGCGCCGATCAGCTCGGCTGGCCGGCTGCCCGCGGTCAGGATCGCGCACACGAACACGCCGGCCGCGCGCTGCTGCTCGATCAGCGCCTGCAGGACGCGGCGCAGATGGCCGCGGTGCCGCGCGGCTTCCGGGTGCTCGGCGATCCGCTCGTCCAGCACCCGCTCCACCCACGCGTCGGAGCTGGCCGGGTCAAGGTCGAGGGTGAGCCAGCTGTCGGGCGTGTGCACCCGGAAACCGACCTCGGGCCGCGGCGCGCCCGGATCGACCCCGATCGACACCGTGCCCGTCACGAGCCGGCCTCCGCAGTGAGCATCGCAGGTGCCGCCTGGGGCGCCGCGGAGCGGAGCGGAGGAGGCCGGCGGGCTAACACAGTCACGAGCCGGTGGCCGCGTCGGCGATGCCCTGATCGGTGGTGCGGTAGCCGTCGGCCGACTTGCCCAGCTTGTCGGCCATCGCGGCCGCGTTCTCGCCGATCTTCTTCAGCGAGTACTCCCACTCCTTGACGAAGTGGCCGACCGCGTCGGCCAGGCCGTTGTGCCCGGTCTGCGCGGAGCCGACGCCGCCGAGGCGACCATGGGCGTCGTTGCCGGCGGCGGAGAACTGCTTGAGGCTACCCGAGAGCCCGGACAATTCCGCTGGATCTACTTCGATGCGACCCATCAGTCTTCACCCGCCCAAAGCCGTTCAATCTGGACTTAGTGTCCATACGGAAGGTAGGCTGCGCAAGCCAATCGTGCCACTCAGTGGGGGGTGAGCCAGCCGATGCCCACCTACGAGTTCCCGGCGCTCGGCTTCAACCCGGCGCCGGGCGATCCGGCCGCCGTCGACGGCGCGGCGCAGGCCAGCAAGCAGTTCGCGCAGCGGCTCGCCACCGACGTCGCCACGTTGAACCGGATGCAGGCGTCGTCCTGGGTGGGCGAGGCCGGCGACGCGTTCCGCGACAAGATCAAAGACCTGCCCCGCGACCTGGACCGGTCCCGCGCCGCGCACGAGGCCGCCGGCGCCGCGCTCAGCGGCTACGCCGGCGTGCTGGCCGACGCGCAACGGCGGGCGCTGACGCTGGAGCAGGAGGCGGCCGAGGCGTTGCGCCAGCAGCAGGTGGCGGTCACCGGCGCGAACTCGATGCGCAGCCAGGCGGCGTCCGCGCAGGGCGCCGCGCGCGACCAGATCGTCGCGAACTACAACACCTACGCAAGCCGGGCCAGCCAGTACGGCGACCGGGTCACGCAACTGCGGGCTGAGGCGCAGCGACTGCAGGCCGACGTCAGCGCGCAGGGCGACCAGGCCGCGGGCAGAATTCGCGGCGCCGCCGACGCGCCTTACCACGAGCCGCACTGGTGGCAGAAGGCCTGGGACGGCTTCATGAACTGGGTCCGCGACAACGCGGACCTGCTGAAGAAGATCTCCGGCATCCTCAAGATCGTCTCGGCGGTGTGCGCGCTGCTCAGCTTCATCCCGGTCGTCGGCGTGTTCTTCGGCGCGGCGGCGCTGATCACCGGCGGGCTGGCGCTGCTGATCGACGTCTCGCTCAAGCTGGCTACCGGCGAGGGCAGTTGGGCGGGCATCGCGCTCGACGCGGCGCTCACGCTCATCCCGGGCGGCAAGCTCACGAAGATGCTCGGCGTGCCGTTCAAAGCCGGTGGCCGGCTGCTCGCCCGGGTGGCGCCGGAGCTCGCCGAGGGCATCGCCCGCGGCGGCAAGGCACTCAGCGGGGCGGTGCAGCAGGGCGTGTTCCAGGTGTCCCGGCTGGCCCCGAAGACCCGCGCGTTCGAGCAGATGGCCGGCGAGATCAACGGCCTGCCCACCGCGGTCGGCCGGTGGACCGCCGGGCACGCCCCGCAGGCCGCGATCACCGGCGCCGAGCGGCGGTTCGCGAACCTGGTCGCCGGCAACCACAGCCCGGAGCAGGCCTGGTCGGCGCTGACCGCGGCGGAGAAGAGCAGCATCCGGGGCGTGCAGCGCACCCGGTTCTGGCGGAACGTGGACAACTCCCTGGCCACCGACCCGGCGTTCGCGCAGAAGTACGGGCACCTGTTCTCCGACGCCGACCGGGCCGCCCTGCCCGGCCGGGCGCCGCGCACGTTCGACCCGGTCACCCGCACCGAGATGCCCATGCAGCTCAGCCACGAGCCGCTGCCGATCAGCGCCGGCGGCGGGGCGCAGGTGCCGCGGGCCCCCTGGCAGCACGCCGCGTACGACCCGGCCGGCTTCCAGTACCCGAACGCGTCATACCTGAACGACTGGCTACGCACCGGCCGGCTCTCCCCCGTACCGGGCGACCTGTTCAGCTCCTCCAGCAACAGCAACCAGCCAGCCCCGGCGCGATGACCGCCACCGACCCGGGCCTCCCGGACACACCCGCGGCCGGAGCCGGGCTGGTCGGCCTGCGCGAGGTCGTGCGGCGGCCGCGGATCCTGCGGATGGCGGTCCGGTCCGAGTCGGTGCCGGCCGGGGCGCCGCCGGTCGCGCACGGCGTGGTGGCGCACATCGAGGGCGGCTTCTTCGTCGCCGGCCCGCCGCCGACGCCGTTCCACACGGTCGCGCTGTGGGCCGGCGTCCCACCCGGCGTGGTGTCGGTCGGCTGCGTGCCGACCAGCCCGGACGCGGCCGTCGAGGTGTGGGCCGTGCACGAGACGGCGGCGGCGGACCCCGGGCCGGGCGGGCGGGGTCAACTGCTGGTCGAGCGCTACGGTGCGATCGTGACCCTGACCTGCGCCGACCCGGGCCACACCGACACCGGCCTGGTCGTCGACCTGCTCTGGGAGGACGGGTGACCGACCAGCCGGTGCCGTACTTCCGCTACCACCCCGACCCGGTCGGCACCGGGAACGTCGTCGCCCGGGACATCGTCTGCGGGGTCTGCCAGCGGGCCCGCACACACGCCTACATCGGGCCGTACGTGAGCCCCGACTTCCACTACGAGAACGAGGACCCGCTCTGCCCCTGGTGCATCGCCGACGGCTCCGCGGCCCGCGAGTGGCAGGCGTCGTTCACCGCACCGGCGTACCTGTCCGGCGAGGCGCGGGCCGGGATGCCGGCCGAGCGGCTGGCCGAGCTGGAGTTCCGCACCCCGTCCTTCCGCTGCCTGCAGCAGGATCGCTGGCTGGACCATCACGGCGAGGCGGACGAATATCTCGGCGAGGTCGGCGCGGACGAGTTCCTGCGGCTGCCGGCCGAGGCGCAGGTGGCCGTGCGCGCCGCGGCCGGCGACGCGCCGGACCGACCGCTGGCCGACGACGACACCGTGCTGACGCTGCGCGCCGACGGGGACGGGCCCGCCGTCTACCTGTTCCGCTGCCTGCACTGCGGGCGGTACGACGGCTTCTTCGCCGCCGGCTGACCCGGCGGCCGGGTCAGCTGCGGCGGACGACCAGCGAGAGCGCCCAGCTCACCAGGCTGACCACCACCGCGCCCCAGAACGCCGACCAGAAGCCGTCCACGGCGAAGTGGATGCCGGCCTTGTCGCTGATCGTCGCGCTCAGCCAGAACAGCAACGCGTTGATCACCAGCGAGAACAGCCCCAGCGTCAGCAGCGTCAACGGGCAGGAGAGCACGAGGACCACCGGCCGGATCGTCGCGTTCACGACGCCGACGACCAGCCCGACGGCAAGGTACGTGCCGACCTTGCCCGCCGTGCTGTCGGTATCGACCGTGATCCCGTCCACCAGGAACACCGCGACGGCCAAGCCGACCGCGTTCAGCACCACCCGCAGCAGAAAATCCACGGTCGACAGCACACCATGATCCGCTCCGGAAGTCCCGGCAGCGCGCCCTGATCCACCTGCCTGGCCGAACCGGCCGGGGGCGGACCGGCTAGTTGACCCGGACGGGCGCCAGCAAGGGAGCCAACCGGCCGGACCGGTAGCCCCGGGCGACGATCGCCATTTCCCGCCACACGTCGACCTCCCAGGGCGAGATCGGGCCCGGCCGGTAGCCGGGCGAGGCGGCGTTGCGCTGCACCGACTCGCAGGCCTGCCAGTCTTCGCGGTTGGTGATGTCCCAGAAGTCGGCGGCGTAGTCGGGTGCGAAGCCGGGGCGGTCGAACGCGGCCGGCGGGAAGTACCAGGCGCACTCGACCCGGGTGCGGTCGGCCGCCAGCGGCGTCAGCCGGTGCGTCATCAGGTAGTCAGGATGCGGGCTGACCAGCAGGTTCGGCAGCAGCGCCGCGTAGCCGACCTCGCGCCGGCGATTCGCCGGCAGGGACGGGATCGGCACCCCGAGGCTCTCCCCCGACAGCGACATCGTCACCGCGCCCGGCCGCAACCGCATCGGCCCGCCGAGCCAGAGGCCGGACGGCTGCGCCGGGTAGCCGAAGCCGGAGTCGGGCGGCGTCACCTCGCACAGCTCGGGATGGATGCTGGCGCAGTGGTAGCACTCCAGGTAGTTCTCGATGATGATCTTCCAGTTGGCCCGGACCTCGTACTCGCTGCCGGCGCCGAGGCGTAGCCGCTGCGGCTGGTAGTCCTCGACCACCAGCGCGGCGTTGCCGAGCTGGTCGGCCAGCGGCGGCGCCTCCCCGGAGACGTTCGCGAACACCCAGCCGTACCACTCCTCGATCGGCACCGGAAGCAGCGGGAACCGCGCGCGGTCGAAGTCGGCGGCCTCGCCGCGCTCGGCGCCGAACCGCGGCGCCGCCCGGCAGTCGCCGCCCAGCCCGTAGACCCAGGAGTGGTACGGGCACTTGATGCCGCGGGCGGAGCGGGCGGTGCCGGGCAGCAGCAGCTCGTGGCCGCGGTGCCGGCACGCGTTGAAGAACCCGCGCAGCACGCCGTCCGGGCCGCGGACCAGCAGCACGCTGGCCGAGCCGACGGTGACCGCGCGCTGGTCGCCCGGCGCGGGCAGATCGTCCGACCGGCCGACGCAGCACCAGGAGCCGTCGAAGAACTGCCGCCGCTCCCACTCGAACACCTCGGCCGAGGCGTACACCACCCCGGGCAGCGTGCGGGCGTCGGCGAGGGGCCGCAGCACCGGCTCCAGCAGCTCCCGGTCGACCGGCGCCGGCTGCCGTTCCGCCATCGCCGTCCACCTCCCCGCGCGTCCGGATGGCCGGACACCAACGTACGGGCGCCGGCCACCCCGGCCAAGCGTCAACTTCGTCTTGACGATCCCAGTTTCGTCAACCTAGAGTTGACGCATGACGAAGCCACGGCTGGGCGACCTCATCGACGGGATCCACGCCCAATATCCGGACGAGCCGCTGCAGCAACTCACCACCGCGGTCATGCTCGCGGACGCCATGAACGAGATCTCCGACCACCTGATCGGGCACTTCGTCGATCAGGCCCGCCGCAGCGGCGCCTCCTGGACCGACATCGGCGGCTGCATCGGCGTCACCAAGCAGGCCGCGCAGCAGCGGTTCTCGCCGAAGGACCACCCGAACATGTTCACCCGGTTCACCGAGAAGGCACGCCAGGTCGTGCTCCAGTCGCAGGAGGAGGCGCGCGCGGCCCGGCAGCCCGTGATCTCCACGGAGCACCTGCTGCTCGGCCTGCTCACCGTCCCGGACTCGGTGGCCATGCGGGCGATCGCCGACCAGGGCATCACCCCGGGCGCGATCCGCACGGCCGCCGAGGCGGCTGTCCCGCCGGCCCCGGCCGGCGCCGAGTCGCCGACGATGATCCCGTACGCCGAGCCGGCGAAGAAGGTGCTGGAACTCACGCTGCGGGAGGCGCTGCGGCTCGGCCACAACTACATCGGCACCGAGCACATCCTGCTCGCCCTGCTCGCCCACGAGGCCGAGACACCCGGCCCACTGCTCGCGCTCGGCCTCGACCCGGCCGCCGCCGAGGCCCACATGCTGGCCGCCCTCGGCGCGATCGCCACGGTGAAAGAGGCCGACTGAGCCGACCCCGCCGGGCTCCGTGACCCGGCCGGGTCGCGCTAGCCGGCCGGGACGGCGGTCTTGATCGCGGCGGTGATGCTGGCCAGCCCGCGTTTGGCGTCGGCGAAGAGCATGCCGGTCTTCGGGTCGGCGTAGAGGTCGTTGTCGAGGCCGGCGTAGCCGTGGCCCATCGAGCGCTTGATGACGATCACACTGCGGGCCTTGTCGACGTCGAGGATGGGCATGCCGGAGATGGGGTTGCCGGGACGCCGGGCGGCCGGGTTGGTCACGTCGTTGGCGCCGACGATCAGCGCCACGTCGGTGCGGGCGAATTCGGGGTTGACGTCGTCCATCTCTTTCAACTGCGGGTAGGGCACGTTGGCCTCGGCGAGCAGCACGTTCATGTGCCCCGGCATGCGCCCGGCGACCGGGTGGATGGCGTAGCTGACGTCGATGCCGCGGGCCTCCAGCAGGTCGGCCAGTTCGCGCAGCTCGTGCTGGGCCTGCGCGGCGGCCAGGCCGTACCCGGGCACGACGATCACCTTGCTGGCGTAGCCGAGTTGGATGGCCGCGTCCTCGGCGGTGACCGGGCGCACCCGCGCGTCGGCGCTGACCGGGACGGTGCCGGCCGAGTCCGCGACGCCGAAACCGCCGACGATGATCTCGGTGATCGACCGGTTCATCGCGTCGGCCATCAGCTTGGTGAGGATGCCGCCGGACGCGCCGACCAGCGCGCCGGCGATGATCAGCACCGGACTGTCCAGGACGAAGCCGGCCATCGCCACGGCTGTGCCGGTGAACGCGTTCAGCAGCGAGATCACCACCGGCATGTCGGCGCCGCCGATCGGCAGCACCATCGTCACCCCGAAGACCGCGGCGGCGGCGACGATGGCCAGCAGCACCGGCACGCTCTGCGCGCCGGACAGCAGGTAGCCGCCGCCGGCCGCGACGCCCAGCCCGAGCACCAGGTTGAGCAGCCGGGCGGCCGGGAACACGACCGGGGCGCTGGTGACCAGCCCCTGCAGCTTGCCCGACGCGACCAGCGAACCGGACAGCGTGACCGAGCCGATCACGACGTCCAGGACGACCGCGACCACGATCCGGACCGGCTGACCCGGCCCGTGCTCGCCGGTGACGCGGATGAAGTCGGTGATCGCGACCAGCGCCGCGGCGCCGCCGCCGACCGCGTTGAACAGGCTGACCAGTTGCGGCATCGCGGTCATCGCCACGGTGCGGGCCATCCGCAGACCGGCGACGGAACCGACCGCGACGCCGGCGCCGAGCACCGCCCAGCCGGTGCCGTCGATGTCGCCGGTGTGGATGACCAGCGCCAGCGTGGTCACGATCGCCAGCGCCATCCCGGCGGCGGACAGCCGGTTGCCGCGCCGCGCGGTCGCCGGCGAGTTCATCTCGTGCAGGCCCAGCACGAACGCGACGGCCGCGGCCAGGTACGCCAGCCGGATCGAGGTGTCGAAAGCGTTCACGACCTGTCCGTCCCGTCGTGGTGTCCGTCCGATGTGGACGCGGCGGCGGCCGGGCGGCGGCGGAACATCTGCAGCATCCGCTCGGTCACCGCGTACCCGCCGACAACGTTCATCGCCGCGAACGCCGCGGCGACGAATGCCAGCACGTAGCCGACGGCGGAGTGCGCGCTGGCCGCGATCAGCATCGCGCCGACCAGGACGATGCCGTGGATCGAGTTGGCCGCCGACATCAGCGGCGTGTGCAGCGTGGCCGGTACCTTGCTGATCACCTCGAACCCGACGAGCAGGCTCAACACGAAGATCGTCAGGTCCGACATCAGCTCGGCGGTCACCGGCCGGCCCCCCATCTCGTCCCGGCCAGCGCCGACGCCGACCCCGGGCTCGCCGCCGCCTCCGGGGCCGGGGCCGGGGCCGCGGCAGGGGCCTCCGGGGGCGGCGCCTCCAGCACATGGATGGTGCCGGGGTGGACCACCTGGCCGCCGTGCGTGATCACCACGCCGGCCTGGATCTCGTCGGTCAGATCGATCGCCAGCGACCCGTCGACGACCAGTTGCGCCAGCAGCGCCGCGACGTTGCGGGCGTACGCGGTCGACGCCCCGGCCGGCATCGTGGCCGCCAGGTTGCCGGCACCGACGATCGTGACGCCGGCCGCGGTGACCACCGTCTCGTCCGGCCGCGACCCCTCGACGTTGCCGCCGAGGTCGCCGGCAGCCATGTCGACCACGACCGAACCGGGCCGCATCGCCGCGACCGCCTCGGCGGTCACCAGCACCGGCGGCCGCCGACCCGGCACCTGCGCCGCGGTGATCACGATGTCGTGCCGGGCGATGTGCCGGACCAGCTCGAGTTGCTGCGCCCGCTGCTCGTCCGGCGTCAGCGCCCGCGCGTAACCGCC
This sequence comes from Mycobacteriales bacterium, assembly GCA_039648995.1. Taxonomy (GTDB): domain Bacteria; phylum Actinomycetota; class Actinomycetes; order Mycobacteriales; family CADCTP01; genus JBBWZH01. The sequence continues at coordinate 15,572 of JBBWZH010000281.1, forward strand.
CGCGCCCCCGGCCGGCGCCACCGACCGCAGGTCCAGGAAGGCCGCGCCCACCGACTCCGCCTCCGCCCGCGCCTCCGGCCGCACGTCGTACGCCCGGACCAGCGCACCCAGGCGGCGGGCCGTGCCCAGCGCCTGCAGGCCCGCCACGCCGACACCGAGCACCAGCAGCTCGGCCGGCCGCTCCGTGCCGGCAGCCGTGATCAGCAGCGGGAAGTACCGGCCGTAGAGGTTCGCCGCCAGCAGCGCGGCCCGGTAGCCGGCCACGCTGGCCTGCGAGCTGAGCGCGTCCATGCTCTGCGCCCGGCTGAGCAGCCGCGGCAGCCCGTCCAGGCTGATCGCGGTCACCCCCAGCGCGGCGAGCCGCCGCACGTAGCCGGGGTCGGCCAGCGGGTTGAGCATGCCGACCAGCACCTGCCCGGCCCGCAGCCGCGCGACCACCGCGTCGGCCGGCCGGCCCACCGACAGCAGCACGCCGGCGCGCCGGTACAGCTCGGCGGGCGGCAGCACGACCGCGCCGGCTCCGGCGTACGCGGCGTCCGGGAAATGCGCGGCCCCGCCGGCCCCGGCCTCGACCAGCACCTCCAGCCCGAGCGCCTGCAACCTGCCGACGACCGCGGGGACGAGCGCGACCCGCCGCTCGCCGCGCCCGCTCTCCCTGACCGCGGCCACGGCCAGCGGCCCGTCCGTCGACACCGGCTCGCTCATCGCATCCCCTTCCTGGTGGGTTCCAGGGTTACCGGCACCGTGCCCGGATCACGGGCGGACCGGATGGGCCTACGGTGCCTCGCTCAGGACCGGAAGCAAACCCCCGGGGGTACCGGCTGTCGTCGCTCGCCGCCGGGACCGTCCCGGGACGGACGCTAGCCGCGGCCGCGGCCGGCCCGCTCGGGCCGACGGCCCCGGCCGGAGCCGACCGGAGACCCCACCCGCGGCGCCCGCCAGGCGCGTGGCTAGCTGGGCCACCCGGTCGGTGCGGCGGACGGTTCGCTGTGCCGGGCGAGCTTGGCGCCGACGGCGGCGGCGTCGGGGTGGTCGAGGTCGGCGAGGATGTCCAGGGCCTGCTGCCAGGCCGCCCGTGCCTGCCCGTGGTCGCCGGCCGCGTCGTGGGTGTCGCCGAGGTGGGTCAGCGTGTCGGCCACCTCGTATCGGTCGCCGAGGTCGCGGTAGACGCGCAGTGCGCGCTGGTAGCAGCCGACGGCGGCGCTGAACTCGGCGAGCTGGTTGTGGATGTAGCCGAGGCTGTCCCAGGTGGCCGCTTCGCCGTCGCGATCGCCGAGCTGCTGCAGCAGCGGGAGCGCCTGCCGGCAGCTGGCGAGCGCCTGGGCGTGATCGCCGAGCAGAGCCTGGTACCAGCCGACGGAGTTGAGCGCGTTCGCCTGGCCGCGCCGGTCACCGGTGGCCCGGTAGAGGGTGAGCGCCGCCTCGGCGTGCTCGAGCGCCCGGTCGGTCCGGTCCTGCCGCCGCCACAGGTAGCCCAGGGCGCGGTGGGCGTGCGCCTGGCCGAGGGGGTCACCGGCGTCGGTGGCCCGGGCCAGCGCGCGGAGCAGGTTCACGTGGGCCCGGTCGTACTCGCCCAGCTGGGCGTCGGCCATCGCGAGGCGGCGGTACGCGTCGGCGGCGGCGGTGCGGTGGCCGAGGTGGTCGGCGGCGGCCACGGCGGCCCGCCAGGCGTCGACGAGATCGTGCCAGTGCCCGCGCCGGTCGAGGAACGTGTCAAGGAACCGGGCGAGCTGCCAGGTATGCGTATCCAGCCCGGAGCGCGCGGCCAGCCGCAGCGCGGCCAGCAGCACCGGCTGCTCGGCGGTCAGCCAGCTGAGCGCGGCGGGCAGGTCGGCCGGCCGCTCGGGGGCGGTGCCCGCGGCCGGCACCGCGAGGCCGAGCCGGAGCGGGTCCCGGGCGGGGCTCACCAGCTCGTCGGCGGCATGCGTGGTGTGCGTGTAGTGGTCCAGCAGGCGGACTGTGGCGGCGTGCCGCTGCTCGCCGGTGTCGGTGCTGCCGGCGAGGTCCGCGGCGTAGCCGGCGAGCAGGTCGTGCAGGCCGTACCGGCCGGGCGCCTGCTCGGCCAGCAGGCCGACCCGGGTCAGCCCGGCGAGCAGGCGGCTGACCTCGGCCAGCGGTGCGGCGGCGAGGCTGGCCGCGGCGGCTGTCGAGATGTCCGGGCCGGGGTGCAGCCCGAGCAGCCGGAACAGCCGCGCCGCGGGTGCCGGCAGCGCCGTGTACGACCACGAGAACACCGCCCGTACCCGGTCGATGACATCACCGGCGCCCAGGCCCCCGCCGGCCGCCTGCGCCAGCTCGGCGGCGAGCGGGGCGAGGGGAGAGCGGGCCTGGATCGCGGCGCGGGCGGCGGCGATGGTCAGGGCCAACGGCAGCCGGGCGCAGGCGGTGATCATCTGCTCGACCGCGTCCGGGTCGGCGGCCACCCGGAGCGGGTCGAGCCGGTGTTCGAGCAGCTCCCTGGCCTCCGCTCGGCTGAGCAGGTCCAGCGCGAGGGGGTGGGCGCCGTCGGCGACCAGGCCGGCGAGCTGGTCGCGACTGGTCACCGCAACCACCGCGGGCGGCGCGCCGGGCAGCAGCGGGCGGACCTGCTCGGCGTCCCGGGCGTTGTCCAGCACCACCAGCACCCGCTTGCCGGCCAGCAGGCTGCGGTACAGCGCGGTCGCGGCGTCGAGGTCGGCCGGGATCCGCTGTGCCGGTACGCCGAGCGCGCCCAGGAACCCGCGCAGCGCCCGGGCCGGCTCCACCAGCTGCCCACCCGGATCGAACCCGCGCAGGTTCACGTACAACTGCCCGTCCGGGAACCGGTCGGCGACGCGGTGCGCCCAGTGGACGGCCAGCGCGGTCTTGCCCACGCCCGCGGTGCCGGACACCACGGTGACCGGCACCGCCGTCGGCGCCTCGGTGCCGGCGGACAGCCCGTCCAGCCAGGCCAACTCGGTGGCCCGGCCGGTGAACCCCGGGACGTCGGCCGGCAGCTGGGCCGGCTTCGGCGGTGTCACGGTGGCAGCCGGCGCCGCCGCCGCGCTCGGGGCGGGGGCCGGGTACAGCTCGCCCCGCAGCAGCGCCTGGTGTACCGAGCGCAGCTCCGGCCCGGGGTCGGCGCCCAACTCGTCGGCGAGCCGGCGCCGGATTCCGTCGAAGACGGCGAGCGCGTCAGCCGTGCGCCCGGCCGCGGCGTGCGCCCGCATCAGCACGGCCGCGAGCGGCTCGACCAGCGGCTGCTCCTCGGCCAGCTCCCGGACCGGCCCGGTGACCGCCCCCGGGTCGCCGGACCGCAGCTCCGCCTCCGCCCAGGCGACCACGGCCGCGAGGTGCTCCGGCCGCCACGACCGCCGCATCCGCCCGGCCCACTCGCCGGGCACCCCCATCAACGGCTCCCCGCGCCACAACCCCCGCGCCTCCCGCAGCAGCCCGAGCCGCCGCTCGCCGGCGTCCAGCGCGCGGGCCTGTTCGGTCAGGCCGCGGAACCGGTGCAGGTCGACCCGGTCCGGGTGGACGTCCAGCTGGTACCCGCCGGAGCGGCGCAGCACGGCGACCGGCCCGCCCTCCTCCGCGCCGACCTGCTCGACGATGCGCCGGACCCGGGCGATGTGCGCGTGCAGCGTCCGCCGCACCTGCTCCGGTGGGTCCTCCCCCCAGACCCGGTCGACCAGCACATCCACCGGCACCAGCCGGCCGGCGTCGACGGCCAGCGCGGCCAGCACCGCGCACTGCCGCGGCGGCCCCGCCGCTACCTGGGCCGGCCCCGCCCACACCTGAACCGGGCCGAGCAGCCGGATGCTCACACCCACACGCCCGCTCCGGATCACTCGTCATACGCGTGCCGGCGGTCGGACCGCCGTCAACATTCCCGCAACGTTTCCAGCAACACTCGTCCGCAACCTCTGCACGTATCTACCAGCGCGGCAGGCACCGCGGCAGGCGCAGAGAGGAAGCCATGTTACCGACGACAATCGCGCGACGGCTGAGCTGAACCGCCGGACCGACCTGGCCACCTCCGCCGCCGTGTCCGACGACTGGACGGGCGGCCCGCTGACCCACCAGCACCGCGCCGGACGCCGGCACTAATTCCGCCCGCGTGGAAGGCTCCCTGAACGCTCCGGCCATCCGGCCGGCGCGCCGCTCGGCGACGGGCGTTGTCGCTCATCTCCCGGTAGGTCTGTACTGCGTTGCGGCTACCGGCCGCGGGAGGAAGCGGCCGATCCGGCGCGGGCCGGACCTGCCGACCTCCAGCATCAGCGGGCACCCGGGCATTCAGTCGTGCACGCCCATCCGCGCGGCCGGCCCGCGCAGGGGTCCCGGTCGACCTCTGCTCGTGAGCGTGGACCCTGCTCGATCTTCGGTAGCAGCGACACGTCAGCCAGCGCCGACACGCCAGGTCGCCCGCGGTGTCAGCTCGCTAGTCACGCGGCTCAGCTGGCCGGCCCAGTGCAGGTGGTCATGGACACCGGCCTTGATCGGAGCGCCCGCTCTGCCGCTGACCTGGTGGTTTGCTCCCCCGAGTGGACTCGAACCACTAACCCTGCGACCAAAGCAGGATCTTGGTCGTCGTCTGCCGTCTTTAGTCGACGCTAGCGGTCACCAGGGCGAATCACGCGACGTGCGTGTCGACGTTCGTCGTCCTCTGCTGGTGCTGACCGGTGGTAGGGCGGAGGTTATCGCGGGGGCTCCGCCTTACTCCCCCGCCAAAAGCGCCTTCCCGTCCGCCGTCAGCCCACCTACGGCTAGCGCGCTGATCCCCTCCGGGTGAAGGGCCGCAGGTACATTTCACCCTTCGCCCGGAGGGGATCAGGGTG
>JBBWZH010000777.1:0-17503 GCA_039648995.1 Mycobacteriales bacterium
CGAGGTCCGCCCAGCCGTGCCGGCACTGGCTGCGGCGGGCCAGCCGGTCCAGCCCGGCGCCGCCGTGTTCCCGCGCCGACTCCAGGAGGGCCGCCGGTACGGCCGCCGCGTCCGGCCCGCCGGGCGCGGCCCAGGCGAGGCGGGCGGCGGCGGTCTCGGCGGCCTGGACGATCTGCCCGGCCGTCAGCCGGAAGCGGTCACCGAGCTGGTCGCGGCCGGCCGGCGGCAGCGGCAGGTGGAGGCGGACCGCCTCGTCCTGCCACGCCCGCCGCCGCGCCGCGGGCCCGGGGAGTCCACATGCGACAGTCACGACCCCGGTCGGGTCGCCGGGCCCGGGCCGCCACGGGCCGGTGCCGCCCAGCACGATCGGGCCCGGGTGGGCGGCCAGCAGGCGCGCCGCCCGCCGCCGGGCCGGGCCGGCGGCGTCGCCCAGCGCCTGCAGGGGTTCCAGGTACAGCAGCGCGCCGCGCAGCAGCGCCTCCCGGCCCGCCGCGGCGACCAGACCGGCCGGCCCGGTCGTCCCCGCCGACCCGGTCGTTGCGGCCGTTTCCGCTGGGCCGGCGGTCGGCGCGGGGGCGGGCTGGTCGAGGTCGACGGCGAGCAACGGCAGGCCCCATGCGGCGGCCAGCGACCCGGCCGCGGCGCGCTGGCCCCGGCCGGGCGGCCCCTGCAGGTACAGCCGGCGGGGCGGGCGGCCGGGCGGGCCGCCGGCCCGCGGGAGGTACGCCGCGAGCGCCGTCGCGGCGAGATCGGCCGGGTCCCAGGCGGCCGGCTGGACCAGCTCCGCCACCCCGGCCAGGCACCCGCCCGGCCCCGGCTCACCCAGCAGGAACCCGAGTACCTGCTCGTCCGGTACGAGGACGTGCGTGAGCAGCGTCGGCGGTGGCCCGCCGCCGGCGGCGGCGTGCAGCGAGAGGAGACCGTGGCGCAGCAGCGGCGCCGTCGGGGACAGGTGGGTCCGCCGCCGCAGCTTCTCCGCCGCCGACGCGCAGAGCAGGTCGAGCGCGAGGTCCACCGTCGCCCGCCGCTTGGTCAGGTCGTCGGCGAGGAACCCGAACAGCCGCTCGTACCGCAGGTCGATCTCCGGTGCGACCGCGAGCAGCAGCAGGTCCAGGTCGAAGCCGGTCAGGTCGAACGCCGCGCTCAGCCGCTCCAACTCCACCGACCCGCCCGGCTCGCCGCCGGCCGGCATCGGGTCGGCCGCCGTCCCGAGCAGGACCGGCGACGAGGCGGGCCGCTGCGCCAGCAGCCGGGCGACGTCGTCCCGGCCGACGTACAGCCCACGGAACTGATCCGCGGCCCGGGTGCGGTCGACCTGCCCGGTAACCTCGACAGCCGCGCCGATCAGGCGGTCGAGCCGATCGAGCGCGGCGACGAGGTCATCGAGACGGCGGGAGTCACCGGGCGTGCCGGGAACGGCGGCGCTCACCCTGCCGTGCCACACCGGCCGGCCCGGCGCCCGGATGGCAGCGCCTGCCCGTACGGCCCGCCATGGCCGGTCGGCCGTTGCCGGTCACATCCCCCAGGGCACAGCTGAAAGACGGCCATGCGCACCCCCTCCCCGACGGCAGCGCAGGCCAAATTGGACGGTGTGACCCTAGCGACGCAGGCAAGGTGCGTCCACGACCGTCCTGGCATGTCCGGTCACGAACCAGGCCGGCCGACCCCATACGGGCGGTTCACCGGGCCGGGTGCGGCGCCGGCGGTGACCGTCTCGGAGCTCGCGTAGGGTCGGCCCGGCCGTACCGACGAGATGCGAGGTGCATGCCCGATTGGGCATGCGGGTGTGCCGGTACCGGTGTCCATCAGGACGCGGCGGCGGCCCGAGGCGGCGGTATGAACGAGGGATGCCGACCGCGAGAGCACGTGTGCCGCAGAGCGAGCCCGTGCCGCGGTCGCGCGCCGGGAGCACGCCGCCGGCTGTCGAGCCCCCGGGCTCCTTCGCGCTCCCCGAGCCGGACCACGACCGATCGGAGTCCGACGCCGACACCGGCCTGGCGCACTTACCTGATTCGACGGCGCCGACCACCGAGGTGGGGGCGACGGCCGTCGCCGGGCCGGACACCCGCTCGGCCGGCGCGGCGGGACGCCACGGCGCTGGTGGCCTCCTCGCGTTGCAACGGCGAGCCGGCAACCGGGCGGTCGCGGCCGCTCTCGGCCCGGCACGCCCACGGCCGGCTGTTCAAGCCGCCGGCCGGCCACCGACCGCCGCCGGCCAGGGCGTCCCGGCCGGCCAGGGCGTCCCGGCCGCGCAGCAGGGCGTCCCGCCTGCCCAGGGCGTCCCGGCCGCGCAGCAGGGCGTCCCGCCCGGCCAGGGCGTCCCGGCTGGCTGGCAGCCGTCCGCGCGGGCCGCGCGGACCGGTGCCGGCTCCGTGGCCGGGTCGCCCGCCGGGTCGCCGGCCGTGCAGCGGCTGGAGGCCGGATCCGGCTCCGCGCCCGCTGGTCCGTTGGGTTTCCTGGCCCCGCTGGCCAACGCGGCTCCGAGCACGGTGGGGTCCGAGGTGAACGCCGCCGCGAGCGCCGGGAAGTCGTCGCTGGACGCCGAACGTGGCTCGGCAACCCAGGTGCTGCCCGCCTATGCCGTACCGACCGGTCTCGACCCGGGTGCTCCGGCGGAGCTCCCGTCCGCGCCACCGCCGGTGCCGGTCGCGCCGCTCGACCGGCCGTCGCCCAGCGGCGGGAGCCTCGGGCCGGCGGGGCCGCAGAATCCCGCCGTCGTCGACGAGTGGGCCGCCCAGGGGGCGGCCTCGATCGCGTCGGCGGCCGCCGCCGACAACATCCCGGTGGTGCGCGCGACGGCGACGGTCCGTCCCGTCGCCACACCGGCGACGCTGACCCCGCCGGTGCTCGGCCCGGCCGCCCCGATCAGCGGGGCCGGCCCGGCTCCCGAGGCGGTGGGGGAGGAGATCCAGGCGCTCGATTCGACGATGCGTCCCGATGTCGTGGGAGCTCTCGGGAGCGCGATCGGGCCGGCCGCGGCGACCGACACCGCCCACACGGCGGCAGTCGCCGCGGTAGGGGCGGACGCGGAACGCCAACTCACCGCGGCTCGCGCGGACACCACCGGCCGCCAACAGGCGGCCACCGCCCGGGCCGACGGCGAGGTCGCCTCGCTGCACGGCGCCTGGTCCGGCGAGAAGGCCGGAATCGTCGCGGAGCACCGTACGGCGATCCAGGCCGAGTCGGGGCGTACCCGCTCCGCGGCCTCGCAGGTGATGGCCGACGCCGATGCCAACGCCAAGGCGGAGGCGGCGAAATCGGAGCAGGGCGGCGGGCTGTGGGATCGGATCAAGTCGGTGGGGACGGCGGTCGTCGGTGCTGTCCGGGACGTCGCCGCGTCCGTGGTCGCCGGCGTCGCGGCGATCGTGTCGGCGGCGCGCAGCCGGGTCAACGGGCTGATCAACACGCTCGTCAGCACCGTCAAGAACACGGTGACCGCCGCGGTGCGGGCCATCGCCGACGGTGCCCGGCGGCTCACGAGCGCGGTCGCGGGCGTGATCCGCGCGGCCCAGGACGCGGTCAGCCGGCTCGCGGCGCGGCTCGGGGCGCTGGCGAAGGACCTGTGGCAGGCGGCGGCGCGGCGGCTCGGCCAGCTGTGGAACGCCCTGCAGGCCGCCGCGGCCGCCGCCCTGCGCGCCGCCGTCGCGGTGGTGAAGAAGGTGGCGGGCGCCCTCACGCTGGTCAAGGAGATCCTCAAGCTCCTCGCGAACAAGCTGCTCGGCTTCATCATGGACGCCGTCCAGGACCCGCAGGGCAAGATCGTCACACCGATCCTCGCCAAGGCCGGTCCGCTGGTCGGCGGGGTGCCGGCCAAGGCCGGCGAGGTCGCGCACCAGGAGGCCGGCCCAGCCACCGGCGCCGCCGTCCAGCGCTCGGCCGTCCAGCGCTCGGCCGTGCCGGGGCAGGCGGTCCAGCGGCAGGCCGTGCAGCGGGAGCCGACCACCGAAGCCCCGCCCGGCGAGACGTTCTGGTCCGGCGTCGGAAGGCATCTCAAGGGTGCCGGAACGAACTTCCTCGACACCTGGCCGGCGATCCTCGGCAAGGTGATCGTCGACGTCCTGCTGTGGGTGCCGATGCTCGTCACCGAAGGCCCCCAGCTGTGGGCCGACGTCAAGGGCGTCTTCTCCGGCGGCGGTGGCGTCGACCGGCTCGACCACGCGCTGGGCGTGCTGCGTCACCTGGTCAACATGGTCGGCGGGACGCTCGCGACCATCGGCGTCTGGGCGCTCATCATCGGGCTCTGCGGCGGCCCGGTGGCCGAGGGGGTTGTGCTCGGCGTCTACGAGGGGGCGAGCCTCGGCCTGATCGGCCTCGACCTGCAACTCGCCGTCGTCGAGATGAGCAAGGACGCCTACAGCGCCACGCGTCCCGACGTCAAGCCGGCGACCCGCGAGATGTACCTCGGCCGGTTCACCGGCAGTGGCATCGCCGCGGCCATCACGATCGTCCTGGTCGCGCTGGGGATGCTGGCCTCGCGGCTGGCCAAGGCGTTCAAGGCCCGGCGGCTGGCCGCGGCCGCCGAGGCGGCGGCGACCGGCAAGGAGAAGCCACCGGTCGTGGACGTCGACCCGGGCGGGACGAAGGCGGGTCCGACGGAGGACTCCGCACCCCCCTCGATCGACGGTGCCGAGGCGGGCAGCGGCGAGCCCAAGATGAAGTCCGGTTCCACGCAGGGGCTTGAACCGACCCCTGAGACGATCAAGGACGGCACCGTCCGGATGGAGGATCATCCCAACTACCAGGCGACCCTGGACGAGCTGAAGGGGAGGGGCGTGACGGTCGTGGAAGGCCCACCCCCTCCGCACGTCGTGGTCCGGCGGATCGTCGGGCCCGACGGCGCCCTGATCCGGAACGAGGTCGAGATCGTGGCCCAGCGCGGGATGCGCTCCCTCGACCTGGATCACGAGATCGGGCACGTGAACCAGATGCTCGACAAGGCGCGCTTCCCGGACGGCCCGGTGCCGACGGAGGTCAAGATGGAGGGCCCGGACGGCAAGCTGACCGACGCCCCGGACCAGTCGGCCGCGATGAAGTCCTGGCAGGACGCCATCGTCGAGTACCACAACCGGCTGCAGGAGGTCATCAACCTGTCCGAGCGCGGGGCCTCGCCCAAGGTGATCAGGGAGCATCTCGGGGATCTCGACAGGTTCGCGCGCGACTACGCGAACAAGGGGATCAAGGCGACCCGGAGCCCCAGCGGCGTGCGCGGGCCGGCCCGCAGCCCCACCCAGGGCGCGTGGGCCAAGGAGCACTTCCCGGACATCGACGCGTTGGAGGCGAAGGTGAAGGAGATCGCCGACGGCCTGCGCAATCCGCCCGGCGGCGCCGCCCCGACAGGCACCGGGACCGCACCGTGACCGCGCCACCCGACGTCTCGGTCCGGGTCCGGTCGCGCGCGCGGGACGAGCCCGCTCCGGTGGCGGACCTCTACCGGGGGATCACCGACGTCACCCTGAACGGAGCCGTCGACGTCGTGTTCGTGCCTGCGCCGTCGGACGGCGGTTCGCTGCTCGACCAGTCGTCGGTCCCGTGGAACCTCGATGAGGTCTCGACCCCGGACCAGGCGCGCCGCGCGGCGGTCTTCTTCGCGCAGTACGCGGTCGCGCCGGACGAGGCCCGCGCCGGGACCGGCCAGCCGTTCGGGCACGACGGCCAGCTGGACCGGGTCCTGTTCTTCGTCAGCACGGACGAGTTCGCGCGCTACGCGGCGGACCTCGCCGACCTGAGCACGACGCTGGGCGGCCTGCGGGTGTCCGCCCCGATATCGGGCCTGCGCCACCGACCCGCGATCGCCTGGCTGGAACGGGCCGTGCTGCGGTCACCGCTGCTTCTGCCCGGGGACGCGGCAGCGCTGGGCCGGCCGCAGGTGGTGTGAGCCGCAGCGAGACCGTCCGGGTCCCGGTAGCGGCGACGCGGCGAGCCGGCCCGCTCCCGTCCGCGTCACGCCGGCCGGCCCGCGGCCTGTCGCAGGAGTGTCACGGACCTCCGCGGCGGGCACCTCTCCGGGCAGCGCTGCCGGCACTCCTCGACCCGCCGCCCTGCCGTGCCCGAGCGAGCGGCCGGCGTGTGAGGATGAAAGGGCGCCGGCCGGCGGCGCGGGCATTGGGGAGCAGAGGTGACAGGCCAGACGCTGGTCGGCAGGCTCGGGAGGGTGACCACCCGGGTGCGCGGAGGTCCGCTGCCGGGTGAGGTCCGGCTGGTCGTCCAGGGGATCCCGCATTACTACATCGCCTATTGTGGGCAGGCTCTCGCGGTGGGCGAGCAGGTGCTCGTCATCAACAACCGGGGCGGCCGCCAGCTTGACGTCGAGCTGTGGCGGCAGGCGGGAGCGGACGACGATCTTCCCCTGACGGATTGAGAGGCTGGGCGATGTTCGGATATCGGGTACCGGCACCCAACGAGGCGCTGCTGATCAGCGGCCGGAAGCAGCGCGGGGCCGATGCCCTCCAGTACAAGATCGTGACCGGGCACGGGGTGTTCGTCATCCCGATCTTCTCCCGGGCCTCCACGCTGACCCTGGCGATGCAGGAAGCCGAGGTCGTCGAGGACTGCTTCACGCAGCAGGGGCTGACGCTGGCCGTGCAGGCGGTGATCGCGTTCAAGGTGGGCGACGACCACGAGTCGATCGCGGCGGCGGCCAGGCGGTTCCAGGGCGACCAGTCCCAGATGGCGACGCTGGTCGGGCGCATCTTCAGCGGCCACCTCCGCAGCATCATCGGCAGCATGACCGTCGAGGCGATCATCCGCGAGCAGCAGACCCTCGGCGAAGCCATCCTGGACGCGAGCAAGATGGAGATGGGCAGGATCGGCCTGGCCGTCGACTCCCTGCAGATCAGCAGCATCGACGACAAGGGCGCCAACTACATCAAGGCGTTGGCCGCCCCGCACCAGGCGAAGGTCAACCAGGACGCCAACGTGGCGCAGGCCGCGGCCGATCAGGCCAGCGCGATGGCCCGGCAGGAGAGCAACCGCTTCCAGGCCGAATACGCCCGGCAGACCGCGGTCGCCCAGGCCGAGTACCAGGCCGAGATCGACCAGGCCCAGCAGCGCGCGGCCCAGGCCGGTCCGCTGGCGGCGGCCAAGGCGCTGCAGGCCGTGCTCGCCGAACGGGCGCTGGTGGCGGAGAAGAACGCCGAGCTGCGGGAGGCGGAGCTCATCGCCGAGGTGGTCAAGCCCGCCCAGGCCGAGGCGGAGCGGATCACCACGCTGGCCCGGGCACAGGCCGACGCCACCAAGCTGTCGGCCGGGGCAGCGGCCGCCGAGGGCCGGATCGCGCTGGACCAGCTCGTCATCCAGCAGCTCCCCGACCTGCTCCGCGCCTCCGCCGAAGGTCTCCAGGGCGCCAACCTCACCGTCCTCAACGGGGCCGACGGGCTCAACGGAGTGGTCGCCTCGCTGGCCAGCCAGGGGCTCGCCGTGCTCGAGTCGGTACGCCGCGGCCTCGACCGCGAGGCCGCCGGCCCGGACGAGCGCCCGAGCACCAGCACCGACGTCACCCCCACCCGCTAGCACCCCTACCGGCCGGCACCGCCCGGCCGGGATCGGCCCGCCGGGCATGACCTGGTGACTCTGCCGGAACGCCGGCCGGAAAGGATTGGGGCCCGGTGTGGGGCTTGCCCCACACCGGGCCCTGGAACACTCGCCGGACGCGGAACTACCCGGCGGAACAGGTGGGGGTCATCCCCGCGCCGGTACCGGTGGCCTGGAAGCCGAACTCGATCGACTGTCCGGGAGCGATGGAACCGTTGAAATTGACGTTGGTGAACTGAACCGCACCGGAGGTGCCGCTGCGGTTGGCGTTCCAGGCGTTGGTGATGCTGGCGCCCGACGGCAGGGTCGTGGTGACCGTCCAGCTATTGATCTGCGCCGAGCCGGGGCGTACCTGGATCGTCGCGACAAAGCCGCCGTCCCACTGGTTCAGCGACACCGACGCCGAGCAGCCGTTGCCGGTGGCCGGAGTCGTCGGCGGGGTCGTGGGCGGGGTCGTCGGTGGGGTGGTGGGCGGAGTCGTGGGCGGGGTGGTGGGGGGCGTGGTCGGGCCGTCGCTGAGGATCGGGGTCTGCCAGTCCCGCCAATCGGACAGGTTCCCCGCCTTGCTACCCGAGATCCTGATCGTGCCGGCGGCACTGCCGGTCTTCAGCAGGAAGTTCTGGATGTTCTGCTGCAACGGGGTCCGCCATTCGGGCCGGACGGCGCAGTGTGTGCCGTCCTGGATGTCCGACCAGTAGGTGATGTTGTCTCCCGCACCGAGAGCCTTGTAGACCTCAGCTCCGCCCAGCGCGGCCACGCTGCCGGACCTGGCGGCCAGCCAGTCGATGTGCGGGTTCTCCATGATGAACAGCCCGCGTGGCGCGATCATGGCGACCGTCTCGTGCGTGTCCACCGGCAACGTGGTCGGGTTGCCGGTGAACGAGCCGAACGCGTCGCCCAGCCACGGCTGCTCTCCGAAGGCGCTGCTCAGCGGCTGGGCGCCCGATTCACCGGGGATCCCGCGGAAGATGGGCGCGCCGCCGCTGCCGGACTCGATCGGCATGGTCAGAGCGATGCGCTGATCGAACGCACCGATCACAATCGCGCCCTTTCCGTACCGGGAGCATCCCGTCACGCCGGTCGCGTCCGCTCGGAGAATGCTGCCGCCCGACTGCTCAAGGACGTCGATGATCCGGCTCACACCCCAGGCCCAGGCGACCAGCAGCCCGGTGGGGCTCGAGGAGCCGTAGATGCTGTAGAAGGCGCCTTGCTTGTTGTTCCGTGGTGTGCCCTCCCGCCCAACCGCGAGCGGGTCGTAGTTGATGATGGCGGCACCGGCGCCCCTGATGGTGGCCGTGTCGGCGCCAAGGCCGCCCACGACAACGACGGCCGGGAAAGGCCCGGTACCGCTCGGCAGTTGGACACTCGCTGAGAAGCTGGCGCTCCGGCCGTTGTCCGTCACGTTCACGGTGATGTTGGTACTCGACACCGTCCCCGTGACACTCGCCGGCTTTCTCGGCTTCTCGCCGTACACGAATCTCTCCGCCAGCTTCTTGATCTCTTCCCGCCGGCACCGCCAATCGGATTTTGTGGAGATGCGCGAGCCGTCCAGCTTCTTGAAGGGGTCGGGAAGCCGGGAGTTGGCTGGCGAAGTCCCCGGAACGGACACCGCGCAGTCGGCGCCCTCGTCTTCCACACCCGCCGCGGCCGCGAGGCTGCCGGGGGCCGCTTCGGCGGTTGTGGTTCTCGGCCCTACCGTTGCCGCTCCACCGACCGCGAGAGCCGCTGCCGCAAGCACGACGACCGTGGAACGGATCTTGGAACTGCCCAAGCTGATGATCACAAGGGCTCTCCTTCCAGGCAGGTGATCGAAGCGCCGCTCGATGATCACAGATCTCGACAACGTTAATTTTCAGCAATGTACCGAAACATGTCAATGCGCCCCCACTCCGCAGCTCACGACGGCAGCGGGACAATGTCCGCAGTGGACAAGGTGTTTGGCCGGCTCGCAGCCGGTCCAGGCCGCGTCCGCCTCACTTGTGAATGCCGTCGCAGGCTCTCAACCGCACCGCTGCGGACAACAACTTCCGGAAACTCTCGGCAACGGATTGCGGATCCGATCGGAAGGCAGCGGCGACCGACGCCGGCGCCCGGCTGCTGCCTCGGCGGGACAGGCCGGGGCGGGGCTCGGGGTGGCGGGGGCGCAGGGGTGGAGGACAGCAGTGGCAGGGGCTCAGCGGAGGTGGGCGGGGAGGTGGCTGGCCAGCGTGGCGGCGACGGCGGCCGCCTGGTCATGTGCCTGCTGGACCGCGTCGTGCGGCCCGTGCTGGTCGGTGGCAGAGGTGCAGTGCTCGACCAGGAGCGCCAACCGCTCGTGCAGCAGGGCCCATGCCGGCTCGCGCCAGGGCACCAGGTTGCCCATCGGGTAGTACATCTGGAAGGCGAACCCGGCGGTGCGGCCGGGGTGCTCGTCGCCGATCGGGAGCCGGGTCAGCGCCACGGCCAGCGGCCGGAGCACACCGGACATCACGGCTATCGCGCCGCCGATAAGGACGCGCAGCTGCTCGTCGGTCTCGTCGGTGTGCGTGAAGAACCGCAGTAGCAGCTGCAGCACCATCTCGTAGGCGAGGCCGGCCAGCTCGGCGATATGCCGGGTGGCCGGGTCGCTGGTGACGGTCTGCGGCGCGGTGATGCCGTAGGGCTGGAGGGTGAACGCGGGTAGCACCGGGCGGGCGGGCTCGAAGGACGGGTCGCGCTCGCGCAGCGCGTGGTACTCCTCCCAGATGTCCAGGAACCTGCCGTAGTGCGCCGTACGCCACTCGCCGCGTGCGCCCTCGCCCTGCTCGATGATCTCTTCGACGGCCGCCAGCGCCGAGGCGAGGTCGGTGACCGCGATCAGTTGCGGCCAGCGCAGCAGTTCGGGCGTGGCCTGCCCCCGGGGCGAGCCGACGAACACCCCCGGCTCGCCGTGCCGCTCGACCAGGCCACGCAGCCCGTCGGCGATGCCCCGGTAGAGGTGGCCGATGGTGGCGAACTCCTGGCCGCGTGGCAGCAGTTCGCTGGCGTCGACCGGTGCGCGCGCCGGCGCGACCGGCATGAACCCCTCGGCGTCCTGGCGTTCCATGCCCTCCGGCCGCTCCAGGTAGAGGAAGTGCCGCAGCGCCTGCTCCCCGAACGGGAGCAGGTCCAGCTGGACGCCGGAGGGGAAGTATCCGGACCGCTGCGGGAAGTTGGGCCGGCCGACGTACGGCGCCGCTCCGATCGCCGCCATGAGGTTGGCCACGAGCGCGAGGTGCAGCATCTCCTCCACCGCGATGCCGCGCAGCACCGTGCGCCACCTGTCGACCGCCTCAGCCTGCTCCTCGGTCAGCCCCTCGCCGGTGCCGTCCTTCAAGCTGAACTCGGCGTAGAGGTACTGGCACATGATCATGTGCTCCAGCTGCGCGGCCTCGGCCAGCAGCCACCACAGGTGTTCGCGGTGTGCCACCACCACTCGGGGCTCGATCATGACGGCCATTCTGTGCCCGTGATTACACCGTTACAAGGATCAACACGGTGTCTTATCTCGCACTGCCGGCGGCGTCCGGCGGATGTGGACCGCGGGACGGGACCCGGCGGCGGCCCGTCCGGCGGCAGGCCGGCGGCACTGGGTGGCTCAGCCGATGGCGGCCGCCGCCCAGGCGGGGGAGCGGCCGAGCAGGGTGAGGATCCGCGCCAGCGGGTCGCCGTCGGCTGGTGCCGGCAGCCGTGCGGCGAAGGGAGCGCCGGGCGCCAGCCGCCGGTCGCCGTCGGGAACGGCTTCGGCGACGGGAACCGCCGCCCGCAGCAGGTCCGCCGGCAGCTCGAACGGCACCCCGAGCGACCGGGCGATGTCCCAGCCGTGGACGACGTAGTCGATGAAGTGGAAGCTGATCGCGCGCCGGCCCGACACCTGCACCCCGGCGCCGAACTCGGGCAGCGCGAACCTCCTGGTGAGCACGTCGTCCGCCGCGAAGGCGGCGATCACCCGCTCGCTGGCGTCGGCATAGTCGGCCGCCGGATCGTCGCCGAGCGGGTGGGCCTGCCACACCTCCACGGCCGCGCCGTGGCCGTCGGCCGAGGCGGCGAACCCGCGGTGTTGTGCGGTCATGTGGGCGAGCAGGGCACCGACCGACCAGTCGGCGCAGGGCGTTGGCCGGCCGAGGTCCGCCGGCCGCACCTGCTCGACCAGCGACACGCTCGCCCGCACGGCCAGCTCGTCGTAGCCGCGGAGATTCGGGATTGTATACATCTGCTTACGATCTGCCGCTGCATACGGTAAGTCAAGGTGTATGTTGGCGCGGTGGCCGGTGACGTATCGCGCCCAGACGGCGATCGGCCCGATCTCGCCGCCATGGTGTCGCGGCTGAGCCGGCAGCTCATCGCTGCCGAGCAGCCGATCCTGGCCGCGCAGAGCGTGTCGATGTGGGGCTACATCGTGCTGACCGCGCTCGACCGGACGCCACTGCGCACCCAGGCAGCGCTGGCCCGGGCGATCGGAGCCGACAAGACCCGGATCATCGGCGTGCTCGACGACCTGCAGGAGCGGGGCTTCATCCGGCGGGAGCCCGACCCGGCCGACCGGCGGGTGCACCTGCTCGCGCTCACCCCGGCCGGCCGCCGGCTCCACGCCAGGGTGCGGCGCGCGATCCTGCAAGCGGAGGAACGGCTCCTGAGCCAGATGTCGGCCGCGGACCGGCAGACCTTCCTGCGGGTCCTGCAGGCACTCGACGAACTCGACGAACCGGGCTGAGCAACCGCGAGCGCGGGCCGGTCAGCCGTACCGGTCGCCGCCGGACGCGGGAAAGTCGCCCGGCCCGAGTGATACCGGCGCGGGCACGCCGCTGTCCACTGACGTGCCGCCGTCCACCATCTCGCTGCCGAACATGCGAATCGCGGTCCCCTTGAGACCGTCCACAAGCTCCGGGAACAGGGTGGAGAAGCAGAGCGGGCGCACGACGTCGGCCTGGAACTGGGCCAGCGACAGGACCTGCTCGCCGCCGCCGGCCACGGCCACCGCGACCTGTTGCGGCACCAGCCGGAAGATGGCGTCGGTGGTGTGCGTCGTGCTGCCGGTGCGTAGCAGGTCGTCGATGGCCGTCCGGGACTCCTCGGCGGCCCGCCCGGCCACCTCGGCCCCCACCTCGCTCGACTTGCTGAGCAGGGTGTCGTCGCCACCGACCTGCATCCGGGTGCCCTCGCCGTTGATCACCGTCAGCCCGTGCAGGTTGAAGTAGTCGTGCACGGCGCCGGCGGACATCTGCAGGAAGGCGCTGTTCAAGAACTTCAGGTACGCCTGGTAGTTGCGCTCGCGCTCGGCCCCGGTCCCGGACACCCCGGAGCCGGCCACCCGGCCGTCGCGGCTGGACCGCTCCTGGGCGGTCTGCGGGTCGATCGCAACGGTGCCGAAGCCGCGGTCCTCCCGGCTGGTGGCGGACGCCGGGCCGTGGCCGTACCGGTTCTGGCCGGCGATACCTAGCTGCTGGGCGCTGCCCATCCGGGCCATCACGTCGCCGCTGGGCATGCCGACCCAGGGCCGGTCCAGCCAGTTCATCCCGTTCAGGTAGTCCACGAACCACTGCATCACCTGGGTCTTGTTGACCAGGTGCCCGGCAGCGAACGAGTCCTGCAGGAAATGGTCGGCGTAGCCGTTCTTCAGCACCGCCTGCCGCTGGTGCTCCTCGACGCTGGTGTCCACAGTGTTCAGTGGCGTCCGGGCGGCGCCGGCGTGGAAGTGCGCGACCGCCTCCTCGGCGGCCTCGTTGTGGTAGAGCGCCCACCGGTCCCAGCTGAACGGCGCGAAGTGGCAGGCGTTGCGGCTGAGCAGACCGGCGTACCGGTTGGTGCCCAGGCCGGCGGTCGCCGCGTCCAGCGCTTTCACCTCGCCGGCCGCGCCCGGCATCCAGTGCTCGGCCATGCCGGCCATGTCATGGCTGTGCAGGCCGAATTCGGCCGCCGCCACCCCGAGGATCCCGCTGCGCATCCGTTGCAGCACCGGGATCAGCTGCTCCGCCGGCAGCGTGTCGTACGCGGCCGGGTCGGGCAGGTAGTCACCGAGCCCGTTCAGCTCGCCGTTGCTGACCCACAGACCGCTGGCCCGCAGCTGGACCCAGCGCACGTCCGGGAAGCGGGCGGTCGGGTTGAGCCGCGGATCGGCCTGAAAGAACCGCATCCGGTCCCACAGGTCGGCGAGCACGTGCTTGCGGGACGCGTTGCTGACCGCGGCCGCCCCGAGCGTGCGCGGCGGGGTGTCACCGAGGAGGGTGTGCTCCCAGGACGAGTGCCGCTGCACCGGCAACCGGGTCAGGTCCGCCGGCGAGGCCGTCCCGGTCAGCCGGGTCACCGCGCGGTTGCCGGCGGCCCGCTGCAGCGCGGTCAGCCGGTGGTCGGGCGACTGCTCGCGGGTGGCCGGCGGTCGGGCGCCGGGCGCCGGCTTCGGTCCACCCGCCCGATGCGGTCGCTCGGCCACGCGCCACACGGTAGGGGCGGCCGGCACCGCGTCACAGCCCGATGAGACTCCCGTTCGGGCACGATCGGCGGCCGGTTCGCGCAATAGCGACCTTGGTCGGCACGATCCGACCGAACGGCGGCTGCCGCGACGGTCGGGCACGGACCGGGTCAGCAGCGGGCGGCGTACCGGCAGTAGACGACGGCCGGGCGTTCGACCGGGCGGCCCGCGTCGATCGAGGCGGCCAGCCGGACGAACACGGCGTGCGACCAGAGCAGCGGGGTGGCGGAGAACGTGCCGGTGCCGGCGGCGAAGCCGGCCTGGCCGGTGGGCGGCCGGCCGTCCCAGACCTGCTCGGCCAGCATGCCGCCGGCGTTCGCGGTCGCGGCCAGGGCGATCAGCGCCGGCCGGCCGGAGCGGCCGGCCGCCAGCTCGTACTCGCCGCGCTCGCCGGCGAGCAGTGGCCAGACCCGGCCCAGGGTGATCGCGGTGTCCGGGTCGGTGGGTCGCCACGGGCCGCCGGACCGGTCCTCGCCGTAGCCGTCCGCGGTGTAGCGGTGCCAGAACGTGCCGCGCGGCGTGCGGGCGGCCAGCTGCGCGTCGACCACCGGCAGCGTGGCCCGGACCGTCGGGTCGGTTGCCGGGGTGACGCCGAGCCGCACCAGGTCCAGGAAGCTCGGGTCGACCACGGCGCGCTGGTCGATGGCCGACGGGCCGCCGTCGCCGAGGGAGTAGGTGGTGCCGGCGTCCGGATCGCCGTCCTTGGTCAGCCGCAGGTAGTAGGGCCGGCTCGAGTACGGGCCGGTCCGCGTGACTGTCCACTTCGGAATGGACAGTCGCCAGGCGTCCGCGGTGGCCAGCCAGCGGGCGGCATCGGCCGGATGGCCCCGGCGGCGGGCCAGGTCCGCCGCGCAGACCAGGCCGGCAACCTCGGCGGCGATCGTGGCCGGTGAGTAGCCGGACTGGTTCTCCCAGCGTTCCTGCGGCGAGAACGGCGCGGCCCGGCCGGTGCCCGGGTCGCGGAAACCGAGCAGGAAGTCGGCGGCGCGCCGCACCCCGGCGTAGTCGGCCGCGGCCGGTTGCCTCCCGCTGGCCTGGGCGACCTGCCAGGCCAGCACGATCGGCAGCGCCACCTCGTCCAGTTGCAGGTTCGTCCACACTGGACTGCCGTCCACCGCGGAGTTCTGCGGGAAGGAGCCGTCCGGCCGCTGCTGCCGGCCGAACAGCCAGCGGACGATCCGCGCGGCGGCCGCGGTGTCCCCGGCGGCGAGCAGGCCGGTGCCGATCTGGTAAGCGTCCCGGGCCCAGACCAGGTGGTAGGCGCCGGACGGGGAGGACAGCCCCGGCACCTCCTGGCCCCAGGCCCACGGCTCGGTCGGCGAGGCCACCACCGCGCCGGGGTTCGCCTTGTCCTCCGCCGCCGCCAGCATCAGCACCGAGACCAGGTACTCCGCGTACTGGGCCGGGCTGTGCCGGACGCTGGCCGGCACCGGGCGCAGGCCGGCCAGGTAGCGGTGCCAGCCGGCGGCGTAGTCGCCGGCGGCCCGGCCGAAGCCGCCGCGCAGGCTGCCCCGGGCGGTGGCCAGCGCGCCGGCGGCGGTGGCGCCGAAGCCGAGGGCGACGGTGGTGCGGCCGGTGCGGGCCAACCCGGGCAGCTCGGCGACCTGCACGACGTTGCCGCGGGCGGCCGAAGCGAACCGCCGGTCCAGCCGGTGGTCGGTGGCCAGGTCGGTCCACCCGTCGCTGACGCCCAGGTAGCCGCTGGAGGCCGCGCCGAGCGCCGGCGCGGCCAGCAGCGCGCTCGCCACGCTGCCGTCGGCGGCGACCAGCGCGTCGCCGACGGTGCGTCCGGAATCGTCCATGCCGCCGTTGCCCAGGCTCGGGTCGTACTGCAGGTACACCCGGTACGGCCCGCCGCGCAACGGCTGGAACCGCACGTCGACCAGTACCGTGGACCGGTCCGGGTCGGCCACGTAGGTCTTGGTGATCCGGTACCGGCCGGAGCGGGCGGTGTCGACCTGCTGGTAGGTCAGCCCCCGGTCGTCGACCCGCCGGGTGCGGTGGACGGTGTCGGTGCTCTCCCGATCGGTGAAGCTCCGGCCGTCGGTGACGAGCAGTTCCATCGAGCGGACGCTCGGGGTGCTCAGGTCCGGGTAGAAGACCTCCTGCAGTTGGCCGTCGCCGAGGGTGAACCACAGCCGGCTGGCCGCCGATCGGGCCGTGCCCACGCCGTCCTTGTCGGCCGGCGTCCAGTCGGCCGCCGCGCCCGGCGCGCCCGGCGCCTCGCCGCCGGCGGCCCGCTGGATCACCGGCGTCACCGCCGGCCGGGCCGCGGCGGGAGGTGTGTGGGCCGGCAGCAGCGCCGCGGCCGTCAGGGCGACCGCGGGGGCCGCGCCCGAGCGCCAGAATGACATCGCGACCTCCACCTACCAGGGCTGCACCGGCCGGGTCGATGACCTGCCCCGCCCGCGGGCGGCCAAACCCGTTGGCCGCCGGTCGCTGCCGCGGGCCGGGCTGCCGGCCATCGGTTCCCGCAATCGTGCGGCTGCCCCGCTCCCGGATGGCCCGCGCGCCTACGCTCGTACGTCGCCTCAGCCGGCGGTCAGTGGCGTACCCGGCCCGCGACGCTGACGGTGCGGAGCCTGTCATGCCTGGTCCCGTCGGCGGGGACTACCGGCGGTGCGGGAGGATGGGCCGGTGACGGCCCGCATCTCGCATACGACGTTCGACGCACTCGACGCCTACGCGCAGTCGGTGTTCTGGGGCCGGGTGCTGGGCTTCGTCCAGGACCCGGACGACCCCAACGGGCCCGGCCACGAGGAGTGCATGATCTTCTCCGCGGACGGCTCCCAGCGGATCCTGTTCATCGAGGTCCCCGAGGTCAAGCAGGTCAAGAACCGGCTGCACCTGGACCTGGTGCCCGCGGCCGGCACCCGCGACGCGGAGCTCGCCCGGCTGCTGGATCTCGGCGCCACCGCCGTGCAGGATCTGCGCCGCCCCGACGGCTCGGGCTGGGTGGTGCTCGCCGACCCGGAGGGCAACGAATTCTGCATCCTGCGCGGCGACGCCGAGCGCGCCGCCGCGCGCTCCGGGGCCACCCAGCCCGCTGACGGGTGAGCTACGGGCTGCCGGTGTAGGACCGGAACTGCGTCCGGCCGGATCCGACCGTGAACTCGGTGCTGCCGGCGCGCTCGTCCACCCGCCGCGGCGCGCCGTCGCCCCACGCCTGGGCGGCGCGGCCGGGCAGCACGACGGTCGCGGTGACGTTCACCGGGACGGTCACATCCAGCGTGAAGCCATGGCCGGTGCGCTGCCAGTCGACGCTGACCCGGCCGCGCTCGGTCCATTCGGTGCCGCGTGCGTGCCGCAGGCCGCTGGTGGGCGGCGCGATCCGGATCGTGGCGGCTCCTGGGCCGGTCACGTCGATGCCCAGCAGGCTGCGCAGGATCCCGCTGATGCCGGCCGCGCCCCACCCGTGCGAGAAGCTCTCGCTGCTGCGCTGGTCGACGGCCGTACCGGTGCATCCCGCGACCGCGCAGCCCGGGTTCCACTGCTCCCACATGAACG
>JBBWZH010000779.1:0-3661 GCA_039648995.1 Mycobacteriales bacterium
CTCGCGGAACAAGTCGGCGGCGCCGCCCGACCAGTGCCCCGAGTCCAGCCCACGCAGCCGTACCGAGGCGTCCGCCGCGCCGGCCGCGAACCGGGCCAGCCGCGCGGCCAGCCGCTCCACCTCGTCCGGCTGACCCCCGATCAGCTCCGCCGGCGTCTGCCCGGGCCGCACCTCGATCACGCTGCACCGCTGCCGGCCTGGCCGGCCCGCCGGCGCACCTGCTCGTTCACCTCGCCGTACGAGGACGCGGCCAGCTCCAGCATCCGGGACAGCGTCTCGCCGCGCTCGGCGACGCCGCCCAGGCCGCGGCCCCACGCGTCGAGGAAGTCACCTGCCGCCCGGCGTACCGGCTCGTCCGCCCCGGTCAGGTGGCCGGCCAGGCTGGCGCCGGCGTCGTGCACCTCACGAGCGACCGCGGCCGCGTCACGCAGCGGCACTGCCGTGTCGGACAGCCGCGCCGGATCCACCTGCAACCTCATCCGGCCCCCCGGTTGAGCTCGATCGACACCCGCTTCGCCAGCGCCGCCGGCTGCAGCCGCAACGGCGTGCTGCCGCCCTGGTCAAGCAGCAGGTCGTAGCCGGCCGGCAGCAGGTGCAGGAGCTCCGCTCCAGGCAGCGCGAACCACTCGACGGTACCCCGGGCGAGCGCAAGCTGCTCCGGAGAGCTGTAAATCGGGATCAATCCGTCGCCGGTGGTGCCGAGCGCCCGGAAGCCCGGCTGATCGCCGCGCTCGCAGTAGACCGTGGAGTTCAGGAAGGCCGCGTACAGCTCGATCGGCGTCGCGACGCCGGCGGCGACGTCGCGGGCGACGTCGGCGAGCGATCGGCTGGCCACTGCTGGCATGTCGGCAAGGATATGCCTCGGAACATATAATGCAAAGAGGGCAGAACGACTAAAACGGACGGCCAGTCGGCCCTGCCCGCGCATGGCCGATCAGCCGAAGCCGCACGCCTCGCGCAGCGTACCGTCGGCGCCGTGAGCGGTTCTGGCGCCGAACCGGCGGGTGCGCCGGCGGGGTGGCCGGCTACCGAGCCGGCCGGCCTGGACGGCGCTCCGGCGCTGATCGCGGTCGCGCATGGCAGCCGCGACCCGGATGCCGCCCGGACGATCGAGGCGATACTCCGTCGGGTCCGCGGGCTCCGGCCCGGGCTGGCCGCGCGGGCGGCGTATCTGGACATCGTGCCGCCGGCCGTGGCCACCGCGCTGACCGCGGCCGCCGGCCCGGTCGTCGCGGTGCCGATGCTGCTCGCCACCGGGTACCACGCGGCGGTCGACGTCCCGACGGCGGTCGCCGCCGCCCGGCCGGACGCGTCGGTCGGCCGGGTGCTCGGGCCGCACCCACTGCTGGCCGACGCGCTCGCGGACCGGCTCCGCCAGGCCGGCTGGCGCCCCAGCGACGCGATCATCCTGGCCGCCGCCGGCTCCGCCGACCCCGCCGCCGCCGTGGCGACCGAGACCCAGGCCCGCCTGCTCGCCGAGCGACTCGGCGAGCTCACCGCGCCCCATTCCGCGGACCCCGGCCCGGCGCGCGGCAGCGGCGCCTCCCGGCACGGCTCCGGTGGCGTCGGCGGCCGGCCGGCCGTCACGGTCGGCTACGCCTCGGCGCGGCCGCCGTCGGTGCCGGCGGCGGTCGCGGCCGCCCGGGCCGCCGGGGCGGCGCGGGTTGTCGTGGCGTCTTATCTGCTGGCGCCCGGCGTGTTCCAGGCGGGGCTGGCCGGCGCGGGCGCCGACCTGGTCACCGAGCCCCTCGGCGATCACCCCGCGGTCGTCCGGCTCGTGCTCCTACGCTACGACGAGGCTCGCTCGGCCGGCTGATGAGTGCTCCCCGGGTGCCCGGTCGGGCAGAACCGGTTGCGGCAGTTACCGGCGGGTAATAACCTGGAGTTACTGACGAGTAGTAACTCGCCGAGCAAGGAGTGCCGCGGCCATGAGCCACTACAAGAGCAACCTCCGCGACATCGAGTTCAACCTCTTCGAGGTACTCGGCGTCGATCAGCGCCTCGATAGCGGTGCGTATCCCGATCTGGATCTGGGCACGGCTCGCGGCATCTTGGTCGAGGTCGACCGGCTGGCGTCCGGCCCGCTCGCCGCCTCCCTGGTCGACTCCGACCGGAACCCGCCGGTGTTCGACCCGGCCACGCACTCGGTCACGCTGCCTGAGTCGTTCAAGAAGTCGTACCGCGCCTACCGGGACGCGGAGTGGTGGCGGATGGACCTGCCCGCCGAGCTGGGCGGCCAGATGGTGCCGATGTCGCTGCGCTGGGCCACCGCCGAGCTGGTGCTCGGCGCGAACCCGGCCGTGCACATGTACGCCAGCGGATCCTCGATGGCGCACGTGCTGTGGATGCTCGGCACGCCGGAGCAGAAGCGGTTCGCGCAACACATGGTCGACCACCACTGGTCGTCCACGATGGTGCTCACGGAGCCGGACGCCGGCTCGGACGTCGGCGCCGGCCGGGCCAAGGCGATCCAGCAGCCGGACGGCACATGGCACATCGAGGGCGTGAAGCGGTTCATCACGTCCGGCGAGCACGACCTGTCGGACAACATCGTGCACCTGGTGCTGGCCCGGCCTGAGGGGCACGGCCCCGGCACGAAGGGGCTGTCGATGTTCCTGGTGCCGAAGTACCTGGTCGACAACGAGACCGGCGAGCTGGGCGAGCGCAACGGCGTCTACGCCACCAACGTCGAGCACAAGATGGGCCTGAAGGTCTCCACCACCTGTGAGCTGCGCTTCGGTGAGGAGCACCCGGCCATCGGCACACTCGTCGGCGGCGTGCACAACGGTATCGCGCAGATGTTCAAGGTGATCGAGTCGGCCCGGATGATGGTGGGCACCAAGGCGATCGCGACGCTGTCCACCGGCTACCTGAACGCGCTGGAGTATGCGAAGACCCGCGTGCAGGGCGCCGACCTGACCCGGCTGACGGACAAGGCCGCGCCGCGGGTGACGATCATCCACCACCCGGACGTGCGCCGGATGCTGATGCTGCAGAAGGCGTACGCCGAGGGCATGCGCGCGCTGTTGCTCTACACCGCCACCCAGCAGGACGCGGTATGGGCCGCCGGTGCGCGCGGCGAGCGGGACGAGCCGGCCGAGCGGCGCAACGACCTGCTGCTGCCGATCGTGAAGGGCGTCGGCTCGGAGCGGTCCTACGAGATGCTGGCGCTGGCGCTGCAGACCTTCGGCGGCTCGGGCTACCTGCAGGACTACCCGATCGAGCAGTACATCCGGGACGCCAAGATCGACACCCTGTACGAGGGCACGACCTCGATCCAGGGCATGGACCTGTTCTTCCGCAAGATCGTCCGGGACCAGGGGCAGACGCTGACCGCGCTGCTCGGCGAGATTCAGTCCTTTGTAGACGCTGCGAGCGGGAACGGCCGATTCAAGGAGGAGCGGTCGCTGCTGGCTGCCGCGCTGGCTGACGTGCAGGGCATGCTCGGCGCGATGGTCGGCTTCCTCACCTCGTCGGTGGACGACCCGCGCAACGCCTACAAGGTCGGGCAGAACACCACCCGGCTGCTGATGTCGCTAGGTGACCTGATCATCGGCTGGCTGCTGCTGCGTGGCGCCGCCGTGGCCAACGCCGCGCTGGACGCCGGCACCGCGGACACCCGGGACCGCGCCTTCTACGAGGGCAAGATCGCCGCCGCCCG
>JBBWZH010000003.1:0-2581 GCA_039648995.1 Mycobacteriales bacterium
TGGTGTTCTTCTTCATCTGGAGCTGGAACGACTTCTTCATCCCGCTGATCTTCCTGGTCTCCAACGGCAACCAGACGGTCTCGGTCGCGCTCGGCGTGCTGCAGGGCCAGCGGCTGATGGACGCGACGATGTCCAACGCGTCCGCCCTGCTCGGCTTGCTGCCCGCGCTGCTGTTCTTCCTGCTCTTCCAGCGCACGCTGACCCGCGGCATTACGGCCGGCGCGATCAAGTAGCGCGGCCAGGTATACAGATGGGGTGACGGATCGAGCCCAACTGAACCGAGCCGTGGTCGAGGAGTTCCGTGCCAACGGCGGCCGGGTGGGCGGCCAGTTCGGCGACACGCCGCTGCTGCTGCTCACCACCACCGGCGCACGCAGCGGCGAGGCCCGTACCTGGCCGCTGACCTACATCCGCGACGGCGATGTGCTGGTGGTCGCCGCGGCCAACGGCGGCCGGGCGGCGCTCCCCGGCTGGTACCACAACCTGCGTGCCGACCCGCGCGGCACCGTCGAGGTCGGCACCGAGGTGTTCACCGTGCTCGCCGCCGAGGCGGCCGGCGCGGAGCGGGCGCGGCTGTGGGCCGCGTTCGGCGCCGCCCGGCCGATCATCGCCGAACTGCAGGGCCGGACCGAGCGCACCATCCCGCTGATCACCCTCACCCGCCGAACGGGCTAGCGCGCAGGCCTCAGCGCGGACGGGAGAGCAGGCGGCACCCGTTGACGAGGCCGGCGGCGAGCCCGACCGGCAGGCCGACCACCAGCACGCCGAGCACGCCCAGCGAGCCGCCGAGCAGCGCCACGGCCGCCAGGCCGCCGTGCGGGTACGCGACCAGCCCGGCGACCAGGCCGCCGACCACGCACAGGCCGGCGGCGAGCACCATGCCGGTCGCGACCTGGCCGAGCATCACGCCGGCCAGCCGGCGCCGGCGCGGGCGGCCGGCGCGCACGGCCCGGACCGAGATCACGATGCCGGCGGTAGACCCGATCACCAGCGAGCAGAGCAGGTCCAGCGCGACCAGCCGGCCGAAGCCGTCGTGCGCGGAGACGGCGGCGAACGCGAGCAGGCCGGCAATGGCCATCCCGGCCATTGCCAGCAGCCCGTCGGCGCCGAACCGGCGCCAGCCCATCCGGACATCACGCACGAGTAATACTCTTACCGGACGGCGCTCGTATGGCAAGACTTCAACGGCCGTCGGTAGCTGAACCGATACCGGCGAACCGGGGCCGTCACCGGTCGCCGGCCACCCGCGGGGCGACGGCCGGCGACCGTCCGGGATGGACGTCCGAAGTGGACTTCAGCCGGCCAGCGTCTCGGTCGAGACCTGCCAGAGCCGCTCCGCCGCCGCCGGGTCGAGCGCGTAGGCGGCGACCCCGCGACGGCTGTCCGGCTGGTTCGGGCCTGCCTCGTTGCAGTCCTCGAAGTAGCGGCCGCCGATACCGTCCAGCAGGGGTGAGGTGGCGACCAGCACCGAGGTCGCGGCGCCCTGCTCGGGCGTCTTCCAGGCCGGCGCGGGCCCGTGGGCGATGGCCGCGCGCAGCCGGGCCAGCTCCTCGTCACTGACATACCGTTGCAGGTTGGTGCGGATGCCGCCCGGGTGCAACGCGTTCACGAAGATGCCGTCGCCGGCCCAGCGCCGGGCCGCCTCGACGGCGAACAGCACGTTCGCCGTCTTCGACTGCCCGTACGCCAGCCACGGCTCGTACGCGCGCTCACGGAAGTGGATGTCGTCGAAAACGACCGGCGAACGCAGGTGCGCGGCCGAGCTGACCGAGACCACGCGGGCGCCGCCGGCCGCGGCCAGCGCGCCGTGCAGCCCGCTGGCGAGCGCGAAGTGGCCGAGGTGGTTGGTGGCGAACTGGAGCTCCCAGCCCCGCGACGTCCGCGTCTCCGGCGCGGCCATCACGCCGGCGTTGTTCACCAGGATGTGCAGCGGGCCCTCCCAACCGGCGACGAACGCGGCGACCGACGCCGGGTCGGCCAGGTCGAGCGGGGCGACCAGCACCTGCTTGTTGCCGGTACTGCCGATGATGTCCTCGACGGTGGCGGCCCCGGCCTCCGGGTTGCGGACGGCCAGGGTGACCTCCGCGCCTGCCCCGGCCAGCGCTCGCGCGGTCTCGATGCCGATGCCGGACGCTCCGCCGGTGACGACGACCCGGCGGCCGGTCAGGTCGATGCCGGCGATGACGTCGGCCGCGGTGGATTCGGCGGTGAACGGCGTGCTGATGGGTGTGGACACAGCTCTGACTTCCCGTCCTGCTCGGCTTCGGTGGGCCCGGCGCACCGGGTAGCATGGAAACGGAGGAACCTCCGCTACGACCTCCACTCTAAGCGGAGGAACCTCCGGATACAACCGGTGGGAGGGAGCTTGTGACCGCCAGTCGACCGCTGCGCGCCGACGCGCGGCGCAACCGTGACCGGTTGCTCGACGCGGCGGTCCGCGCCTTCGCCACCGAGAGCGGCCCGGACGCGACGCTGGAGGCGATCGCCAGGGACGCCGGCGTCGGCATCGGCACGCTCTACCGGCACTTCCCCACCCGCGAGGCGCTGATCGAGGCGGCCTACCGCAACGAGCTGGCCCGGC
>JBBWZH010000008.1:0-23261 GCA_039648995.1 Mycobacteriales bacterium
CGGCTACGCAGCCCGGCGACCAGCGCCAGCAGCGCCAGCCCGGCGGCCAACGCGAGCCCCGCGGTGAGCAGCGCCTGCGTCGGCGCGGCCCGGTCCAGGTGCGGGTTGGGCCCGAGCGCCCGGACCAGCCAGCGGGCCACCTGCCAGCCGATCAGCGTGCCGGCGATCGCCGGCGCCAGCAGTTCCAGGACCGCCTTGAACGCGAGGGCGGCCGGCGAGACGCCGCGGGAGGACAGCAGCCGCACCTCGCGGCCGCGCCGGTCGGCCCAGAAGCTGCCCGCGGCGCCGACCAGCAGCAGCGCCAGGACCGTGCCGCCCAGCGCGATCGGCACCACCGGCCCGCGCAGCCCGTCGCGGACCAGCGCGGTCTGCTGCGCGAAGATCGGCATCTGCCCCGACCCGCTGTTCTGCGCGCCCAGGTCGGCCGGCGCCGGCTGGCCGAACCGGCGGTACGCGTCCGCCTGCCGGGTCCCCACGTCCCGCGCGGCCGACAGGGTCAGCCCGCCGGTGCTGATCGGCGCCGTCCAGTAGTGCGTCGCCGCGGCCGCCGTCGCGTGCTGGACCGCGGCGAACGTGGCCTGGTCGGTGACGATCAGCAGCGCCGGCGGCGGCGGGTCGGCGCTGCCCGGGTTCTGGAACAGCCCGCTGTACGAGCACCAGTACGGCGTGGTCGGTTCCTGCCAGAGGTCCTGGTAGATGCCGGCGACCGGGACGGTGGTCTCCGGCAGCGCGACGTTGTTCCGGCTGAACGCCAGCGGGATCCGCTGCCCGGGCCGGGCCCCGAGTTGCCGCGCGTAGGTCGCCGGCAGCCAGACACCGCGCGCCGCGCCGCGGCTGATCGGCGTGATGTGGTCGACCGCGCCGTCCTGGAAGAACAACCGGGCCGAGTGCGCGGCCGAGCCGGAGGGCGGCGGGCCGGCCCGCAGCGCCCCTTCGCTGATCGCCGTGTGGTAGGGCGCGGAGAAGCCCTCGGCCGTCATCGCGCCGCGGGCGCGGGTGTCCAGCCCGGCCAGGTCGGGCAGGTCGGTCGGTGGATCCACCGGCTCGAAGAGGTCGTACTGCTCGTACTTGGCCCGGTCGATGCTGATGATCGGGCCGAGCCGGATGCTGGGGTAGCTGGCGTTGGGGCAGTCGGCGGCGATCGTCCGGTGCAGCGTCTCGGACGCGGCCGAGGAGAGGAACAGCGCGCCGGACGAGCTGGCGCAGGCCAGGATGATCGTCGCGGCCAGCACGGCGAAGATCACCGCCGGCTCGCCGAGCGCCAGCAGCGGGGCCCGCGTCCACGGCGGCAGCAGCAGCGTGCCGATCCGGCGGCGGCGGCGTGGTGGCGGGACGGACCCGGCGCCGGGCGGCAGGTCGGCTGACCCGCCGCCCGGCGTGGTCGTCGTCTCGCGTAATTCGGCCAAGGGCCGCTCGGCGGTCAGCTGGCGCATGATCCCACGCTAGGCGACGATCAAGCCTGGTACCGCGGAATTGACCGAATCGTGAGCAGCCGGCGCGCCTACCAGGCGTAGTCCTCCGGGGCGGTCTGGTGACCCGGGAAGATCTCGTCCAGCCGGGCCAGCGACTTCTCGTCCAGCGTGAGCGAGAGCGCCCGCAGCGAGCCGTCCAGCTGGTCGAGCGTGCGCGGGCCGATGATCGGCGCGGTCACCGCCGGCTGCGCGAGCAGCCAGGCGATCCCCACGTCGGCCGGCTCCTCGCCGAGCTCCGCGCAGAAGTCCTCGTAGGCGCCGAGGGCGTCGCGGTGCCGGTCGAGCGTCTCGGTCGACCGCTCCGAGTTGCGCCGGTGGCCGTCCCGCTCCTTGCGCAGCACGCCGCCGAGCAGCCCGCTGGCCAGCGGGCTCCACGGGATGACGCCCAGACCGTAGTGCTCGGCGGCAGGCAGCACCTCCATCTCGACCTGCCGGGTCAGCAGGTTGTAGATCGACTGCTCGGCGACCAGGCCGACGAAGTCCCGCTTCTGCGCCGCCGCCTGCGCCTGGGCGATGTGCCAGCCGGCGAAGTTGGACGAACCGACGTAGATGACCTTCCCCTGGGTGACCAGGGTCTCCATCGCCTGCCAGATCTCCTCCCAGGGAGATTCCCGGTCGACGTGGTGCATCTGGTACAGGTCGATGTAGTCGGTCTGCAGCCGGCGCAGCGACGCGTCGCAGGCCCGCCGGATGTTCAGCGCCGACAGCTTGCCGTCGTTCGGCCAGTCACCCATGTCGCCGTAGAGCTTGGTGGCCAGCACGGTCTTCTCCCGCCGGCCACCGCCCTGGGTGAACCACCGGCCGATGATCTGCTCGGTGAGGCCCTTGCCCTTGTCCCAGCCGTACACGTTGGCCGTGTCGAAGAAGTTGATGCCGTGCTCGTGCGCCCGATCCATGATCACGTGTGCGTCCGATTCCACCGTGATCGGGCCGAAGTTCATCGTGCCGAGGCAGAGCCGGGAGACCCGCAGGCCGGTACGGCCCAGATGCGTGTAATCCATACCGCCAAGCCTTTCACGCCAGCCGGCAGAGTGCTCCTCGGCGGTGCGCGCTGGGCTCAGTGGACGGGGTCGGGGGTGCCCTCGCGGAGTTCGCCGTCGTGCATGGTGAGGATGCGGTCGGCGTAGCCCCAGGTCTCCGGGTTGTGGGTGGCGATCAGGCAGCTCGACCCGGCGCGGAGCAGGCCGCGGAACTCACTGAACAGCACCTCGGTCCAGCCGGCGTCCTGGTGCGCGGTGGGTTCGTCGGCCAGCAGCAGGGCCGGCCGCAGCAGCAGCGCCCGCGCCGCGCAGCAGCGCTGCTGCTCGCCCAGCGACGTCTGCCGCGGATACCGGTCGGCCAGGTGCGCGATGCCGAACGCGGCCATCAGCTCGCGGGCCCGTGGCGTCTCGGCCGCCAGCCGGCGGGTCAGCCGGGCCGGCAGCAGCACGTTCTCGGAGACGGTCAGGTCCTCCAGCAGCCCGAGCGCCTGCGGCATGAGCGCGAGCTCGGCCCAGCCCAGCGTCGCCGCCGGCCGGCCCGCCAGCGCGTCCGTCCACTGTAGACCGCCGTCGTCCGGCCGCTCCCAGCCGCAGAGCACGTTCAGCAGCGTGCTCTTGCCGGAGCCGGACGGGCCGACCAGCGCCACCAGCTCGCCCGGGTGCAGGTCGAGGTTGACCTCGCGCAGCGCGTGCACCTGCTCATCGCCGCGCCGGTAGGTCTTGGTCAGCCCGCGGCCGCGGACCACCCCGCTGAACGGAGCTACCACGACTCCACCACCCGTCCGTGCTCGAGCCGGAGCAGGTGGTCGGCGGTCGCGACCACCCGCGGATCGTGCGAGGAGAGCAGGAACGCCACGCCCTCGGCCCGCAGGTCGTGCACCGCCTGCAGCACCCGGTCGGCGGACGCGGAGTCGAGCTCCGCGGTCGGCTCGTCGGCCACGACGATCGCCGGCCGGCCGATCACCGCGCAGGCGAACGCGAGCCGCTGCTGTTCGCCGCCGGACAGCTGCACCGGCAGGTGGCTGGCCCGGTGGCTGAGGCCGAGCAGGTCGAACAGCCGCTCCAAGTCGGCCGGAACCGCGGGCCGGCCGCGGAGCTTGGCGGCCAGCTTCAGCTGCGCGGTGGCGTCCAGGTACTCGATCAGGTTGTCGACCGGGTTCTGGAACACGTAGCCGACCGCGGTGCGGCGCAGTGCCCGCCGCCGGCGGGTGCCCAGACTGCTGACCTCGTGGCCGCCGATCCGGACCGAGCCGCTGCTCGGCCGGTCCATACAGGCCAGGATCCGCAGCAGCGAGGACTTCCCGGAGCCGGACGGCCCGACGATCGTGGACACCCGGCCGGCCGGGAACTCCTTGTCCACATCGATCAGGGCCTCGATCTCCTTGTCCCCGATCATGTACGTCTTGTGGACGGTCCGGCAGACAGCCGCCGGCTCGGCCAGCCGGACGCCGGTCGGGCCGCCGGAGCCGTCCGACCCGCCGAGCGGGCCGGCGGTCCAGTCGAAGTCGTCAGGCTCCAAGGCGAAGTACCTCCGCGACGTTGGTTCGGTCGGCTGCCCGTTGAGCGTATGCCGCGGCCAGGGCGGTGATGACGACAACGATGATTCCGGCGCCGATGAGCGCCGCGGTGGGCACGGTCAGCAGCGGGGCAGGTGGTCGGTCCGGGTCGACGTTGAGCTGCCGGTAGACCAGCAGCACCGCGGCGGCGGCGAGCCCGGTGCCGAGTACCAGTGCGGTGATCAGCAGGGTGCCGAGTTCGGCGAGCAGTGAGCGTAGGTGGGTGGCGCGGGTCAGGCCCATGCGTCGGCCGAGGGCGTAGGCGGCGATGCGGGAGCGTTGCCGGGTCTCCAGGTAGAGCAGCAGGCCGCCGATCGCGACCAGGCCGACCAGCGCGGCCAGCGCCGAGAGGTAGCCGAAGGTCCAGGAGATGCCGAGGAAGTTGGCCACGTTGAAGACGGTGACGAGGTCGGCGATGTCGAAGATGCGGGCGCCCTGGGCGACCACCGCGGCCTGCGCCGGGTCGACCGGGCCGCGGGTCCACAGCTCGTTCACGGTGCCGGCGTGCGGGTCGACCTGGCCCAGCCGCGCCGCGTCCACCACCAGCATCGGCAGCGGCAGCCGGCGGCCGGGGAACAGCCGCGGGACGCCGGCCACGGTCAGCTGCTCGGTGCTGTGACCGAGCGTGATCCGCAGCTGGTCGTCCTGCACCGGCGTGTGGCCGGCGTCGGCGGCCACGACCAGCGCCGGCACCCGGCCCCCGGCGGACGGCTGGCGCAGCCGGTCCAGCAGCGTGGCCAGCGGTTGGTCGGCGTAGCGGCGGTCCCAGAACGTGGTCGCCGCGAAGGTGTCCGGGTCGATCGCCAGCACGATCACCCGCTGGCCGTCCAGCGAGGCGTACTGGTAGCGGGTGACCACCGTGCCGGCGCGGTCGGTGGCCGGGGTGCGCCGCAGCGGGTCGACCGAGTTGATCGAGGAGTTGCCGCCGACGAACAGCCGCGCCTTGCTGTCCAGCGTGTACTGGGTGGTCTGGGTCAGCCCGGCCGCGTAGACGCCGACCGCGATCGGCATGGTGGCGGCGGCCAGCAGGATCACGGTGACCAGCCGGGCCGCGGTGACCCGCCGGCTGGCCAGGTACCACGCCGGCCAGCGTCGCGCCGGCCGCCGCAGCGCGGCCGGTAGTGCCAGCACCAGCAGCCGCACCAGCAGCACCGCGCTACCAGCCATGAACAGCAGCGGGAACGTCACGACCAGCAGGTTGACCTGGGCCACCCCGCGGGTCAGCACGACCGCCTGGCCGCGCCGCAGCGCCAGGTAGCACCCGCCGGCCGCGGCCAGCAGGGCCAGCTCCCAGGGCACGGCGGCCAGCCGGCCGCGGCGCGCGCCGATCGTCACCTCGGTGGCGGCCCGGGCCCGGCGGCCGGCGACCAGGGCCAGCAGCGCCAGCCCGGCGACGAGCGCGGCGCCGGCGACCAGCAGGGCGCGCGCCGGGGCGCCGGGGTCGACGTACCGGCTCGGCCCCAGCGACCGCACCAGCCAGCCGGCGGCCAGCCAGCCCAGCAACGTCCCGACGGCGGCCGGTGCCGCCAGTTCCGCCACCGCCTTGCCGGCCAGCGCGGCCGGGCCGACCCCGCGTGCCGACAGCAGGCGCACCTCGCCCGCCCGCCGGTCGGCCCAGTAGCTGCCGGCCGCGCCGATCAGCAGCAGCGCCAGCAACGTGCCGCCGAGCGCGATCGGCAGCACCGGCGCCCGCAGCCCGGACCGGATCAACCCGGCCTGCTCGGTGAACACCGGCAGCTGGCCGGTGCCGCTCAACCGGGAGGCCAGGTCGTCCGGCGGGCTGCTGCCGAACGCCCGGTACGCGGCGGCCTGCTTGTCGTTCAGCGCCCGCGCCGAGGACAGCGTGAGCCGGGTGGGATCGATCGGCGACACCCAGTAGTTCGTCATGCCGTAGAGCTGGGCCCGCTGCACCGCGTTGACGGTGCCGATATCGGTGGCCAGCACCAGTGGCCGCAGGACGATGCTGCCACCGGTGTTCGCGAACAGGGTGGCGTACGAGCACCAGTACGGCTGCACCGGCTCGCGGGACAGCTCCCGGTAGACGCCGGCCACCGGGATCGTGCTCGCCTTGCCCAGCCGCAGCTGTTGCCCGGCGCGGACACCGAGGCTGCTGGCCAGCGAGTCGGGCAGCCAGAGCCCGCGCGCCGGCCCGCGGCTCAGCACCCGCACGTGGTCGACCGCGTCCTGGCGGTAGAAGACGTTCACCGCCGCGTCCGGCGCCGAGCCGGACGCGGCCCGGCCGGTGAGCCGGATCGGGCTCTCCGGCGCCAGCACCTGGTACGGCCCGGGTAGGCCCGCGCCGGTCATCGAGCCGCGGCCCTGTTCCTGCACGCTCGGGGTCAGCTGTTCCTCGCTGTACCCCTGGATGGTCGGGTAGGTCGCGTCCGGGCAGTCGGCGGCCGCCATCCGGTGCAGCGCCTCGGCGCCGGCGGAGGACAGGAACAGCCCGGCCGACGAACTCGCGCAGGCCAGGATCGCCGCCGCGCCGAGGACGGCCAGGATGACCGCCGGCGCCCGGAACGCCAGCAGCGGCGCCCGGCTCCACGGCGGCAGCAGCCACACCCCGGCACCGCGCCGCGGCCCGGACCGCCGGCCCGGCGCGCCCGGGCGGCGCGGCGGCGTGGCCGCCGGCAGCGGCTCCCCGGCCGGCGGCCCCGATGCCCTGGCCACGCCCGATCCGGGCCACGACGTCCGCATGGATGTCGACAGTAGGCGACCGGATCCGCCCGGCGACCGGTCGTTGCGAGATCGTGAACAGGGGCCGCGGTTACCCGCGGAGGCCGCCGGCAGGGTAGAACGGCACGCGTGCCTGACCTGCTGCTCGGCCCGATCCTCCGGCACGTGGACGAGACCTCGGCCACGGTCTGGGTCCAGACCGATCAGCCCTGCACGGTCGAGGTGCTGGGCTGCGCCGAGCGCACCTGGTGCGTGGCCGGGCACAACTACGCGCTGGTGCTCGTCACCGGCCTGCCGCCGGGCGGGAGCACGCCGTACGAGGTGCGCCTGGACGGTGACCGGGTGTGGCCGTTGGACGGCTCGCGGTTCCCACCGAGCCGGATCCGGACGCTGGGGCCGGGCCGGACGCTGCGGCTGCTGTTCGGGTCCTGCCGGTACGCCTCGCCGGACGGCGCGGTCGCCGGCGGCAGGTTCGGGGTGGACGCGCTGGACGCGTACGCCGAGCGGATGGCCCGCGCCCCGGGCGACAGCTGGCCGGACGCGCTGCTGCTGCTCGGCGACCAGGTGTACGCCGACGAGACCTCGCCCGGCACCGAGGCGCGGATCCGCCGGCGGCGCGACGTCTCGCGGTCACCCGGCACCCAGGTGGCGAACTTCGAGGAGTACACGACGCTCTACCAGGAGTCGTGGGCCGACCCGCACGTGCGCTGGCTGCTGGCCAACCTGCCCACCTCGATGATCTTCGACGACCACGACGTGCACGACGACTGGAACACCTCCGCGGCCTGGCGGGACGAGATGCGGCGGACCGGCTGGTGGTCCGAACGGATCATCGGCGGGCTCATGTCGTACTGGATCTACCAGCACCTGGGCAACCTGCACCCGGACGCGCTGGCCACCGACGACCTCTACCGGCGGGTCCGGTCCGCCGCCGACGGCGAGCCGCTGCTGCGCGAGTTCGCGGTCGCCGCGGACCGGGAGGCGGACGGCGCCAAGGGCGCGCAGTGGAGCTACCGGCGCGACTTCGGCCGGGTGCGGCTGCTGGTGATCGACAGCCGGTGCGGCCGGATCCTGATCGAGGGCGGCCGGTCGATGGTCAGCAAGCCCGAGTTCGACTGGATCGAGTCGCAGGCCGGCGGCGACTACGACCACCTGCTGATCGGTACCTCGCTGCCCTGGCTGCTGCCCCGGGCGGTGCACGACATCGAGTCCTGGGACGAGGTGCTCTGCCGGCCGGACCGGCGGCGCTGGGTGCGGCGGTTCGGTGAGTGGCTGCGCCGGTACGCCGACCTGGAGCACTGGGCCGCGTTCCGGGAGTCGTTCGACCGGCTCGGTGCGATGCTCGCCCGGGTCGGCCGGGGCGGGTACGGCCACCGTCCACCCGCGACGGTCGCGGTGCTGTCCGGCGACGTGCACCACGCCTACGTGGCCGAGGCGCGGTACCCGCAGCCGGTGGACAGCCGGATCTACCAGCTGGTCTGCTCGCCCATCCACCAGGGCGTACCGGCCTCGATGCGGCTCGGCTTCCGGGTCGGCTGGAGCCGGCCGGCCGAGTTGCTGCCCCGCTGGCTGGCCCGGCTGGCCGGCGTGCCACCGGTGCCGCTGGCGTGGAGCCGGACCGCCGGGCCGTTCTTCGGCAACCAGCTCGCCACGCTCGCCGTCGACGGCCGGCACTCGCACCTGCTGGTGGAGCGGGCCGTACAGCCCGGCGGCCGGGACGCGGGCATGGTCCCGATCGTCGATGTCGACCTCAGCTGAGCCCGGGCCGGCCGCCGGCCGCAGGCCCGGTGCCGCCCCGCCCGGTGGCGCCCCGCCCGGTGGCGCCTCGCCCGGTGGCGCCTCGCCCGGTGCGGGGGGCCCGGCGGCCGCGGCGGTTCCGGGGGAGCCGGCGGTGCCGGCGGCGCCGGGTTCGGCCGAGGAGGCGGGCGCGGCGGTGTCGGGTTCGGTGGCGGCGGCGGTGCTGGCGCGGGCGGTGCGGGTGGTCGAACCGGACGACCCGCGGCTGGCCGACTTCCGCGACCTGACCAGGGCCGACCGGCGGCCGGACCGGCCCGGCGGGCGCGGGCTGGTGCTGGCCGAGGGCGTGCCGGTGGTGCGCCGGCTGCTGGACTCGCCCTACCCGATGCGGGCGGTGCTCGGCGTGCCGGCCCGGGTCAGCGACCTCGCCGCCGACCTGTCCGGAGTGGACGCCCCGATCTACCTGGTCGATCCGGAGATGCTGGCCGCGGTCGTCGGCTTCCACCTCAACCGCGGCGTGCTCGCGTCGGCGGACCGGGCGCCGCCGCCGGCACTGGCCGGTGTCCTCGGCAGCGCGCGGCGGCTGGCCGTGCTGGAGGGCGTGAACGACCACGAGAACCTCGGCGCGCTGTTCCGCAACGCGGCCGCGCTCGGGGTGGACGCGGTGCTGCTCGGCGACCGGTGCGCCGACCCGCTGTACCGGCGCAGCGTCCGGGTCTCGATGGGGCACGTCCTACGCGTCCCGTTCACGCCGCTGCGGCCCTGGCCGGGCGGGCTGGAGCTGCTGCGATCGGCCGGCTTCACCGTGCTGGCGCTGCGCCCGAACCCGCCGTCGGTGCCGCTGACAGACCTCGACCCGGCCCGGCTGCCGCGCACCGCGCTGCTGCTCGGTGCCGAGGGGCCGGGCCTGACCGAGGCCGCCGTGGCCGCGGCCGACCTGAGCGTCCGCATCCCGATGGCGCCCGGCGTCGACTCGCTGAACGTCGCCACCGCCGCCGCGATCGCCTTCCACCACCTGCGCGGCGCCCCGGGCGGCGGCGCGCTAGACCAGGCTGTCGCGCCAAGCCTGGTGCAGCGTGGCGAACTGGCCGTCGGCGCCGATCAGGCCGGCGGGGGAGCCGTCCTCGACGATCCGGCCGGCGTCCAGCACCACCACCCGGTCGGCGATCTCCACTGTGGACAGCCGGTGCGCGATGATCAGCGCGGTGCGGTCGGCCAGGATCGTGCGTAGCGCCCGCTGCACCAGCCGCTCGCTGGGCACATCCAGCGACGAGGTGGCCTCGTCCAGGATCAGCACGGCCGGGTCGGCGATGAACGCGCGGGCGAACGCGACCAGCTGGCGCTGCCCGGCGGACAGCCGCCCGCCGCGCTTGCGCACGTCGGTGTCGTAGCCCTCCGGCAGCGCCGAGACGAACTCGTGCGCACCGATGGCCCGCGCCGCCGCCTCGATCTCGGCCCGTTCCGCGCCGGGCCGGCCGAACCCGATGTTGTCCGCGACAGAGCCGGTGAACAGGTAGTTTTCCTGGGTCACCATGACCACCGCGGCGCGCAGGTCCACTTCGGACAGCTCGCGCAGGTCGACGCCGTCGAGCCGGACGGCGCCGTCGCGCGGGTCGTAGAACCGGGCCAGCAGCCGGGCCACCGTCGACTTCCCGGCCCCGGTGGCCCCGACCAGCGCGACCGTCTGCCCGGCCGGGACCCGCAGCGAGAAGTCCGGCAGCACGGTGGACTCCCGGTAGCCGAAGCCCACCTGCTCGAAGCTGATCTCGCCGCCGGCCCGGCCGCCCGGCAGCGGCGTGGGCCGGGCCGGCTCCGGCACGGTCGGCTGCTCCTCCAGCACCCCGGACAGCTTCTCCAGCGCCGCGGAGGCCGACTGGAACGAGTTGTAGAAGATCGCGATGTCCTGCATCGGGTCGAAGAACCGGGTCAGGTAGAGCAGGAACGAGGCGAGCACGCCCAGCCGCAGGTCGCCATCCAGCACTCGGTAGCCGCCGACCAGCAGCACCGACGCGGTGGCCAACTGGCCGAGCAGGTTGACCCCGGGCACGAACAGCGCGATCAGCCGGAAGGAGCGGGCGTTCGCCAGCCGGTAGTCCGCGTTCAGCCCGCTGAAGATCTGCTCGTTGCGCCGCTCCCGGCGGAACGCCTGCACCGCGCGCACCCCGCCCAGCGACTCGACGAACTGCACGATCAGGTCGGACACCGTCTTGCGGGTGCGCCGGTACGCGTCGAACGAGCGGGTGCGGAACCACCGGGACAGCAGCCACAGCGGCGGGAACGTGGCCAGCGCGACCAGCGCCAGCGGCAGGTCCAGCAGTGTCAGGATCACGCCGACCGAGACCACCGACAGCAGCGCGGTGACCAGCCCGTCCAGGCCCTCGTCGACCAGTTCGTTCAGGGCGTCCAGGTCGGACGTGAGCCGGGCCACCGTGCGGCCGGAGGTGTACCGCTCATGGAAGGCCAGCGGCAGCCGCTGGAAGTGGTCGAACAGCCGCTGCCGCAGGCCCAGCAGCACGTCCTGGCCGATCCGGCCGGCCCGCAGCAGGAACACCGTGCGCAGCCCCGCGTCGGCGGCGGCGCAGCCGAGCAGGCCGCCGAGCACGGCGAGCAGCGGGCCGGCATCGCCACGGGTCAGCGCCGGGATGCCGCGGTCGATGGCGACCCCGACCAGCCAGGGGGACGCCATCGCCGCGGCGTTCTGCGCCACGATCACGACCACCACGGCCCACAGCGCGCGCCGGTGCGGCCGCAGCAGCGAGCCGAGCAGCCGCCGGCTGCGCTCCCGCAGCAGCACGCCGACCCGTTCCGGCAGCTCGTCGGTCTCTTCCGCCGCGACGCCGCGCCAGTCCAGAGCGGACGGTGTGGTCACCGGTGTACCTCCTCCAGCGCGCCGGTCAGCTCGGATTCGCTGGCCAGCAGTTCGCAGTACGCCGGCACGGTCGCCAGCAGCTCGGAATGGGTGCCGATCGCGCTGATCCGGCCGCCGCTCAGCAGCGCGACCCGGTCCGCGATCAGCACGGTGGACGGCCGGTGCGCGACGACGAGCGCGGTGGTCCCGGCCAGCACCCGGCGCAGCGCCTCCTCCACCAGCGCCTCGGTATGGACGTCCAAAGCGGACAGTGGGTCGTCCAGCACCAGCACCCGGGGCCGGCCGAGCACGGCGCGGGCCAGCGCCAGCCGCTGCCGCTGCCCGCCGGACAGGGTCAGCCCCTGCTCGCCGATCCGGCTGTCCAGCCCCCACGGCAGGTCGTGGACGAACTCGGCCTGCGCCATCTGGATCGCCTCGACGATCTCGTCCTCGGTCGCGTCGGGCCGGCCCAGCGTGAGGTTCTCCCGGACGCTGGCCGAGAACAGCGTCGGGTCCTCGAACGCGGTGGCGACCGTGGCGCGCAGGCTGGCCAGCGGGAGGTCGCGCACGTCGATGCCGTCCACCGTGACCCGGCCGGCGGTGACGTCGTACAGCCGCGGCACCAGCGTGGTGAGCGTGGTCTTGCCGGACCCGGTGGCGCCGACCAGCGCCACCGTCTCGCCCGGCGCGATGGTCAGCCAGACATCGTGCAGCACCGGCGTGGACGCCCCGGGGTACTGGAAGCCGACCCCCTCGAACCGCAACCAACCGTCCACGTGCGACGGTGCGGTCGCGCCGGGACGGTCCACAATGGACGGTTCGGTGTCCAGCACCTCGTAGATGCGGGCGGCGGCGGTGTCCGCCTCCTGCACCTGGGCCAGGATCCAGCCGAGCGAATCGATCGGCCAGGCCAGCATCAGGAACAGCGAGACGAACGCGACCAGGCTACCCAGGGTGAGCGCGCCGTGCGCGACCGCGTAGCTGCCGATCAGCACGATCAGGCTGAGCACCAGCTGCGGGTGCGTCTCGATCAGCACCCAGAACAGCACTAGGATCCGGATCTTGCGCAGCTCGGCGGCGCGCAGCGTGCGGGCGCCGGCCATGAACCGGGACAGCATCAGCTTGCGCCGGCCGAACGCCTTGATCGTCCGGATGCCGGCGGCGGACTCCTCCACCACGGTGGCCAGCTCGCCGTTGAGGTCCTGCGCCCGCCGGGCCGCGGCCGAGTAGCGCTTCTCGAAGAACAGCGAGCCGAGCATCAGCGGCAGCCCGGTGAGCCCGACCAGCAGCCCGAGCGGCCAGTACGTGATCAGCAGCATCGTCTCGACGACCAGGAACGTGGTCAGGTTCGCCACCAGGAACACGAACGCGAACCCGATGAACCGCCGGATAGTGCCCAGGTCGGTGGTGGCCCGCGACAGCAGCTGCCCGGACTGCCACCGGTCGTGGAAGGCCACCGGCAGCCGCTGCAGGTGCCGGTAGAGCTCGTCGCGCAGGTCGGTCTCCACGCCAAGCGCGGACTTGGTCATCACCCAGCGGCGGAGCATGATCATCGCCGACTCGACCACCCCGAGCCCGAACACCAGCAGCGCCAGCAGCGGCAGCGCGGACCGGTCGCCCGAGCGCAGCGGCCCGTCGATGATGTGCCGGGTGACCAGCGGGACGACCACCGGCGCCAGCTGGGAGCCGAGCGCGGCGGCGACCAGCACCACCATCCGGCCCGCGTACGGCCGGACGAAGCCGCGCAGCCGCCACAAGTTCGGCGCACCGAACCCGTGAGAACGCTTCCGGGCGGACCGGTGCCATCGTTGCGTAGCCACGACGAGCCACGCTAACGTGAGCCGGGGATTGTCTCATCCGAATTTCTGCCCACTTGACCGGGATGCGGCGGGCTCCCGGGAGCCACCCGGCCAGGCCGCCGCGGCCGGCAGGATCACCACGAGCAGCAGCAGCGCCGGCAGCGCGAAGCCGAGCGGCGCGGCCGCCCGGTACGGCGGCAGCCAGAGCAGCGGGGCCAGCGCGCTGCCGGTGAACCGGAACGCCGACATGATCGACACCGCGCCGCCGCGGTTCGCCGGCGCGGCCGAGATCGCCAGCGAGTTCGTGGACACGGCCAGCAGCGAGGTGACGGCCCCCGCCGCCGCCCACTGCGCGGCCAGCGCGCCCGGGCTGCCGGCCAGCCCGAGCGTGCCGACCAGCGCCGCGCAGCCGACCGCCGCGGCCGCGACGCAGCGGCGGGCGCCGGCCCGGTCCACCAGCCGCCCGGACACCGGCCCGAGCAGCAGCCCGGCCACCCCGAAACCGGCCAGCAGCAGCCCCCGCGCCGCGGCGCCGGTGCCGAACGCGTCGGTCGCCCGGACCGAGACCAGGAACGGCAGCCCGGCGGTGCCGGCGAACCCGGCGAACCCGACCGCGGCGACCAGCCCGACCCGCCGGGTCAGCAGCGACCGCCACGGCGGCGCCGACGCGCCCGGCCGTGGCTCGCCGGCCGGCGGTGCCAGCGCCAGCAGCCCCGCGGCGGCGGTGATCCCGGCGAACGCCCAGCGCCAGTTCAGCTCCGCGGACAGCCCGCCGACCAGCGGCGCGAACGACTGCCCGGCCGCCTGCCAGCTGGCGAACAACCCGACCGCGCGGCCCATCCGCCGCGCCGGCACCGCGTCGGCGAGCCCGGCCAGCAGCAGCGGCGTGGTGAACGCGTTCGCCGCCCCCTGCGCGGCCCGGAACGCCAGGAACAGGCCCAACCCCGGGGCGAGCGCGCAGGCCACCGACGCGGCCGCGTACGCGATGTACGCCAGCCGGACGGTCCGGCGCCGGCCCCACCGCTCGCCGAGCGTGCCGGACACCAGCTGCACCGCCGCGAACGGGACCAGGTAGACGGTGAGCGAACTGGTCGCGCCGGCCGTGCTGGTACCGAGATCCGCGGCCAGCTCCGGCAGCATCGCCGAGACCACGCCGCCGCCGAACGGCCCGAGCAGGCCGCCGGCGTACAGCGCCCCGGTGGCCAGGCGGGCACCCACCCCCGGAGCCTACGGCCCGTCCCCGCCGGGAGGTCAGGTGCGCAGGGCGGGGTCGCTGTCGGTGCGGCGGGTCTCGACCGGGGCGGGGAACGGGCGCGGCGGTGGCACCTCGGCGCTGGCCACGCCCTGCCGGATCAGCCAGTCGGTCAGCGTGCCCGGCGGCAGCGGTGGGCAGACAAGCGTGCCCTGGGCCAGGTCACAGCCGGCCTCGTAGAGCAACTCGGCCGCGCCCGCCGCCTGCACGCCCGCCGCCGTGACCCGCAGCCCGAGCGAGTGCGCCAGGTCGATGGCCGACCGGACGATCGCGGCGTCCCGCCGGCTGTTGGTGATCTCGGCGACCAGGCCGCGGTCCAGCTTGAGCTCGTCCACCCGCAGCGTGCGCAGCAGCGCGAGCGAGGAGTTGCCGCGGCCGTAGTCGTCGATGGCGGCGCCGACGCCGAGCGTGCGCAGCCGGTCGACGGCGCGGCGGCCCCGGTTCGGGTCGGCCAGCAGCACGTCCTCGGTGATCTCGAAGGTGAGCACGGTCGGGTGCACGCCGTGCTCGTTCAGCAGCCGGGCCACGTCGTACGGCAGCCGCGCGTCCAGCAGGGTGGAGACGCTCAGGTTGACCGCGATGCGCATCCCCAGCCCGCGGTCCCGCCAGGCCCGGGACTGGCCGAGCGCCCGGTCCAGCACGCTCACCGTGAGCCGGCGCATCAGCCCGGACCGCTCGGCCAGCGGCAGGAACGCGTCCGGGGCGAGCAGCCCGCGGGTGGGGTGCCGCCAGCGCACCAGCGCCTCGACCGCGACCACCGCGCCGGCCCGCAGCTCCACGATCGGCTGGTAGTGCACGGTGAGCTGGCCGTCCTCGATGGCCGCGCGAAGGTCCTCGACCAGGCCGAGCGCCAGGCCACGCTGGCTGTCCTCGGTCGGGTCGT
This sequence comes from Mycobacteriales bacterium, assembly GCA_039648995.1. GTDB lineage: Bacteria > Actinomycetota > Actinomycetes > Mycobacteriales > CADCTP01 > JBBWZH01. The sequence continues at coordinate 15,204 of JBBWZH010000008.1, forward strand.
ACACCTCCAGGCCGGTGTGCGCGGTCTTCGCGTGCGCCAACGCGGCCTCGGCGCCGCGGACCAGGCCGAGCGCGTCGGTCGCGTGCTCCGGCATCGCCGCGATGCCGACCGTGGCCTCCACCACCAGCGCGACCTCGCCGACCAGGAACGGCCGGTCCACCGTCCCGAGCAGCCGGCGGCCGAGGTCCACCACCTCGTCCGCGCCGGCCCAGGCGAGCACCGCGAACGTATCGCCGGCCAGCCGCGCGATCACGTCCTCGCCGCCGACCACCTCGCGCAGCCGCGGCCCGATCTGGCGCAGCAGCGCGTCCCCGGTGTCGCGCCCGAGCGAGTCGTTGATCTCCTTGAACCGGTCCAGGCCGAGCAGCACCAGGGCGAGTCGCTGGTCCGGCCGCCGGGTCGCGGCGGCCAGCGCCAGCCGCAGGTCGAACAGCCGGCGGTTGCCCAGCCCGGTGAGGTAGTCGGTCGCGGCCTGGTGGCGGCTGGCGGCCAGCGCCCGCGTCTCCCGGTACGCCAGCGCGCTGCGCAGCCCGTAGAGCAGCAGGCAGCCGCCGGCCAGCAGGACGGCGGGACGGTTCAGGTCGCGCCAGTCGCCGTAGAGCAGCAGCCCGAGCGCGACCGCCGCGGCCAGCAGCGGCGCCAGCAGCGGGGCCAGGCCCGGCCCGCGCGGGACCGACCGCGACCGGCCCGGCAGCCAGGCGGCGGACGCGATCACGGCCACCCCCAGCGGCTGCACCGGGACCAACCCGGCGCCGCCGCGGTGCAGCCCGGCCAGCGCCAGCTGCGCCAGGTCGGCGGCGGCCAGCAGCAGCCCGCCGGTGACGAGCGCCAGCCAGCCCGCGCCGGCCCGCCGCCAGGCCGCCGCGAGCGCGCCGGCGAGCAGCCCGAGCAGCGCGACGGCGGCGATCGGCCGGGCCAGGTCGGCGGCCCGCGCGGCGCCGCCGGGGGCCGCTGCGTCCAGCGCGGCCGGCAGCGCCAGCGTGCCGGCCAGCGCCGCCGCACCGAGGCCGGCGACTAGGCCATCCAGCCAGCCCAGCCCGGGGCGGCCGGACTCCGTGCCGCGCAGCAGCGCCAGCGTGCCGAGTGCCAGCAGCGGGGCGAGCGCGAGCGGGGCTAGGTCGGTCGGCGCCGGGTAGTCGGGCAGGTCGATGTCCGGCAGCCGGCGGGCCAGGTCGCCGACCGACCAGGCGGCCACCCCGAGCGTGCCGGCCAGCCAGGCGAGCCGCCCGCGCGGTACCAGCGCCGCCCGCGGCAGCATCAGCAGCACCGCGCCGCCGAGCACCCCGGCACGCAGGTCGGTCTCCCTCGACGGGCTGCCGCCGGGGGTGTACGCGGCGGCCGCGTAGCCGATCGCGGCCAGCATCAGGACGATCTGCAGCGCCCGCAGCGGAGCCAGCCAGCCGGTGCGGGCGACGGGGTCGCCAACGGGCCGGCCTGATGGGGGAGCCGGCGCGTTCACCGCGCCCGGCAGCGCGCCAGACAGGACATCACGTCGCCGTCCCCCAGGGCTGAAGCGGGCCGAAGGACGGCATCGGTGCGTGCTGCCGTCAGGCTTCAGCGTAGCGGAGTGCCAACAAGGAGTGAGGGCCTTCCGCGCCGGGAACGCCGCGCTCAGTGCCTGCGGCGGACACCCAGCAAGATGTCGTCCCAGGACGGGACGTGTGCCCGTCGGCCCGGCTCCTCGTCGCCATCCGGGTCGATATCACCCGGGTCGGCCAGCTCCGGCAGCGGCAACGGCAACTCGGCCACACCCGAATCCGGCTGGCTGGGTTCGCCTGTCTGGCTGGGGTCGTCTGTCTGGCGGGTCCGGTCGCCGGGCTGGCCGGGGCGGTCCAGCTGGTCGGGTCCGCCCGTCCGGCCCGGCTCGCGTGGCGCGCGGGGCGGCCCGCCGGGGTCGGCGGCGGTGGCGTCGGCCCGCTCGCCGCCGGCCCGGCCGCGGCGCGGTCCGGCGCGGCGGATCCGGGCAGCATCGCCGTCCGGCTGTTCGGACGTCGCGTCCGGCCCGGCCCGCTCGCCGCTGGGCCGGTGCCCGGCCGCGCCCTGCTGGGTGCCGCTCTGCCCGGCACTGCCTTGCCCGGCGCCGCCTTGCCCGGCACTGCTCTGCCCGGTGCCGCCCTGGCCGGCACTGCCCAGCTGGAATGCCCGGTCGGCCGGCTCAGGGTGGCTCTGCCGCGGTTGCGCGGGCTCGATCCGGCGCCGGGCCGGTGCCGGATCGGACTCCGGGGCCAGCCGGGAGGCCGCGGCGGCGAGCTGGGTGACCGGCGTGATCGTGCGCAGGTGGAACTCGGCGGCGATCAGCTGCTCGGCGGCCGGGTCGTCGGCCTGCAGCGTGCGGCGGGCCAGGTTGAACGTCCAGCGGGCGCTGTAGTCGCGCACCCCCTGCCAGCTCAGGCAGACCGTCCACGAGCCGTCCTCGCGGCGCCAGGCGTCCCAGGACAGCGTGGCCGCGTCGGTGCCCCGGCCGACCAGCCGCTCGTCCACCAGTTCTGCCAGCGTCTCGGCCGGCGTGCTGCCGCCGCGCCGCACCCGGGTCGTGCGGGCCTGAGCCACCACCCGCTGCCGCTCCTGCAGCATCGGGTACGCGAACCGGAGCACCCGCTCCAGCGCCATCCCGGCCGACGCGGCGACCTGCTCCGCCGACTCGCCGGCCCGCACCCGGGCCTGGATCTCCCGTGGCCGCAGGGTGCCGCCCTCGATCTCCAGCTGGCCGAGCCGGCTCAGGTCGCCCCGGCAGGCCGCGCGCAGCCGCTCGTCGATCGGCAGCCGGTACCGTTCCCCGTCGACCGCCTCGATGACCAGGTAGGCGCCGTCCTCGCTGGGCCCGACGAGCCGCAGTTGCCGCATGCGCACCCCCTGCCGATCGCCGTCGCCGCGCCGGGCTCTGTCCGGTGCCCACCCGACCATACGGGCTGACCTGCGCGAACCCGTGCCCCGACACGCGCAGTAACCGACCCGGGGACGCCCGCGGGCCGAACCCGCAGGTTGTCAGCCCAGCCGCTCGACGACGTGGTCGATGCAGGCGGTCAGTGCCTCCACGTCGGCCGGCTCGACCGCCGGGAACATGCCGACGCGCAGTTGGTTGCGGCCCAGCTTCCGGTACGGCTCGGTGTCCACGATGCCGTTCGCGCGCAGCACCTTGGCCAGGACGGCGGCGTCCACCCCGTCGGCGAAGTCGATCGTGCCGACGACCAGCGAGCGCTGCGCCGGGTCGGCCACGAACGGCTGCGCGTAGCTGGACTTCTCCGCCCAGGTGTAGAGCCGGCCGGACGAGTCGGTCGTCCGGGAGACCGCCCAGGCGAGGCCGCCGAGCCCGTTCATCCAGTCGACCTGGTCGGCCAGCAGCCAGAGGGTGGCGACCGCGGGGGTGTTGTAGGTCTGGTCCTTGCTGGAGTTGTCCAGCGCCAGCGTGAGGTCCAGCGACGGCGGGATCCACCGGCCGGAGCCGGCGATCTCGGCCGCCCGCCGCTGCGCGGCCGGGGAGAACAGGCCGAGCCAGAGCCCGCCGTCGGAGCCGAACGACTTCTGCGGCGCGAAGTAGTAGACGTCGGCCTGGCTCGGGTCGACCGGCAGGCCGCCCGCGCCCGAGGTCGCGTCGATCAGCGTCAGCGCGCCGTCGTCGGCGCCGGACACCCGGCGGACCTCGGTCATCACGCCGGTAGAGGTCTCGTTGTGCGGCCACGCGTACGCGTCCACCCCGGCCTCGGCCTTCGGCGCCGGCGCGCCGCCCGGGTCGACCGCGAGCACCGACGGGTCGGCCAGGAACGGCGCGCCGGTGGTGACCGCGGCGAACTTGCTGGAGAACTCGCCGAACACCAGGTGCTGTGACCGCTCGCGGACCAGCCCGAACGCGGCCGCGTCCCAGAATCCGGTCGAACCGCCGTTGCCGAGCACCACCGCGTACCCGTCCGGCAGGCCGAACAGCTCGGCCAGCCCGTCGCGGACCCGGCGGACCAGGCCGCGTACCGGCGCCTGCCGGTGCGAGGTGCCCATCAGCGCGGCACCCGGGCCGGCCAGCGAGGCCAGCGCGGCCGGGCGCACCTTGGACGGCCCGCAGCCGAACCGTCCGTCAGCGGGCTTGAGGTCGGCAGGCAGGGCGATCCGCGGCAGCTCCGTCACCCCGCCAGTCTCCCATCCGGCCCGCGACGATCCCCCGCCCCCCGACCGGCGGCGCCACGCCGCGGTCGCCCCTCCCGCACCGGCCGGACCGCCCGACCCGCGCCGGCCCCACCGTCGGGTTCGAGGGGGCTCGGCCCCGCGGCGAGCAACCGGGGCCGGCCGCAGCGTGGGGTTCGCGGGGGCTCGGCCCCGCGGCCAGCACGCGGGACGCCCGGCGAGCGCTCCGCGAGCAGGGTGGGCCCGGAGTCCGGCCGTCAGGTACGGATCGGGGTCTTCATGTCGGCGAAGCCCTCGACCGCCTCGGGCTTGCGCGGGCTCTCGCCCACGTACCGGGCGGACGGGCGGATCAGCCGGTTCGCCCGCAGCTGCTCCAGGATGTGCGCGCTCCAGCCAGCCGTGCGGGCGCAGGTGAACATCGAGGTGAACATGTGCGGGGGGACCTCGGCGAAGTCCAGCACGACGGCCGACCAGAACTCCACGTTCGTCCGAAGTGGACGGTCCGGATAGCGGCTGGTGAGCTCGTCCAGCGCGGCCTTCTCCAGCGCCTCGGCCACCTCCACCCGGGGCGAGCCGAGCTCCTTCGCGGTGCGCCGGAGTACCCGCGCGCGCGGGTCCTCGGCCCGGTACACGCGGTGGCCGAAGCCCATCAGCCGCTCGCCCCGGTCGAGCAGCGCCTTGACGTAGCCGACCGGGTCGCCGCTGGCATCCACGTCGTCCAGCATCTTGAGCACCCGGGACGGCGCGCCGCCGTGCAGCGGGCCGGACAGCGCACCGATCGCCGAGGAGATGCACGCCGCGACGTCGGCGCCGGTGGAGGCGACGATCCGGGCGGTGAACGTGGAGGCGTTCATGCCGTGCTCGGCGGCGGAGACGAAGTAGGCGTCGACCGCCTTGACGTGCTTGGGGTCCGGCTCGCCACGCCAGCGGATCATGAAGCGCTCGACGATGCTGCGCGCCTTGTCGATCTCGCGCTGCGGCACCGCCGGGTGCGCCAGCCCGCGAGCCGACTGCGCCACGAACGACATCGCGGTGACCGAGATCCGGGCCAGGTCGTCGCGGGCCTGCGCCTCGTCGATGTCGATCAGCTGCTCGAGCCCCCAGTACGGCGCCATCATCGCGATCGCGCTCTGCACGTCCACCCGGATGTCGCCGGAGTGCACCGGGATCGGGAACGGCTCGGCCGGCGGCAGGCCCGGGTTGAACTTGCCGTCGACCAGCAGGCCCCAGACGTTGCCGAAGGTGATCCGGCCGACCAGGTCTTCGATGTCGACACCGCGGTAGCGCAGCGCGCCACCCTCCCGGTCAGGCTCGGCGATGTCCGTCTCGAAGGCGACGACACCCTCGAGTCCTGGCTTGAAGTCCTCCGGCATGGGTGTCTCCCAGCGTGGTCGGGCGGTGGTGTCGCACCGGGTCAGTCCTGTGTGCCTCCATCTTGCCGACTCACCCGTAACCCGCGCGACACGCCCCTAGCGGGTATGGGTGAAACTGGTCACCGTGAGCGATAACGAGGCAGCGGCGGGGGTATCGGCGGGTCATGCTTCGGCTTCGGTGGCAGGGATGCGCCGTGCTTACGATCGTGCCGGACTGTCCGAAACCGACCTGGCCGCCGGCTGGCTGGACCAGTTCGGGGCCTGGTTCGCCGATGCGGTCGGGTCCGGGCTGCTGGCCGAGCCGAACGCGATGACGCTCGCCACCGCCAGCCCGGACGGCCGGCCCAGCGGGCGGACCGTGCTGCTGAAGGGCTTCGACCAGGCCGGGTTCGTGTTCTTCACGAACTACACGTCACGCAAGGGCCGGGAGCTCGCCGCGAACCCGCGGGCCGCGCTGGTCTTCCCGTGGTACCCGCTGCACCGGCAGGTGGTGGTCGAGGGCTCGGTCGCCCGGGTCAGCAGGGCCGAGACCGCCAGCTACTTCGCCAGCCGCCCGCGCGGCTCGCAGCTGGGCGCCTGGGCCAGCCCGCAGTCCACGGTGGTCGCCGGCCGGGAGCCGCTGGACGCCGCGTACGCCGCCGCCGAGGCGCGCTGGGACGGGGCCGACATCCCGCCGCCGGAGCACTGGGGCGGCCTGCGCCTCGCCCCCGAGTCCGTCGAGTTCTGGCAGGGCCGCCTCGACCGCCTGCACGACCGGCTGCGGTACCGCCGCACGCCCGACGCCGGCTGGCTGATCGAGCGGCTGGCACCCTGAGCGCCGCCCCCACCCCCGAGCCGCCCGTGAGCCCACCGCGGCCCCGATCCCCCCGTCCACCAGGGCCGGCCGTCCCGCCCGAGCCCGACAGCGCCCCTGATCCGCCCGGCTCCGCCGAGCCCACCGTTCCGGCCGTTCCGGCGGTCCCGGCGGTCCCGGCTGTTCCGGCTGTTCCGGCTGTCTGGGTTGCCCGGGCCGTCCGGGCGGCCCGGGCCGTCCGGGCCGGGCGGGCTGTCTCGGCTGGGGCGGGGACGGCCGGCGGGGGGCGGCGGGGGTGGGCCGGGCGGGTGCGGCGGGTGGCGATCGACCCGGCGCCGCTGCGGCAGCGGGACTTCCGGCGGCTGTTCATCGGGCAGGGCGTCTCGTTCGTCGGCTTCCAGTTGACCGCGGTCGCGGTGCCGGTGCAGGTGTTCAGCATCAGCCGGTCGTCCTTCTGGGTCGGCATGCTCGGCCTGTTCGGGTTGGCGCCGCTGGTGATCTTCGGCCTCTGGGGCGGCGCGGTGGCCGACGCCGTGGACCGCCGCAAGCTGCTGCTGACCGCGTCCTACACGGTCTGGGCGTCGACCCTGGCGCTGCTGGCGCAGGCCCTGCTCGGGCTGGACAACCTGGTGCTGATCTTCGGGTTGGTCATGGTGCAGTCGGCCGGGTTCGCGGTCACCTCGCCGACCCGGAACACGATCATCCCGCGGCTGCTGCCGCGTGCGCTGGTGCCGGCCGCGAACACGCTGAACTTCACCGTGACCAACGTCGGCACGGTCGCCGGGCCACTGCTGGCCGGCGTCGTCGTGGCCCGGCCGCACGGGTTCGCGATCGCCTACAGCATCGACGCCGTGCTGTTCACGGTGGCCCTGTACGCGGCGATGCGGCTGCCCGCGCTGCCGCCGGTCACCGCGTCCGGCCGGATCACCCGGCCCGGGCTGGCCGCGGTGGTGGACGGGCTGAGGTTCATCACCACCCGCCCGGTGCTGCTGATGTCGTTCGCCGTGGACATCGTGGCGATGGTGTTCGCGATGCCCCGCGCGCTGTTCCCCGAGGTCGCCGAGACCAGGTTCGGCGGCGTGTCGGCGGTCGGCTGGCTGTTCGCGTCGATCGCGATCGGCGCCGTCGTGGGCGGGCTGTCGTCCGGCTGGATCGGCCGGGTGCGGCGGCAGGGTGTCGCGCTGACCGTCGCTGTCGCCGCCTGGGGCGTCGCGGTCGCCGCCGCCGGCCTGGCCCGCTCGCTCTGGCTGGCCGTCCTGCTGCTGGCCGTGGCGGGCGCCGCCGACCTGGTCTCCGCCGTCTTCCGGCAGACCATCCTGCAGGTCTACGCCCCGGACGAGATGCGCGGCCGCCTGCAGGGGGTCTTCATCGTGGTCGTCGCCGGCGGCCCCCGCCTCGGCGACCTGCGCGCCGGCGCCACCGCCGCCGTCACCGGCGCCACCGCCTCGTGGGTGGCCGGCGGCATCGCCTGCACGGTCATCGTCCTGCTCGTCACCGCGGTCGCCCCCGCCCTCCGCACCTACTCCGCCCGCCCACCGCACAGCGACCCGTTCCCATGATGCCCTGCGGTCGCATTGGCATGCACGGCGCATCCTCGATGCGACTCTGCCCTGGACCTTGCAATATGGTCGTGTTGGGCAAAGGAACCGGTGATCCGCCGGCTAAGCTTCGCCAATGAGAGTCGGTGCCTACATCGATGGCTACAACCTCTACTACGCCGGCCGTTAGCAGTGCGGTCGTGGGAGGTCGGGGTGGCGCTGGCTCGACCTACGAGGATTG
>JBBWZH010000022.1:0-5681 GCA_039648995.1 Mycobacteriales bacterium
TACTGGGACATGCATCCCGAGGATCGGGACTACCTGCGGCGGCTGCTCGCCGAGGGCCGGTGTGAGCTGATGGGTGGCACGTACAACGAGCCGAACACGAACCTGACCGGGCCGGAGAGCACGATCCGCAACCTGCAGTACGGCATCGGCCTGCAGCGGCACGTGCTCGGGGGCGACCCGCGGACCGCCTGGCAGCTCGACGTCTTCGGGCACGACCCGCAGTTTCCCGGGTTCGCCGCGGACGCCGGGCTGACCGACAGCTCGTGGGCCCGCGGGCCGTTCCACCAGTGGGGTCCGCTGCAGACGACGCCGGCCGAGCCGTTCCGGGAGGCCCGGCTGATGCAGTTCCCGAGCGAGTTCGAGTGGGTCGCGCCGAGCGGGCGCGGGCTGCTCACCTCGTACATGCCGGCGCACTACTCGGCCGGCTGGTGGATGGACTCATCCGCCACGCTGGCCGAAGCGGAAGCCGAGGTGTACCGGATCTTCCTGTCGTTGAAGTCGGTCGCCGCGACCCGGAACGTGCTGCTGCCGGTCGGCACCGACTACTCGCCGCCGAACAAGTGGCTGACCGGGATCCACCGGGACTGGGCCAGCCGGTATGTCTGGCCCCGGTTCGTCTGCTCGATCCCGCGCGACTTCTTCGCCGCGGTGCGGGCCGACCTCGCCGCGACCGGGCGCCGGTTGGTGCCGCAGACCCGGGACATGAACCCGATCTACACCGGCAAAGACGTGTCCTATGTGGACACTAAGCAGGCGCAGCGGCAGGCGGAGGTGTCGCTGATCGACGCCGAGCGGTTCGCCACGTTCGCCGCGCTGCACGGCGCCCGGTATCCGGCGGCGGCGCTGGATAAGGCCTGGCGGCAGTTGGTGTACGGGGCGCACCACGACGCGATCACCGGCTCGGAGAGCGACCAGGTCTACCTGGACCTGCTGACCGGCTGGCGGGAGGCCTGGGACACCGGCCGCGATGTGCGGGCCGCCGCGACCTGGCACCTGGCGTCCCGCACGCCGCCCGGCCCGGACCCGGCCGCGCTGCGCATGGTTGTCTTCAATGGACTCTCCTGGCCGCGCACCGAGCTGGTGCAGGTGTCGGTGCAGCCGCCGTTCGGCGCGCCGGGTCTGTCGCTTATGGACGATGCTGGCGCGCCGGTGCCGGTGCTCGTCGACGCCGTGGTGCGCGGGCCGGGCGGCGGGGTCGTCTCGGCCACGCTCACGTTCCTCGCGGCCGGCGTGCCGGCCACCGGTTACCGCACCTACCTGCTCCGGGCGTCCGCCGAGCCGCTCGGCGAGTGGACTGACCGCGGCGCCGGGGCGGTGGTCGAGAACGAGTACTTCCGGCTGACCGTCGACCCGGCGCGGGGCGGCTGCGTCAGCTCGCTGTACGACCTGGCCGCCGGTCGCGAGCTGCTGCCCGCCGGGCGGCTGGGCAACGAGGTGCTGCGCTACGACGAGTATCCGCAGCACCCGCGGTACGGCGAGGGGCCCTGGCACCTGATCCCCACCGGGCCCCCGAAGGCGTCCACAGCCGACAGCCCGGCGAGCATCCGGGTGCAGGTCGGCCCGCTCGGCCAGCGGATCACCGTTCGGTCCACAGTGGATGGTGTCGCGGTGACCCAGCGGCTGACGCTGTGGACGGGGCTGCGCCGGGTCGACTGCGTGACCGATGTGGACGGCTTCCGCGGCTCCGACCAGCTACTGCGGCTGCGCTGGGCCGCGGATGTGCCGGGCGGCCTGCCGGTCAGCGAGGTCGGTGACGCGGTGATCGGCCGCGGCTACGGCATCGTCGACGTCGACACCGCCGAGGCCCCGTGGACGCTGGACAACCCGGCGCACAACTGGTTCGGCGTCGGCAGCACGGCGCGTGTCTCGCTGCACCCCGCCGGCGCGGCCGATGCCGGCGTGCCGGATGCCGGCGCGGGCGATGTCGGCGTGCTGGATGGCGGCGCGGCCGGTGCCGGCGCCGGAGGCGTCGGTCGGATGCGGGCGGTCGGGGTGGCCGAGGTGGTGGCGCCGGCGGACCTGGTCGCGGCCGAGCCGGTCCGCGATCTGGTGGTCGCGCTGGTGCGGGCGGGGGTCACGTCGACCGCGTCTCAGGACACCGGCAGCCGGTACGGCTACCTCGACGTGGACTCGAACCTGCCGGACGTCCGGCTCGCGATCGGCGGGCCGGACCGGAACGCGTTCACCGCCGCGGTGCTGGCGGCGGCCGGGCCGGCGTACGCGGCCGAACTGACCCGGCAGTTGGACGCGGCCGGCACCGCCCGGCTCTGGGTGCCGGCCGAGCGCCCGCTGACCGAGGTCTGGCAGCCGAACGCCGACCTGCGCGCGCCGCTCGCGCTGCCGGTGCTGATCGTCGCCGGCCGCGGCGCGGCGGCGCTCGCCGGCGCCCTTGCCGACCTGACCGCCGACCTCGACGACGCCACGATCCACATCGGACAGCCGGCCGCGCTGCACGCTGCCGAACCGGGGTTGGCCGACTACTCGGTCGGCATCCTCAACCGCGGGCTGCCCGGCTTCGCGGTCGACACCACCGGCGCGCTGCACCTGTCCCTGCTGCGATCGTGCACGGGCTGGCCGTCCGGGGTATGGATCGACCCACCGCGCCGGTGCGCGCCGGACGGCTCCGGCTTCCAACTGCAGCACTGGAGCCACCGCTTCGAGTACGCCGTGGTCGGCGGCGCCGGTGACTGGCGGGCGGCCGGGTTCGTCCACTCGGGACACTCGTACAACGCGCCGCTGACCGCGGTGGTGCTGGACGCGGCGGCCGGCCTGGTCGCCGGCAGCCTGCCCGCCACGGGTTCGCTGCTGTCGGTCGAGCCGGCCGGTGCCGCGCTGGTGACCGCGATCAAGCCAGCCGGCAACCCGCTGGCCCGGGGCTCGGTCGAGGACGCGGTGCCGGCCGACGGTGTCGCGGTGCGGCTGTACGAGCCGCACGGGCGGCAGGTACGGGCGGCGCTGCGACTGGCCGAGCCGCCGGGATCGGCGTACCGGGCGGACCTGCTGGAGCGGCCGGGCGAGGCGCTGCCGGTGCTGCCGGACGGAACTGTCCACATCGAACTGTCCGGGGCCGAGGTAGCTACCGTGGTGGTCGTGCCCGGCGGGCTCACCGGCCCGGCCGAGCTGGACCGGCATGCCGGCCGGGAGCCCGTCCAGCCGGTGTACGCGCGCTACTGGCTACACAACAGCGGGCCGGCGCCAACCGGCAACCTGCCGATCTCGGTGCACACGCAGCCGGCCGCCTGCACCGCCGACGGGCCGGTGGACCTGACCGTCACCGTGGTCTCCGACCGTACCGACGACAACTGGTCCGGCCTGGTCGAGGTGGCGGCACCGGCCGGCTGGACGGCCGAGCCGGCGACCTGGCCGGTGGCGTTGCCGCCGGGGATGCACGCCGACCTGCCGGTGCGGCTGACCCCGGGCCGGTCCGCGGTGGCCGGCGACCACCTGATCGCGGTCTCCATTGTGGACGGCGCGCAGACCGTGCGGGACCTGGCCACGGTCACCGTGCCGGGCGCGTACCCCGGCGCGGTCGGGCCGGGTGAGGTGTCGATGACGCTGGACCCGCCGGCCATCACCGTGCGGCCCGGGCAGCGGGCGGTGCTGCGGGCCCGGCTGACCAACCGGTTCCGCAGCCCGGTCGACGTGCTGAGCTGGCTGATCGGCCCGGTCGAGACGTGGGAGCTGACTCCGCAGCGGGCCGCCGGCATCCGGCTGGACGCGGACGGCACCGGCACCCTGGAGTTCCCGATCCTGGTCCCGCCGGGCACCCGGCCCGGCAGCTGGTGGCTGCTGGTGAAAATCGGGTACGGGCCGCGGATCGGCTACTCCGAGGCGGTGCGGCTGACCGTCGAGGTCGGCCGGTGACCACCGGAGTAGCCACCGGCAGCGCGGCCGGGGTAGCCACCGGCGGCGCGGCCGGGGTAGCCACCGGCGGCGCGGCCGGCCCGTTGGCCGCGCTGGTCGGCGGTGAGCCGGTGACCGCGGCCGAGGTCGCCGCCGAGGTGGCCCGGCTGCGCGCCGGCCCGCTGGCCGACCGACTGCCGCCGGACGGCACGCCGGCCGGACGGCAACTGCGCCGCTGGACCACCCAGCGCCTCGTCCTCAGCCGCCTCCTCGACCAGGAAGCCGCCGCCCGCGGCCTGCCCCCACAGCCCGAACGCGCAGGTCCCCGACCGGAGCATGCCGGGCCGGGTGAGCCCGACGCGGCGCTACTGGGCAGCGCGGCGGCCGACGTGCTGGCCACGTCGGCGACCGCCAGGGCGGTCTACACGGCGGTCACCGCGGCGGTATCGGTCCCCGAGCCGGAGATCCGCGTCCACTACGAGGCCAATCTGGACCGCTACACCGTGCCGGAACGCTGGTTGGTTCGACTGTCCACGGTGGACGCTGTCGGAGTCGACCGACAGGTGCCGGTCGACCCGGCCACGCTGCCGCCGTCGCTCCGCGCCGCGCTCAGCCAGGCCCCGCCCGGGCACCCCGTCGGCGCCCACGCCGGCCAGGTGGCCATCCGGGACGAGGTTCGGCCGGCGCGGATCCGGCCGTACCCGGAGGTGCGGGGTGAGATCGCCGGCACCCTGCTGGACCGGTGCCGGCAGCAGGCGTTCGCCCGCTGGCTGGACGGACGGGCCGGTGAGCTGGTGGCGCTCCAGCCGGGCTACGAGCATCCGGCCGATCCGCACAACCCGGATGCGACCCACCGGCACTGACCGGCGTTCGCCGGGTACAGGCGCCAGCCAGCGGCCGAACGCGCAGGTCAGCGCGGTGTGACGGCCCCCCTGAGGGACGGACGGAAAAAAACTTCGGGAAAGTTGTTGGCGGCCGCGGGGGCCGCGGCTCCTACATCTGAACGCGCGGGGAAGCAGCACCCCCGCTTCAGCTGAGGAGACGCGATGGCCGCCACATCACCGCTCACTTCGCCGGCCGCCGACGCACCGGTCGCGCCGGACGGCGGCCGGCACCAGGCGCCGGGCACGGCCGGCCGTAGCTGGCAGGCCGGCCGGCACCGCGGCACCGGCCGCGGCCGGCTCGCCCACCCGGTAGTGGTCAGCCGGGTCAGCCGGGTCGCCGCGCCCACTGCCGGCGGCCGGCCGGCCCCGCTCGCCGGGGGCGGCCGGCACCGCGCGTCCGACCAGCCCCTGTGCACCGCCGAGCCGGTACTGACCCTGGCCGGTGGCGGCCGGCACCGCACCCTGAACCGCACCGGCGCGGCGGGCGGCGCCGCTAGGGACCGTGCACCAGCGGCCCGGCCGGCGGTACGTGCGGCGGCGGTACTCAGCCTGGCCGCGGTCCTCCTACCGCTGTCCACTGCGGACGCCGACGCGGCGCCCCGCCCAGCCACCGCGCAAACGGCCGCCGTGCAAGCGGGCGCCGTGCAAGCGGGCACCGTGCAGGCGGGCACGACGCGGGCGGCCGCGCAGGCAGCCGCCGCGTCAGCGGCGGGCGGGCCGCTGGCGGATCTGCCCAACGCGCCGACCACGACGCCCGCGCCGGCCGAGCCGGCCGATCTGCGCTGGCCGACCGTCGGGGTCGCGATGGCCCTGCTGGTCGGCATCTCCGTCACCGGTTCCACCGCGCTGCTGCTGCTCCGGCCGGCCCGCCGGACAGCCACGCGCCGCTGATCCACGCGAGTCCCATAGCGACTCACCGCGGCCACTGACCCGGCCCGGTGGGGCTCCGTCGCC
>JBBWZH010000031.1:0-11914 GCA_039648995.1 Mycobacteriales bacterium
CCAGAGCGCGTGGTGGCGCTGCTGGGCGAGGCCGGCGTGCCGTTCTCCGAGGTGTCCGCACCGCGGGCCACCTTGGAAGAGGCCTATCTGCAGCTCACCCGCGACGCGGTCGAGTTCCGCGCCGCCACGGTCGAGCAGGCGACGCGATGAGCACCGCCACCATCACCCCGAACAGCTCACAGCTCTCGACAGGACGTGACGGCTTCCGGCACCTGCTACGCGCCGAATGGACCAAGTTCCGCACGGTCCGCGGCTGGGTCATCGGCATGGCCGTCTCCGGGCTGGTCACCGTGCTGTTCGGCCTGCTCGCCGCGTCCGCCACGCACTCCTCATGCGACGCTCCGCCCGGTCAGACCTGCGGTTCCGGACCGATCGGGCCGGCCGGCCAACCGGTGACGGACACGTTCTACTTCGTGCACCAGACGCTGACCGGCGACGGCAGCATCACCGCGCGGGTGACCGCACTGAGCGGCATCATCACCTACCCCCAGTCGAACCCCGACGCCATCGTTCCCGGCGTCGAGCCGTGGACCAAGGCCGGGATCATCGTCAAGGACAACACCAACCAGGGCTCGCCCTATGCGGCCGTCATGGTCACCGGCGGCCACGGTGTACGGATGCAGTACAACTACGCCCACGACACGGCCGGCGGCCCCGGCCTGGTGGCCGCGGCGTCCCCGCGGTGGCTTCGGCTGACCCGCACCGGCGACACGCTCACCGGCTACGAGTCAACCGACGGCCGGCGCTGGACCACCGTCGGCACGGCCCGCCTGACCGGGCTGGCGACCACGGTGCAGACCGGCCTTTTCGTCACCTCTCCGGGCGACGTCCAGGTGCAGCAGGGGCTCGGCAGCGGGGCGGCCCGCCACCACACCCAGGCCACCGCGGTCTTCGACCAGGTCAGCCTGCACGGCCAGGCTGCCGGCAGGTGGAGCGGCGACGGTGTCGGAGGCGCCAACGGCACCGACCTGGAGCGCGATCACCCGGCGGGCATGACGCGGTCCGGCGGCACGTTCACGGTGACCGGGTCCGGCGACATCGCCCCGGTCGACGACCCCGGCAGGGATATCGAGCGCGCCCTCATCGGCGTGTTCGCCGGGCTGATCGCGATGATCGTGGTGGCGACGCTGTTCGTCACCGCCGAGTACCGCCGCGGCATGATCCGCACCACCCTGGCCGCCAGCCCGCACCGCGGCCAGGTGTTGGCGGCCAAGGCGGTCGTGATCGGCTCGGTCACCTTCGTGGCCGGGCTGCTCGCCACCGCTGTCACGGTCCCGCTCAGCGAACGCGTGCTGCGCGCCAACGGCGCCCACTTCTTCCCGGTCGCGACGCTGACCGAACTGCGGGTCATAGCCGGTACCGCGGCGCTGCTCGCCGCCGCCGCCGTCCTCGCCCTCGCCGTCGGCGCCAGCACGCGCCGCAGCGCCGCCGTGGTCACCGCCGTCATCGTCGCGGTGATCCTGCCCTACTTCCTCGCGGTGACGTCCGCCGTGCCCACCGCTGCGGCAGAGTGGTTGCTGCGGATCACCCCGGCCGCCGCCTTCGCCATCCAGCAGAGCGTCCCGCCGTACCCACAGGTGTCCGGCGCCTACACACCGTCGAACGGCTACTTCCCGCTCGCGCCATGGGCCGGCTTCGCCGTGCTGTGCGGCTACACCGCACTCGCCCTCGGCGTCGCCGCCCTCCGGTTGCGCCGGAGGGACGCGTGAGGACGCCACCGGATGCGCACGGGATGGGCCTGCGCACCGCGCTGCACGCCGAATGGACCAAGCTGCGCAGCGTATGGGGCGCGCTCTGGCTGCTGCTCGCCACCATCGCGTCGACCGCCGCGATCGGCCTCATCGCCGTAGCCGGCGTCAGCTGCCCATCCGCGGGCTGCGACGCGGACCCCGCCAAGATCAGTCTTGCCGGCATCAGCCTCGGCCAGGCCGTCATCGCCGTCCTTGCCGTGGCCGCTATCGCCGGCGAGTACAGCACCGGCATGATCCGCGTCAGCCTCGCCGCGGTGCCCCGCCGGGGCACGGTCCTTACCGCCAAGGCGCTCGTCACCACCGCGGTGGCGCTCGTCGCCGGAACCATCGCCGTACCCGGGTCGGTACTCGCCGGGCGGCTCATCCTGCCCGGCAAGGGCTTCACCGCCGACCACGGCTACCCGCCACTGTCCCTGACCGACGGCCCGGTGCTGCGCGCCGCCACCGGCTCGGTCCTCTACCTCGCCCTGATCGCCCTGCTCAGCCTCGGCGTCGCGACCGCCGTACGAGACTCCGCCACAGCCACCGGAGTCGTCCTCGGCCTGCTCTACCTGTTCCCGATTCTGGCCGCCGTGGTCAGCGACCCGGACTGGTCCCGGCGCCTACAGCAGATCGGGCCGATGAGCGCAGGGCTCGCCATCCAGGCCACCACCGGTCTGCACGACCTGCCGATCGCCCCATGGGCAGGCCTCGGCGTACTCACCGCCTGGACCGCGGCCGCGCTCCTCGCCGGCGGCGTGCTACTCCGACTGCGGGACGCGTAAACGGCACCTCCCGCGCCCGCACGCCGGTCACCGGACCGCCCACCCGGCGTCGGATGGCCACCGCCAGCGGCCGCAACCCGCCGGTGTCCCGCGGGGGACCGGGACTGTCAGCCGAGCAGCCGGACCAGCTCGACCCGGGACCGGATGCCGAGCTTGGTGTAGATGTTGCGGAGGTGGTGGTC
Organism: Mycobacteriales bacterium; assembly: GCA_039648995.1. GTDB lineage: Bacteria > Actinomycetota > Actinomycetes > Mycobacteriales > CADCTP01 > JBBWZH01. The sequence goes on from JBBWZH010000031.1 coordinate 2,698, forward strand.
CACCGTGCGTGGGCTGAGGAACAGCTGGGCGGCCACCTCCCGGTTGGTGGCGCCGTGCGCGACGCAGCGGGCGATCCGCAGCTGCTGCGCGGTCAGCTGGTCGGCCGTGGTGTGGGTGGCCGTGGTGACCGCCTCGCCGGCCGCCCGCAGCTCGGCCTGGGCGCGGGCGGCCCACTGCTGGGCGCCGAATCGGCGGAACGTGTCCAGCGCCTCGTACAGGTGTTCGCGGGCCAGGGCCGGCCGCCGCTGCCGGCGCAGCGCGGTGCCGAACAGCAGCCCGGTGCGGGCCCGCTCGAACTCCGCGGCGGCGACGCCGTGCAGCCGCAGCGCCTCCAGGTAGTGCTCGGCCGCGGCCGGCCCGTCGGCGAGCAGCGCCTCGCACCGCGCGGCCAGGCCGAGCCAGCCGGCGTCGCCGGTGGCCCGCGCCCACCGCGCGTACCCGTCCGCCGCCGCCCGGGCCCGGCCACGGTCGCCGCTGCACGCCGCCGCCTCGACGAAGTGCGGCGTGGTCAGCAGCCGGACAGCGAAGTGGGTGCGGCCGACGCCGGCGCTGGCCGAGGCGCGGAACCGGGCAGCGGCCTCGGCGGCCCGGCCGTGGGCCAGGTGCAGCATCGCCTCGGCCCAGGCGGCATACGCGGCGGCGAGTCCGAGCCCACGGGCGGCGGCCCGACCGGCGGCGGCCGAGGCCCGGTCCAGGCACGTCTGCTCGTCGCCGGTGATCGCGTCCAGCAGGGCGAGCGCGGCCAGGTGGTGGCTGGCGCAGTTGTCCTGGCCGGTCTCCTCGGCCAGCCGCAGCCCCTCCAGCGCGCACGGCCGGGCGGACAGGTACCGCCCGGCGGCCAGCTCGGTGTAAACCAGCGCCTCCAGCGCCTGCGGGATCGACGACACCGCCGCCCGGGCGCGGGCGGTGGCGACCGCGCGGGTGGCCGAGCTGCGTGCCGCCCGCGCGTCGCCCAGTATCAGCGCGGCGATGCTGGCCCAGATCAGCGCCGCCGTGTCGGTGCAGCTGCCGGCGAGGTCGACCGCCCGCCGCAGCGCGACCTGGGCGTCGGCCAGCTCGCCGCGGATCATCGCCGCGGTGCCGGCCAGGTAGTCCAGCACCAGCTGCACGTCCGGACGGTCGCCGGGCTGCCGGATCTCGGCGGCCAGCCGCGCGGTCTGCAGGTAGCCGGCGTGGTCACCGGCCAGCGCGGCGGCCTGCCCGGCGCGCAGCACCGCCTGCACGGCCAGCGCGCGGTCGGACGGCAACAGCTGCCGGGCGGCGGACAGCAGCGCGCTGTGCGCGGCGGGGATGTCGCCGTTGCGCAGCTCGATGTCGCCACGCAGCAGATCGACGCGGCCGCGCAGATCCGGGCTGGTGGCCGCGCGCTCCGCGGCGTGCAGCAGCACCCGGGCCCGGTGCGGCTGGCCGGCCAGCCAGCCGTCCCGCGCCGCCGCGATCAGCCGGCCGGCCCGGGCCGGCCCCGGCGGGGACAGCTGCGCCGCCCGCTCGAACGCGACCGAGGACTCGCCGTACCCGCCGCGGCCCCGCACCTCGACCGCGCTGCCGGCCAGGTCGTCGGCCAGCGCCGGGTCCGGCGGCTCGGCCGACGCGCCGCGGTGCCAGGCGGCGCGACCCGGCTGTGCCAGCCGCCCGTACACCCCGGCCAGCACCTGATGCGCCGCGCGGCGGTGCGCCAGCGGGGCGCTGTGGTAGACGGCCGCCCGGACCAACGGATGTCCGAAATGGACGGTTGCGTCGTCGATGTCGAGCAGCCCGGCCCGCTGGGCCGGCTCCAGCGCGGCGAGGTCGACGCCGGCCGCGGCCGCGGCCAGCAGCAGCGTGTCGACGCTCATCTCGTCGGCCGCGGCGGCCAGCACCAGCAGCGTGCGGGTGGCTCCCGGTAGCCGGCGCACCCGGGCCAGGTAGGCCCGGACCAGTCCGCTGCCGGCCGGCAGCATCTCCGGCAGCGCCGCCCGCCCGGCCCGCTGGTCGCCGGTGAGCGAGCCCAGCAGCTCGACCAGCGCCAGCGGGTTGCCGGCGGCCAGCCGCACCACCGCCTCGGCCACACCGCCGGCCAGCCCGCCACCAGCCGGGCCGCTGCCGGCCAGCCCGCCAGCCAGGCCGCTGCCGGCCAGCCCGCCAGCCAGGCCGCTGCCGGCCAGCCCGCCAGCCGGGCCGCTGCTGGCCAGGCCGCTGCTCGCCAGGGCGCTGCCAGCCGGGGCGTTGCTGACCAGGCCGCCGCCACCCGGGCCCCCGGCCGTGGCGTCACCGGCCGGGCCGCCGCCGGCCGGGCCACCAACGGTCAGGGCGCCGATGGCCACGGCGAGGGCGGCTCGGGCGGCGGCCGGGTCGAGCCGGCCGACCGGCAGCTCAGGCACACCGGCGAGCACCTCCCGGTACGCCTCCTCGGCACCGCCGGCTCCGTCAGCACCGCCGGCCTCCCCGGCCTCGCCGGCACCGGCGGCGCCGCCGGCCTCGCCTGTGCCCCCGGTCTCGCCGGTGCGGGCGGCGAACAGCATGACGACCGGTTCGCCGGCCAACCGGCGGGCGGCGAAGGCCAGCGCGTGCCGGGACGCGGCGTCCAGCCACTGCACGTCGTCCACGCAGCACAGCACCGGCCGGGACCGGGCCAGCTGGGACACCAGCCGCAGCGTGGCCGCGGCCAGCGGCAGCCGGGCCGCCGGCAGCTGACCGCCCGGTTCCAGCACCGGGGCCAGCGCGGCGGCCTGCGCGACCGGCAGTGCCGGCAGCGCGGCCAGCAGTTCGGTCACCGGCCGGAGCATGCCGTGCAGCCCGGCCAGCGGGATCGCGGCCTCGTCCTCGGCGCCCTGCGTCCAGAGCACCAGGAACTCGCCGGCGGCGGCCGCGGTGGCCCGCAGCAGCGCGGTCTTGCCGATGCCCGGCTCACCGACCAGCAGCGCGGCGCCGCCGGACCCGGCCCGTGCCTGATCGAGCAGGGCCGTCAGGCGCGCCTGCAGCTCGGCCCGGCCGAACAGGACTGGCCGGCCGAGATCCGGCACCGTCACGACAGACAAGTTACGCGCGAGTAACACACACCGGAAGCCGCCGTACCGGTCGGAACCGGCGAATCAGCCGATGCGCGCCACGAACCGCGCGCCGCAGACTCGCGCCAGGAATTGCCGTCCGCCAAGGAGGTCACATGCGCCGACTCGGTATCCCGGTCGCCGGACTGCTCACCCTGTGCGCCGTACTACTCGGCCCAGCGACCGGCGCGCAGGCCGCCACCCGCGACCCGGTCGTCTTCGTGCACGGCTATCTCAGCACCAACTCGGTCTGGGACACCGCGGCCAGGACGTTCCAGAACGCCGGCTATCCCAGCTCGCGGGTCTTCCGGTTCCAGTACAACTACAACCAGTCGAACGTGACCTCGGCGAGGCAGTTGCAGACGTTCGTCAACAACGTGCTGGCCAGCACCGGCGCCAGCAAGGTCGACCTGGTCAACCACTCGATGGGCGGCCTGGTCACCCGGTACTACGTCAAGAACCTGGGCGGCACCGGAGTGGTCGACCAGTGGGCGTCGCTGGCCGGCGCCAACCACGGCACCCAGACGGCGAACCTCTGCTCGGGGTTCGCGGCGTCCTGCCGGGAGATGACCCCCGGCTCGGCCTTCCTGCAGCAGCTCAACGTCGGCGACGAGACCCCGGGTGCCGTCGAGTACCGCACCTGGTCGTCGGCGTGCGACGGCGTGATCATCCCGTTCAGCAGCACCGCCCTGGCCGGCGCCACCAACACGGATGCCGGCTGCGTCGCGCACACCTCGTTCCCGTCCGACCCGACCGTCCTGAGCCAACTGGTCAACTACCTCGACTGACGACACCGGCCGCCCGCCGGGACCGCGCCGCGGCCCCGGCGGTGCGGATCAGGCGGGATGCTCGCCCTTGTCGCCGGCCCACGCGATGTGGAAGGAGCCATCGCGGTCGACGCGCTTGTAGGTGTGGGCACCGAAGTTGTCGCGCAGCCCCTGGATGAGCGCGGCGGGCAGCCGGTCCCGGCGCAGGCCGTCGTAGTAGGCGAGCGACGACGCGAACGCCGGGCAGGCGATGCCGGCCAGCGCGGCCCGCGACACCACCCGGCGCCACGCCCCGACGCCGGCCTTGACCGCGTCGGCGAAGTACGGCGCGACGAGCAGTGAGGGCAGGTCGGCGTTCCCGGCGTACGCGTCGCTGATGCGGTTCAGGAACCGGGCCCGGATGATGCAGCCGCCGCGCCAGATGGTGGCCATGGCGCCGGGGTCGATGTCCCAGCCGTACTCGGCGCTGCCGGCTTTGATCTGGTCGAAGCCCTGCGCGTACGCGACGACCTTCGACGCGTACAGCGCCTTGCGGACGTCCTCGATGAACGCGTCGCGGTCGTCGATGCCGAGGTCGGCGACCCCGGAGCCGAACGCCTCCCGCGCCGGGGCGCGCTGCTCGGCGTGGCCGGACAGCGCGCGGGCGAACGTCGCCTCGGCGATGCCGGTGATCGGCACGCCGAGGTCGAGCGCGCTCTGCACGGTCCAGCGGCCGGTGCCCTTCTGCTCGGCCTGGTCGAGCACGATGTCGACGAAGGGCCGGCCGGTGTCGCCGTCGATCTGCGCGAGCACGTCGGCGGTGATCTCGATCAGGAACGACTCGAGGTCGCCGGAGTTCCAGGTGCGGAAGATGTCGGCGATCTCGGCCGGGGTGGCGCCGAGACCGGTGCGCAGCAGGTCGTACGCCTCGGCGATGAGCTGCATGTCGGCGTACTCGATGCCGTTGTGCACCATCTTGACGAAGTGGCCGGCGCCGTCGGGGCCCACGTGCACGCAGCACGGGACGCCGTCAACCTGCGCGGCGATCGATTCGAAGATCGGGCCGAGCTTCTGGTAGGAGTGCACCGACCCACCCGGCATGATCGACGGGCCGAGCAGGGCGCCCTCCTCGCCGCCGGACACGCCGCAGCCGACGAAATGCAGGCCCTGACCGGACAGCGCCTGCTCGCGGCGGCGGGTATCGGCGTAGTGGGCGTTGCCGCAGTCGACGATGATGTCGCCGTCGTCGAGCAGCGGGGCCAGCTCGTCGATCACGGCGTCGGTCGGGGCGCCGGCCTTCACCATGATGATGATCGCCCGCGGCGTCTTCAGCGACGCGACGAAGGCTTCGAGGGACTCGGCCGGGACGAACGTGCCCTCGTCGCCGTGCTGCTCGACCAGCGACCGCGTCCGCGCGTAGGTGCGGTTGTGCAGGGCCACCGTGTGCCCGTGCCGGACCAGGTTGCGAGCGAGGTTGCGGCCCATGACCGCCAGGCCGGTGACGCCGATGTCGGCGGTCGCGGCACCGCCCGACGCGGCGCCGGTGCCGGTAGCCGGCGTGGTCAACGTCATGTCGAGGTCACCTGTCATGTCGTGGCATCCGTTCACTCATCCGAGCCGGGGACCGCGGCCGGGCTGAGCCAGCAGACCGTGTCGCGGAACGCGCCGTGCCGGGCACCCGGCGACCACGGCTGGAACGGCGAACTGCGGTACCGGCGAGCCGCGGCGCCCAGGTGCCCCGAGCTCGACACTCTATCGCCCGGGCCACAGCCGGCCGCGCCGACCACCACCGCACCGAACCGCCGGCACGCCGGCGGTGAGAGAGGGCCTATCCTGACAGAAATGTCGGCATCTGATCGGACGGGGAGTGGTCGGTGAGCGCCTCGGCCCTGTTCATCGCGGTGTTCCTGGCCTGCGCCGTCGAAGCCGTCGAGGCACTGACGATCGTCCTCGCCGCCGGCACCGCCCGGGACTGGCGGTCGGCGATCACCGGGTTGTTCGCCGGGCTGCTCACGCTCGCGGTGATCGTCGCCGCGCTGGGGCCGGCCGTGTCGTCCATCCCGCTGAGCGGGCTGCGGCTGTTCGTCGGCGGGCTGCTGCTCGTCTTCGGCCTGCAATGGCTGCGCAAGGCGATCCTGCGGGCCAGCGGGAACAAGGCACTGCACGACGAGGCCCAGATCTTCCAGACCGAACTGGTCGCCGCCCGCACCGCCCCGCCGGAGCACCGCGCCGGGGTGGCCGACTGGTACGCCTTCACCCTCGCGTTCAAGGGCGTCGTGCTCGAGGGCCTGGAAGTCGTGTTCATCGCGCTCACGTTCGGCAGCAACCAGCACGACATCCCGCTGGCCGCCGCCGCGGCGGCCGCCGCGGTCCTGCTTGTGGCCCTGGCTGGTGTCGCTGTCCGCGCACCGCTGGCCCGGGTACCGGAGAACAGCATGAAGTTCGTCGTGGGCATCATGCTCACGGCGTTCGGCCTGTTCTGGGGCGCCGAAGGCGCCGGCGCGCACTGGCCGGGCTCCGACGCGGCGCTGCTCGTCATCATCCCCGCCGTCGGCCTCTACGCGCTGGCCATGGTCGCCCTGTTCCGCCAGCCGGCCAGCCCCGCGGCCGTACCCGCCGCGACGGCGACCAGCGAAGGAGACACCCGCCCATGACCGCCAGGATCCGAGCATTCGGCGCGTTCTGGTACGACTTCGTCATCGGCGACGACTGGCGGGTCGCGGCCGGCGTGACGGTGGCGTTCACGCTCACCTACCTCCTGAGCCGGACCACCGGCATCGCCACCTGGTGGATCGCCCCGCTGGCGGTGGTCACCCTCCTCCCGCTGAGCATCCGGCGCGCCGCCCGACCCACCACCACCTGACCGGTCCTCCGCCCGGCCACACCGGCACCCGCACGCCGGCACCCGCCAAGGTCCGCAGGACGATGACGGCAGCTCGGATCCTGGTTGACGCGGCCCGCGCAGCGGGCTGAGCTACTCGACCGGTCGTCGCCGGCGGGCATCACCGCCGGCAAACGGTGGCTCGCCAGGTGCCGGACATTCGGCCGGGTCTGCGACGTCATGTGCCGGCCACCCGGGGCGGCGAGCGTTGCGGTGTGGAACAGCTGACTCCGGCGGTGCCGGTGTCGAGGAGTGAGTTGCTGGCTGTGCGGCATCTGACCGTGCCGTCGCTCGCGGCCACGGCCGCGGTGCTGCTGTCGACGCGTCGGGACGGGCACGTGCGGCGCGGGGCGGTCGCGGCCCGGTTGGCGGGGGTGACGTGGACCCGGGCGCAATGCCCCGGTCACGCCGACCACTGGCGCCGCGTCGCCGCGTCGGCGGAGGCGGCACAGGGGCCGCTCTGGGTGGTGCTGGGTGACTCGGCCGCGCAAGGGGTGGGCGCCGCGGACCCGGATGACGGGTACGTGGGTCGGGTCCGGGCGGCGCTGGAACGGCGGGACGGCGTGCCGTGGCGGGTGGTCAACCTGTCGCTCGCGGGCGCGCTCGCGGCGGATGTGCTGGCCGACCAACTGCCGCTGCTGCTCGGCCGGCCCGTCGCTCCAGAGCTGGTCAGCTGCGGGGTCGGTGCCAATGATGTGCTGCGGACCCGGCCGCGCCGGCTGCGTCGGCAGTTGGACGATCTCGCCGCGCGGCTGCCGCCGGGTTCGGTGCTGTTGACGTTGACCGCGGGCCTGCGTGGCCTCGGCAGCTCATACCTGGGTTGGCTGAACGCGGGGATCCGGACGGCCGCCGCCCGGCACGGCCACCGCGTCGCGGACGTCGAGCGCTACTTCGCCCCGCCGTGGCGGGGCATGTTCTCCCCGGATGGCTTCCATCCGAGCGCCCGCGGGTACGCCGACTGGGCCGTCGCTGTCCGTGCCGCGCTGGGGCTGCCGGCGGAGCCGACCGGGCCGGTCCGTCAGAGCGGCACAGCCGTGACCGATGAGTCGAGGTCAGCAGCGCCGCGCTGACGCGTTCCCCGAGGACGGTGCGTGCCGGCCGGCGATTTCCGGGACACTGCGGGGATGCCCGCACCGTTCGGTTGGGATCCGGTCGGCTTCTGGGTCACGACGATCACCCTGGCCACGATGGTGGTCGTGCTGGCGGTGGGGGTTCCCTGGTCGATGCGCCGGTATCGCCGGCTGGATCGGGCTGAGCGCCGCCGGGTGGAGGCGGTGCTGCGGGATCTGGCCGGGCAGGCCGGCGGGCAGTTCGCGCCGGCCGCGGCCGTGACCGTGCAGGACGGCGCCGAGCAGTACCGCACGATCGACCACGGCTGGGCGCGGCTGCGCAGTGGCGGGCTGCTGGTGGAGGTCGGCGTCGAGCCGGCGGTCGAGGGCGCGATCGCGAAGTCGGTGCTGGTGCGGGTGTCCAGGCCGCCAGATACCCGGTGGTCGGCCTCGCCGATGGCATCCAGGTCGGGGTGGGGCCGCCGGCTCCGGCGCGACCGGGCCGATCTCACCGACCCGGCCGTGTTCGGTCGGGCCTTCCCCGGCAGCAGACCCGACCAGCTGACCGCCGAGGCCCGCGCCGCCCTGCTCGACCTGCTCGGCCACGCGGTCCGCGTCCGCCTGGACGCGGAGACGCTGAGCGTGTGGGCGCTGCCAGACCGGACCTGGCCGCGCACCGACCCGCGGCTCGGCGGCGTGACCAGCGCCGCGCGGCTGCTGCCGTACATCCACCGCGCCGCCGCCACCGCGCGGCTCCTGCTGGCAGCCACCTGACCGCCCCAGCGGGCGGGATCGCCCCCGACGGTCGCCGTCCGCCGGCGTGACCGCGTCCTCCGAGCCGCGGGCTCAGGCGCGGCCGGTGGACAGCAGTCGCAGTTCGCGACCGCGTTGGACGGCTGAGGCCCGGTCGGTGGCGCCGAGCTTGGTGTAGATCCGGCGGATGTGGGTGTTGACGGTGTTCACCGAGACCGACAGCTGCCCGGCGATCTCGGGCCGGGTGAGGTTGGTCGGCAGGTAGCGCAGCACGCGCAGTTCGCTCGAGCTGAGCTGTTCGGCCGGTGCGGGAGCGGCGGCGTGGCCGGGGCCGCCGCCGTGGACGGTGTCGAGGATGTCGGCGACCAGCGCGGCGTGCGACGTCCCCCGCGGCGGCAGGGCCGTCAGCAGCTCCCAGGCGCCGGTCGTCACGAACGGCAGGATCAGCCTGTCCGGCTCGGCCAGGTGCAGCCCTCGCTCCACGGCCGCCCGCGCCGCGCGCCCGTCGCCCAGGTCCCGGCAGGCGAGCGCGTCCAGCAGGTGGGCCTCGACCAGGGTGAGGTCGGGGCTGCTGGCGGCGCTGCCGTCCAGGACCGGTCGGAGCTCGCGGCGGGCCCCGGCGGGGTCCTGCTCGGCGAGGCAGATCACCGCGGCCGCGTTGCGGATCTCACCGGTCGCTGCCAGCCGGTCGGTGAGGGCGGCGAGGGTGGCTCGCGCCTGCTCGACCCTCCCGAGGCGGGCCTGGGCGGCGATCGTCCAGG
>JBBWZH010000049.1:0-15208 GCA_039648995.1 Mycobacteriales bacterium
TGAACAGCGCACCCCCGGCCGAGACCAGCGGCAGCAGCCAGAGGATCGGGCTGCGGTAGGTGAGCAGCAGGATGACGATGACCACCAGGCCGGCGGACAGCAGCAGCGTGCCGTCGATGCCCTTGAAGGCGGCGGCCGAGTCGGCCGCGTATCCGCCCGGGCCGGTGATATGAGTATTCAGCCCGTTGTTGTTCGTACCAACGATGTCGCGCATCTTCTCGACCGCGGTGGACAGATCGTCCCAGCCGCCGCTGCCGAAGTTGACCTGCGCGATCACTTCGAGCGCCTGGTTGCTGGTCTTCGTGCCCGGCACCGGCCCGATCACCGGGCTGGCCACGTGCGCCACCGCGGCGAACGCCTTGGCGTCGGCGGCGGCCTTCGCCTTGTCCGCCTCGGTCAGGCCGGACTCCCGCTCGTACACCACGACCGCCGGTGCCTGGTCGACCGGCTGGAACTGACCCTGCAGGTCAAGCACCTTGGTCGACTCGGCGCTGGCCGGCAGCCAGTTTTTCGAGTCGTTCTTCTCCGCGCCCATCAGCTTGCTGGACAGCGGGCCGGCCAGCACGAAGATGACCAGCCAGAAGACCAGCACGACCCACTTCGTACGCCGCCCGCAGACCAGCGCTGCCAGTCGATGACTACCACTCATGTCTTGTTCCACCCCGGATCCTGACGAGCCCACCCAAGGGCACGTTATTCGTTGGGTGCCAGTGCCTGTCAAACGTGAATTGCCGGCCCCAGCATTGTCGTAACCGCCTGCACCAATCGCATCCCGGACGGTCACGGCCAGGCCCTGATCGGGGCACCGTCGATGGCGCTGACGGTGCCAAACTCCTACCAGGAGCCGCCGACAGAAATGCGCCGGCCAACCGGGGCGGCGCTGCCAGCCGGGTCAGGGCGGGGCCGGCCCCGGCGAGCGCGGCACCACCAGGCCGGACTCGTACGCCAGCACCACGGCCTGGGTCCGGTCCCGCAGCCCGAGTTTGCCCAGGACGCGGCTGACGTGCGTGCGGACGGTCTCCTCGGCCACGGTCAGCCGGGCCGCGATCTCGGTGTTGGACAGGCCCTCGGCGACCAGCCGCAGCACCTCGGTCTCCCGCGGGGTGAGCGCGCCGAGCCGGCCGTCGGGTCGCGGCTGCCTCGGCCGCTGCCGGGCGAACTCGCCGATCAGCCGGCGGGTGATCGTCGGCGCCAGCAGCGCGTCCCCGGCGGCCACCACCCGGACCGCGTCGAACAGCCGTTCCGCGGTCACCTCCTTGAGCAGGAAGCCGCTGGCGCCGGCGGCGAGCGCGTCGTACACGTGCTCATCCAGGTCGAACGTGGTCAGGATCACGATCCGGGGCCCGCCGCCGGCCGACACCGCCACGATCCCCCGGGTCGCCTCGATCCCCTGCAGTACCGGCATCCGGACGTCCATCAGCACCACGTCCGGCCGGGCCTGCCGGCAGGCGACGATCGCGGCGGCGCCGTCCGCGGCCTGCCCGACGACGGTGAAGTCCGGCTGGGTCGCCAGCAGCGCGCCGAACGCGCTGCGCACCATGTCCTGGTCATCCACCACCACGACCCGGATCGGCCCGGTCATCCGCGCTCGCCCGCCGGCAGCACTGCCTCGACCAGGAAGCCGCTGGCCGCCGCCGGGCCGGCCCGCAGCGTGCCGCCGACCATCGCGGCCCGCTCGCGCATCCCGTCCAGGCCGTACCCGGTGCCCGACGCGGTGCCGGCGCGGCCGCCGGCGGTCCGGCCGGTCCGGGCGGCCGGACCGGGCCCGTTGTCCCGGATCCGGATCAGCAGCGCGTCCGGGGTGTAGCGCAGCTCGACATCCACCGCGGCGCCCGCGGCGTGCCGGCGGGCGTTGGTCAGCGCCTCCTGCACGATCCGGTACGCGGTCAGCTCGACGCCCGGGTCCAGCGGCCGGGCCGGCCCGCGGACGATCAACCGGACGCCGGCCGGCCCGGAATCGCGGGCCTCGTCGATCAGCTCGACCAACTGCGCGACCCCCGGCTGCGGCTGCCGGGTCATCTCGGTGCCTGCGTCATCGCGCAGCACGTCCAGCAGCCGGCGCATCTCGGTCAGCGCCTGCCGAGCGGTGTCCCCGATCGCGACCAGCCGCTTGGCGCCCTCGGTGGGCATCCCGCCGGTGGTCAGCCGGGCCGCCTCGGCCTGCACCGCGATCAGCGAGATGTGGTGGGCGACCACGTCGTGCAGCTCACGGGCGATCTTGGCGCGGACCCCGCGGGCCGCGTGCTCGACCAGGCTGTCGGCCACCGCCCGCGAGGACGCGTCCCGGGCCACCGCCTCGCCGCGCAGCCGGCGGGCCCGGCCGACCCCGGTGGCGGTCACCGCCAGCGCCAGCAGCAGCACCGCCGACAACCGCGAGCCCGGGTCGTCCGGCGGCCCGCAGACCAGGCGGCCGCCGATCGAGGAGGTCGCCACCCGCGGCAGCGGGCAGGCCGGGCCGGGCTGGGCCAGTTCGACGGGGGTGCAGCCGCCCGGCGGCCCCAGCAGCGTGCCGCCCGAGCATGCCATCTTGGTGCCGGACAGGCTGGGCGCGACGACCATGATCGCCGCCAGCAGCAGGAACGGCAGCAGCAACAGCGCCGCCGCCCACCGGGAGCGGTGCCGCCCGACCAGGTACAGCGCCGCGGCCAGCGCGGCCACCGCGGCGGCGGTCAGCGGATAGCCGGCGAGCACGGTGAACACGACCGCGACGGCGACCGCTACCGCGGCGGGCAGCAGCCGGCCGCGGGCCAGTGCCAGCGGCAGCGTGCTGCCCACCGCGAGCAGCAGCGCGGGTGGCAGCGCGGGTCCGGCGATGCGGTCGCTGCCCGGGTCGGCCTGGATCAGCACCTCGACCACGGCCGCCAGGGCGAGCAGCCCGGCCGCGGTGGCCGGCCACTCCGGCGCCGCCATGACCCGGCGCGCCGCGGCCAGCCGGGCGCCGGCCAGCGCACGCAGCCCGCTGACCGGCTCCGCACCGGGCGTCACGGCGTCCTCACGGAGTCATTGTCGGGGGAACCGGGCCGGTTGGCGTCCCCCGGCCCAGCCGGTTGCCGATCACCCGGCGATGGGACGCCGGCAGCCGGGCATCACCCTGCCGGGGGAGACGGAAACGGCCCAGCAGCGGGACGAACCTCGCGGCCCGGCTTCGTACGGTCTGCGGCGTGACACTTTCTCCTTCCGCCGGGCAGGCCGGCGCCAGCATCGAGGCCCGGGAGCTGACCAAGCGGTACGGCCGGGTAGCCGCGGTCGACGGCCTGTCGTTCACCGTCGGCGCCGGTCGGGTGACCGGGTTCGTCGGACCCAACGGGGCCGGCAAGTCCACCACCATGCGGATGATCCTCGGGCTGGACGCGCCGGACCGGGGCGCCGCGCTGATCGGCGGGCGCCCGTACCGCAGCCTGCACAGCCCGCTGCGCCAGGTCGGCGCGCTGCTCGACGCCGGCGCGGTGCACCCGGGCCGCCGCGCCCGCGACCACCTGCTCTGGCTGGCGCAGAGCAACGGCCTGCCGCGCGACCGGGTGGACCAGGTGCTCGACCTGGTCGGCCTGCGCGAGGTCGCCCGGCGGCGGGCCGGCGGCTTCTCCCTCGGCATGAAGCAGCGCCTGGGCATCGCCGCCGCGCTGATCGGCGACCCGCCGGTGCTGATGTTCGACGAGCCGGTGAACGGGCTGGACCCGGAGGGCATCCGGTGGATCCGCGGCTTCCTGCGCTCACTGGCCGCCGAGGGGCGGGCGGTGCTGATCTCCAGCCACCTGATGAGCGAGCTCGAAGACAGCGCCGACCACCTGATCGTGATCGGCCGCGGCCGGCTGATCGCCGACACCAGCGTGCGTGACCTGCTCGCGGCCGCGTCCGGCGAGCGGGTGCTGCTGCGTACCGCGCACCGGACCGACGCGATGACCGCGCTGGCCAACGCCGGCGCCACGGTCGCGTCCACCGACCGGGACGTGATCACGGTCAGCGAACTGCCCGCGGAGCGCATCGTGGCCGTGCTCAGCGCCGCCGGGGTGCCCTTCTCCGAGCTGGCCCAGCACCGGGCGTCGCTGGAGGAGGCCTACATGGAGCTCACCCGGGACGCGGTCGAGTACGCCGCCGGCACCGGCGAGACGGCCGCGGTGCCGGCATGACCGCCTCTCCCGGCGACCTCCTCCGCTCCGCTCCGCGCTCGCCGGCGCTCGCTGCGCCCACTACCGAGGCCGCATCATGACCGCCACCGGCACGCCCACCCGGCCGGCCCCGCCCGCGCCCGCGCCGGGCGGCCGGGACGGCTTCAGCCGGCTGCTGCGGGCGGAGTGGACGAAGCTGACGTCGGTCCGCAGCACCGCGATCGTCCTGCTGTTCGCGGTCGGGCTGACCATCGTCGTCTCATTGCTCAACGTGAACGGCATGCGGGTCGCCGTCCACGGCAGCGGCCCGCAGTATCTGGACCGGTTCCATTTCGTGCACCGCACGCTGACCGGCGACGGCAGCATCACCGCCCGGGTCGGCTCGCAGGCCGACAGCGAGGAGTCGGCCAAGGCCGGAGTGATGATCAAGGCGTCCAGCACGCCCGGCGCCCGGTACGCCGCGCTCATGCTCACCCCCCGGCACGGGGTGCGCTGGCAGGTCGACTTCGCCCGGCCGGACACGGCCGGCAGCTCCGACGGCGCGCCCCGCTGGCTCCGGATCACCCGGGCCGGTCAGCTGGTCACCGGCGCGGAGTCGACCGACGGGGTGACCTGGACCCAGGTGGCCAGCGGCACCCTGGCCCTGCCGAGGTCGGTCGAGGTCGGCCTGTTCGTCACCTCGCCGCCCAGGCTCAAGATCGTGCAGCACGGCCACAGCGTCGACGCCGGACCGGACGAAACCGTCGGCCGGGCGACGTTCGACAACGTGGCCGCGCGGACCGGCGCCGGCGCGCTGGCACCCGGTGCCTGGCGGGACGAGGACATCGGCGGGCTGGAGACGCGGCCGGGCGGGCCGGGCCTGCCGGACGGCTTCACCCCGCCGGTGCCCGGCACCTCGACGGAGGCAGCCGGCGTGTTCACGGTCACCGGCTCGGGCGACGTCCGCGGTGTCGCGCCGGAGGAGAACCAGGGCGGCGCCGACACCGTCAAGAACAGCCTGTCCGGTGTGGAGGTGGGGCTGATCGCGATCGCGGTGCTGGGCGTGCTGTTCGCGACCTCGGAGTACCGGACCGGGATCATCCGGACCACGTTCGCCGCCAACCCGCGCCGGGTGCGGGTGTTCACGGCGAAAGCGGCCGTGGTCGCGGCTGCCGCGTTCGGCACCGGCGTGCTGGCCGCCGTGATCGCGTTCCTGGTCACCCAGCCGACGCTGCACCGCAACGGCTTCCGGCCACCGGGCTACCCGTACCGGTCGCTCACCGAGGGGCCGGTGCTTCGGGCGGTCGTCGGCACCGGGCTGTTCCTGGCCGTGTTCGCGCTGCTCAGCTTCGGCATCGGCACCATCCTGCGGCGTTCCGCCGGGGCGATCACGCTGGTCCTGGCGCTGATCCTGGTGCCGCAGCTGATCGCCGGGAACCTGTCGCTGGCGGCGGCGAAGTTGATCAACCGGGCCACCCCGCTGGCCGGGCTGGCGATCCAGCAGACCCGCGAACAGTTCGACACCCCGATCGCGCCGTGGCCCGGTTTCGCGGTGCTCTGCGGCTGGGCGGCGGTGGCGCTGGGCCTGGCGTTCTGGCTGCTCCGCCGGCGGGACGCGTGACCGGCGTCCAGCGGTCCGGCCGGCGGTCCGACCGCCAGCGCGCCGACCAGCGGGCCGGGCATCAGCCGGCCGACGAGCCCGCCGACGGCCGGCGTTCCGACCGCCAGCGGGCCGGCCGTCGGCGGGCCGGGCGAGAGCGGTCCGACCGCCAGCGGGCCGGGGGCGAGTGGGCCGGCCGCCGGTGGCCGGGCCCGGTGGTCCCGGGGCGGCTGCCGCGGGTGCTCCGGGCCGAGTGGACCAAGCTGCGCACGGTCCCCGCCAACGGCTGGGCGGTGCTCGCCATCGTCGTGTTGACCTGGGCGGTCAGCGTCTGGACGGTCGGCGGGATGGACCCGGCCAGCTGCCCGGCCGGCCGCCGCTGCGACCTGGACACCACGCTGACCGCGCTGTCCGGGGTCTACCTGGGGCAGGTCGCCGTCGTGTTGCTGTCCGTCCTGGTGGTCACCGCCGAGTACGACACGATGATGATCAGGGCCACGCTGGCGGCCACCCCGAACCGGGCCGCGGTGCTGGCGGCGAAGCTGGCCGTGGTCACCGCGGCCGTGCTGCCGGCGGCGGCGCTGTCGGTGCTCGGCCCGCTGCTGGTCGGCCGGCTCTGGCTGCCCGGCAGGGGGTTCACGCCGGCCGCCGGCTACCCGCCGATGTCGCTGGCCCAGTGGCCCACCGGCCGGGCGTTCCTGGGCAGCGTGCTGTACCTCGGCCTGCTCGCGCTGTTCAGCGTCGGGGTGGCGGTCACCGTCCGGCGCAGCGCCGCGGCGATCAGCACGATGCTCGGGCTGCTGCTGGTGCCGGCGATCATCGCCGGGCTGATGAGCGACGAGCACTGGCGGGACCGGCTGCAGGAGCTGGCGCCGATGACCGCGGGCCTGTCCATCCAGGCGACCAAGCACCTGGACACGCTGCCGATCGGGCCCTGGGCCGGGCTGGGCGTGCTCGCCGGGTACGCCGCCGGCGCGATCGTCCTGGGCACCGTGCTGTTCCTGCGCCGGGACGCGTGACCCACGGCTCCGCGGGTCGGGCCGCCGCCCTAACATCAGGGCGTCGGGAGCTCCGGGCCGAAGGAGACATGCTGTGTCGCAGGGCCGGGGTAACGGCGAGACCCAGCCGGCCGAGGTGGTGCGGCAGCGCGGGGTGGGGGAGCCGGACGCGTTCGGCCGGCTCTGGACGCCGCACCGGATGGCGTACATCCGCGGCGAGGGCAAGCCGCAGTCGACGGGGGAATGCCCGTTCTGCCGGATCCCGGCGCTCTCCGACGAGGACGGCCTGGTGGTGGCGCGGGGTGAGCTGGTCTACGCGGTGCTGAACCTCTACCCGTACAACTCGGGCCACCTGCTCACCGTGCCGTACCGGCACGTCGCCGACCTCACCGATCTGACCACGCCCGAGTGCGCCGAGCTGGCCGTTTTCACGCAGTCGGCGATGCGGACGATCCGGCAGGTCGGCGGCGCGCACGGGTTCAACATCGGGCTGAACCAGGGCTCGGTGGCCGGCGCCGGGATCGCCGAGCACCTGCACCAGCACGTCGTGCCGCGCTGGGGCGGCGACACCAACTTCATGCCGGTGGTGGGGCAGACCAAGGTGCTCCCGCAGCTGCTGTCCGACACCCGGACACTGCTGGCCGAGGCCTGGCCGGCCCACCCGCCCACCGGCTAGCCGCCCGCCCGCTCAGCCCTCCGTCCGGCCCGCGTCGGCAGCCGCCGATGCGGCCCGACCGCGGCCGCCGGCCGGCGCGCGTCCGCCGGCCCACCCGCTCGGCGGGGCGCATCCATCGGCCCGGCGGGGCCGCACCAAACGGCCCGGCCGGGCCGCGTCCGCGGGCCGGCCGGGCCGGTCGGTCAGTGCCGTGCGGTGCGGGCCGGCGTGGCCACGTCGATCACGACCCGGTTCGGGCCGGTCAGCGTGAACACCCGGAAGCCGGCCTTCGTCGCCTGCCCGAGCCCGTAGGAGGTGACCGCCTCGAAGGAGCCCGCGCCCTTGACCTGCCGCAGCGCCAGGAAGCCGGCCGGGTTGATCGTCTGCTGCGGCGAGCCGGCGGTCGTCGCCCGCATCGTCACCTGCAGGAACGCGGTGCCCAGCAGCGGCACCGGCTTACCGGACGGGTCCGCGGTCACCTGCGACACGTACCCCACGCTGACCGTCGGCAGGCCGTTGGCGATGGTGAAGACGACCCGGTCGAAACCCTCGCCGTCATGCCGGCCGACGACCACCGACTGGATCGTGACCTGGTGCCCCGGCCCGGCGCCGCCGGAGCCGGGCAGACTCACCGGCGCGGTGCCGAACGCTGGCAGTGCGGCGGCCGGCGAGGCCGCGGCGAGCACCGCGGCCACCACCGCCACACCCGCGATCGCAACGGCCCGCAGCCGGCGGAACATCGTGGTTGGCATGGCAACCCCCCTGAGACGTTCCAGCCGCCCAACGCCGCTGGAACTACCGTGCAGGACGCCGCGCCGCGTCGGGGGGTTGACGCCGCCCGCGCATGCGGCGGTCTCCGGAGTGAGCATCGCAGGGAGCCCCGGCGACCGAGGAGCGGAGCGCAGGAGGCCGCGGGGTACTTGGCCGCTCAGGCCTCCGCGACGGCGGCCAGTGCCTTTTGTGCCTCGTAGTCCGGCATCGGGTCGTGCCGCACGTAGGTCCGGGTGAACCGGCCGGTGCCCGCGGACAGCGCGCGCAGGTCGACCGCGTACCGCACCAGCTCGATCTCCGGCACCTCCGCGCTGACCCGGCTGCGCTCGCCGCCGACCGACTCGGTGCCGGTGACCCGGCCGCGCCGCCCGGACAGGTCGCTCATCACCGCGCCGACGTACTCGTCCGGCACCGTGACCGTCACCGCGTGCACCGGCTCCAGCAACGAGATCTTGCTGGACTTCGCCGCCTCCCGCATGGCCAGCGCACCCGCGGTCTGGAACGCCGCGTCGGACGAGTCCACGCTGTGCGCCTTGCCGTCGACCAGCGTCACCCGGAGGTCGACCAGCGGGAAGCCGGCCGTGACCCCGCGCTCCATCTGCGCCCGCACGCCCTTCTCCACGGACGGGATGAACTGGGTCGGGACGGACCCGCCGACGATCTTGACGACGAACTCGAAGCCGCCGCCGCGATCCAGCGGCTCGACCTCGATGTCGCAGACGGCGTACTGGCCGTGCCCGCCGGACTGCTTCACGTGCCGGCCGTGCGCGGTCGCCTTGCCGGCGAACGTCTCCCGCAGCGGCACGATCACCGGCACCGTGCTCAGCTCCACACCCTGGTCGCGCAGCCGGTCGAGCAATACGTCGGCGTGCGCCTCGCCCATGCACCACAGCACCAGCTGGTGCGTCTCCGGGTTGCGCTCCAGCCGCAGCGTCGGGTCGCCGGCGGTCAGCTTGGTCAGTCCCTTGGCCAGGGCGTCCTCGTCGCTGCGGGTCTTCGCCTGGACGGCCACCGGCAGCAGCGGCTCGGGCATCTCCCACGGCGCGATCAGCAGCGGCGTCTCCTTGCCGGAGATCGTGTCGCCGGTCTCGGCCGAGGTCAGCTTGGTCACCGCGCAGATATCGCCGGCCACGCAGTGGCTGACCGGCCGCAGGGTGGCGCCGAGCGGGGAGAACAGGTGGCCCAGCCGCTCGTCCACGTCGTGGTCCTCGTGGCCGCGCTCGGCCAGCCCGTGCCCGGAGACGTGGATCGCGACGTCCTGGCGCAGCGTGCCGGAGAACACCCGGACCAGCGAGACGCGGCCCACGTACGGGTCGACGGTCGTCTTGACGACCTCGGCCACCAGCGGGCCGGCCGGGTCGCACTTCAGCGGCTCCTTGGGGCTGCCGTCCACGCCGGCCACCGGAGGCAGGTCGTGCTCCAGCGGCGAGGGGAAACCGCTGGTCAGCACCTCGAGCAGGGCGTGCAGGCCGACGCCGGTGACGGCGGCGGTGGCCAGCACCGGGTAGAACGAGCCCCGCGCGACCGCCGTCTCCAGGTCGTCCACCAGCACGTCCACACCGATGTCCTCGCCGCCGAGGTACCGGTCCATCAGGGACTCGTCCTCGCTCTCGGCGATGATGCCCTCGATCAGCGCGTTGCGGGCGGTGTCGATCAGCTCGACATGCTCCGCGTCGGGCTCACGCTCCTTGGGCGGGTAACCGTCCGAGTAGTCGTACACCTTGCGGGACAGCAGCCCGATCAGCCCGGCCACGGTGCCGTCCTCCCCGGCCAGCGGGAGGTACAGCGGCAGCACGCTGTCGCCGAAGACGCGCTGGCAGACCGCGACCGACTCGTCGAAGTCGGCCCGCTGGTGGTCCAGCCGGGTGATCACGACGGCGCGCGGCATGCCGATCGAGGCGCACTCCTCCCAGAGCGCGACCGTGGTGGCGTCCACCCCGTCGACGGCGGACACCACGAACAGGGCGGCGTCGGCGGCCCGCAACCCGGCCCGCAGCTCACCGACGAAGTCCGCGTACCCGGGTGTGTCCAGCAGGTTGATCTTCACCCCGTCGTGCTCCAGCGGGGCCACAGAGAGCGACACCGACCGCTGCTGCCTCACTTCGGCCGGGTCGAAGTCACTCACCGTGGTCCCGTCCGGGACGGTGCCCATCCGGCCGATCGTCGCGGTGGCGTGCAACAACGCCTCGACCAGCGTGGTCTTCCCGGACCCGGAATGACCGACGATGGCGATGTTGCGGATGTTCTCGGGGCGGTCGACCGCCGCGACCGCGGCCACCGCCCCTTTGTCCGCGCTCTTGCCGGCCCCTTTCGACGACATGATCACCCTCCAGACTGCCAGCACGACCCGGCGCTCAGCACTACCCGGCGATCCCGCGATTCGACACCCTTCCGGCGTTACCGACAAGCCTCCGGAGGACAACCGCCGTTCACCGAGCCGTCGGCTCACGCCATCGGCCGTACCCCCGGCGACGACCCGCGCCGGCCGGTGCCCGGCCGGCCCGCGCATATCAGCCGAAACCCGGCGGCCGCCCGCGCGGGAGCCGGAACCGGCGGCAGGCCGAGCACTATCGTGGGTCAACAGGATCTCTTCGGAAACGGACGGCCATGCTGAACGTCTTCGCCCGGCCCTCGATCTCCCGGGCGCTCGTCCCGCTGGGAGCCCGGCTGGCTCGGGCCGGGGTGACCCCGGACGCGATCACGATCATCGGCACGCTCGGCGCCGTCGGCGGCGCGCTCGCCTTCTTCTGCAACGGCCGGTTCTTCGTCGGCACGCTGGTCATCTGGTGCTTCGTGATGCTCGACATGGTCGACGGCGCGGTGGCCCGGGCGCGGGGGGTCAGCACCCGGTTCGGCGCGGTGCTCGACTCCACCGCCGACCGGGTCGCCGACGCGGCCGTGTTCGGGTCGCTGACGTGGTGGTTCGCCGGCCGCGGGGGGTCGCGCGGGCTGGTGCTGGCCTGCCTGCTCTGCCTGGTGCTCGGCTCGCTCACCTCGTACGTGAAGGCGCGGGCCGAGGGCATCGGGCTGACCGCCAACGTGGGCGTGGCCGAGCGGGCCGAGCGGCTGATCATCGCGCTGGTCGGCACCGGGCTGGACGGGCTCGGGGTGCCCTACGTACAGGCGTTCGCGCTCTGGCTGCTGGTCGGGCTGAGCGCGATCACGGTCGGGCAGCGGGTGGTCGTGGTGTACCGGCAGTCGGCGGCGGCCGGCCCGCTGCCGCTCGGCCCGCCCGCTGCTTCGGCGCCGCCGGCTGGTCCGGCGCCGTCGGGTGATGTGGCGCCGCCGGCTGGTGTGGCGGCTGGCGCCGGCAACCCGCCCGTCGGTGAGCCCGCGGCGCCGGCCAACGCGGCGCCGGGTGGGGCGGGGCCGGCCAACGCGGCGCCGGGTGGGGCGGCGCCCGGGGGGTCCGGCGGGGTGGCACCGGTCGCGCCGACCGGTCCGGCGCGTCCCGCGTGACCGCGGCACGGCCGATGGTGGGGAAGCTGCGGGAGCGGCTGATCGATCTCGCCTTCGCCGCCGGCTGGGCGCTGGTCAAGGCGCTGCCGCACCGGCTGGCGGCGGCCGGGTTCCGGATCTTCGCCGACCTCGCCTGCCGCCGGCAGGGTCGCGGCGTGCGGCGGCTGCGGTCCAACCTGCGCCGGGTGGTCGGCCCGGCCATGCCCGACGCCGACCTGGACGCGCTGACCCGCCACGCGATGCGGTCGTACGCCCGGTACTGGCTGGAGGTGTTCCGGCTGCCGGTGCTGCGGGCCAGGGCGGTGGCCGGTGCCGAGGCCGGCACGGTCGGCGCGGAGAACATCGACGCGGCGATCGCCGCCGGGAAGGGCGCGATCCTGGCGCTGCCGCACAGCGGCAACTGGGACGTGGCGGCCGTCTGGCTGGTCGCCCGCAGCGGGACGTTCGCCACCGTGGCCGAGCGGCTGAAGCCTGAGTCGCTGTTCCGCCGGTTCATGGCCTACCGGGAGAGCCTCGGCATGGAGGTCATCCCGCTGTCCGGCGGGGACCGGTCGCCGTCGGACGTGCTGACCGAGCGGCTGCGCGCAGGCGGCGTGATCTGCCTGCTCGGCGACCGGGACCTGACCAAGGGCGGGGTGGAGGTCACGTTCTTCGGCGAGCGGACCAAGATGCCGGCCGGCCCCGCGCTGCTGGCCGCCACCACCGGCGCCGCGCTGATCCCGGTCGGCCTGTGGTTCGACGGCGCCGGCTGGGCCCAGCGGGTGCACCCGCCGCTGCACATCCCGGCCACCGGCCCGCTGCGCGAGCGCGTGCACGCCGCCACCCAGGCCCTGGCCGACGTCTTCGCCGCCGACATCGCCGAGCACCCGGCCGACTGGCACATGCTGCAGCGCCTCTGGCTGGCCGACCTCGACCCCGCCCGCCAGCCGCGGCCCGCCGCGGCGCCGGGCGGCCCGCCGGAACCGGCCGCGCCGGCACCCGTCCGGCCCGGGCCGGTGGCCGGGAACGGGCGCGGTGCGGCGGCCTCCGACCCGGTGCCCGATCCCGCGGAGGCCTGAGCAGATGCGTGTCGGGCTGGTCTGCCCGTACTCCTGGGACATCCCCGGCGGCGTCCAGGCCCACGTCCGGGACCTGGCCGAGACGCTGCTGGGCCTCGGCCACCGGGTCTCGGTGCTGGCCCCGGCCGACGACGACACCCCGGTGCCGCCGTACGTGGTGGCGGCCGGCCGGGCGGTGCCGGTGCGCTACAACGGCTCGGTGGCCCGGCTGCAGTTCGGCCCGGTGGCCGCGGCCCGGGTGCGGCGCTGGCTGCGTGAGGGCAAGTTCGACGTGCTGCACGTGCACGAGCCGGCCACACCGAGCCTGTCGCTGCTGGCCTGCATGCTGGCCCGCGGTCCGCTGGTGGCCACGTTCCACACGGCGATGATCCGGTCCCGCTCGCTGGCCGCGGCCGGCAGCCTGCTGCAGCCGTTCATGGAGAAGATCGGCGGCCGGATCGCGGTCTCAGGAGCGGCCAGGCAGGTGCAGGTCGAGCACCTCGGCGGAGACGCGGTGGAGATCCCGAACGGCGTCGCGGTGGCCAAGTTCGCCGGTGCCGTGCCGCTGGACGGCTACCCGCGCGACGGCGGCACGATCGGCTTCATCGGCCGCTACGACGAGCCGCGCAAGGGCATGACCGTGCTGCTGTCCGCGCTGGCCACGCTCGCCCCCGGCCGGCCCGGGCTGCGCCTGCTGGTCGCCGGCCGCGGCGACGCGGACGACTTCGGCGCCGCGCTGCCGCCCCCGCTGGCCGGCCGGGTCGACCTGCTCGGCCAGGTCAGCGAGGAGGCCAAGGCCCGGATGCTGCGCTCGGTGGATCTCTACTGCGCGCCCAACCTGGGCGGCGAGAGCTTCGGCATCATCCTGCTGGAGGCGATGGCGGCGGGCACCCCGATCGTGGCCAGCGACCTGGACGCGTTCCGCCGGGTGCTGGCCGACGGCCGGGCCGGCGTGCTGGTGCCGACCGGCGAGCCGGCCCCGCTGGCGGCGGCGGTGGCCGTGCTGCTGGACGACCCGGCGCGGCGGGCCGAGCTCAGCGTGGTCGGCAGCGAGGTGGTGGCGCCGTACGACTGGCGGGTGGTCGCGGCGCAGGTGCTCGACGTGTACGAAACGGTCATGGCGACCGTCCCGCAGGCCGTGACCGCCGAGACGTGACGGTCCGGGCACCCGTGCGGCGTGGCCGCGGGTGACGTCCTAGCATCAGGCGCTGTGGGCACGGTGGTGACCGTGGTGGCGGTCGTGGTGGTGTTCGCGACCTGGATCACGTGGACCGCGACCCGGGTCGACCGGCTGCACGGGCGGGTCGACGCCGCCCGTGCCTCCCTCGACGCCCAGCTGGTACGCCGGGCGGCGGCGCTGCAGGCGCTGGTGGACCGGTCGGTGGCGTCCCTGGGCGAGGCCCGCGCGGC
Source organism: Mycobacteriales bacterium (assembly GCA_039648995.1). GTDB lineage: Bacteria > Actinomycetota > Actinomycetes > Mycobacteriales > CADCTP01 > JBBWZH01. The sequence continues at coordinate 14,016 of JBBWZH010000049.1, forward strand.
GCAGTTGCGGGCGGTGGCCAGGGCATCGCTGGACGCCGACACGATCAGCCGGGAGGCGGCCGAGAACGACCTCAGCCGCGCGCTGCACGGCATCCCGCCGGACCTCGACGCGGCGCTGCTGACCGACCTGGCCGACGCCGCCCGCCGGGTGGCGCTGGCCAGGCGCTTCTACAACGACGCGGTCCGCGACACCGCCGCGCTGCGCCGCCGGCGGCTGCCCCGGCTGCTCCGGCTCGGCGGCCGGCGCCCGCTGCCGACGTTCTTCGAGATCGATGACACCGTCCCGCCGGCGACCGCGGCCCGCCGCCCCGCACCCGGTCCGACCACGGTGGGTGGTTGAGACACCCTCCGGTAGGGGATCATCTCGGCGCGACCGGAGTGGTCCACGCCGTCGCGTCAGTCCGCGATGTCGGGAGTCAGCATGCGCATCGGGTCGATAGTCGTCGTGATCTGGCTGGTCATCGGCCTCGCCGCGGCCGGCCAGCGGCACTACCTGGGAGGCGATTCCAAGCCCAGCTGCGCGAAGGTCGGTACGACGCTGGTGACGATCGTCGCCGGCCCGCTGAACTACGTCGGCGTCAACCCGAAGGTGAAGTGCAGCACGCCGCAGCCGTCGAAGTAGGTCGCCGGGGCGGGCCGGCGGACCGTCGCGCGGCATCGAACCGGCCGCGGTGCCGCGCCGACGTGAACCGGCTCCCCGCCGCTCCCGTTACCCAGCAGGTGGGGCGACCACCGGCCGATGAACCCTGGGGGCTCGGCGGACGAAGGGACGGTGCGAGTGCGGCTACCAACCCGGCATCCCGGCTGGCGGGGTGTCACGATGCTGACCGCCGCGATCACGATCGGCGCCTGCTCGCACGCGTCGCCGCCGGCCGCGCCCGCCGCGCCGGCCACCACGACGTTGGCCATACCGACCACCACCCCCGCGCCGAAGCCGGCCCCGAAGCCGCCGGCCACCAACCCGCTGACCGGTCGCCCGGGCGTGCCGCGCGGCCCGGTGCTGGCCGTGAAGATCGACAACACCTCCGCCGGCCGGCCGCAGCTCGGCCTGGACTCGGCCGACGTTGTCTACGTCGAGCAGGTCGAGGGCGGCGCCACCCGGCTGGTCGCGGTCTTCGCCAGCCGCTACCCGGGCCAGGTCGGGCCGGTGCGCAGCGTCCGCAACGGCGACCCGGAGCTGCTGTCCGCGTACG
>JBBWZH010000093.1:0-3979 GCA_039648995.1 Mycobacteriales bacterium
CCGGTGGCCCGCGCGTCGTTGTTGGACACGAGGTTGCCGGTGCTGCCGTTGGTCATGTTGATGCCGTCGGCGAACGTGTCGCGGATGCGCGAGTTGCGGATCGTGGTGCGGTCCGTGTTCGTGCCCCAGTACATGCAGATCATGTGCTCGACCCAGATGTTGTCGATCAGCATGTCGGTGGTGTTCTGGAAGTCGAACACCTTGCCCGGCCCGTCGATGCGCGAGGTGTAGTTGCCGAAGTAGGCGAAGTTCGCGAACGTCGAGCCGCTCGCCGTCGGATCGCCCCGGAACCCGACGTCCGTGCCGTCCTGATTGGACGGTGCGAGGAACCGGGTGAACCAGGGCCCGGCGCCGATCACCTTGATCGGCCGGCCGAAGAGCTGGAACTTGTTGCTGGTCTGGTAGTCACCGGCCGGCAGGTAGACGCCGAGCATCGCGGTGTTCTGCCGGGCCGCGTCCAGTGCGTTCTGCACATCCTGCTGACCGAAGCCGGTCGGCACCACGTAGTGCGCCGGGTCCGGGTTCGCGACCGGCGTGGCCTGCTCGGTGTTGATGAAGTCGATCGCGTACTGCGAGCCGTTGGCCGCGTCCTTCTGCAGCCTGATCTTGTGCCCGGCCTGGACGGTCGTGCCGAGCAGCATGTTGGCCTCGTCGTAGATGTGCCGCGGGCCGCCCGAGCCCGGCGAGTTGTTCGGCGTCACCTCCGACCCGTAGAGCCAGGCGTAGTGCGAGGTGAGCGTGATCGCCTTCAGGAACGTGCCGTCGACGTAGACGTCCAGCGTCGCGGTGTTGCCGCCGCCGCCCGCCGCGTCCGGGATGGAGAAGCGGGTCACCAGCGTGTTGGTGGCCGCCCGGGTGGTCCACTCGACGAACGCGCCGTTGCCGTTGAGCGTGACCGCGCGCCGGCCGGACGCCTCACCCGCGAGGTCGCCGACCGTCCGGTTAGGACCGACGACCGTCGCGCCGCCGCCGACCACGCCGTCCTCCGCCTCGTACATGTCGTACGGCATGTTCGCGCCGCGGCCCACGAACAGCGGCTTGTCGATGGTGTTGTTGGCCACCTTGACCGGCAGCTCGTTGGCGTCGGTGGCCAGCACCACGTGCACCGTGTAGCGGCCGTTCGCCGCGGTCCACGGCCCGAGGCTGACCGGCGCCGTGGTCGCGCCGACCCCGATCGTGCCGCTGACCGAGCCGGTCAGCGTGGCCACCGCGGCACCGGATCCATTGAGGACGGTCAGCGTGATGCCGTGTGCGCCGGCGGCCGAGGCCACGGTGCCCTGGTTGGTGATGGCGACGGTGAACGTGACCGCGCTGCCGGTCTGCGGCGTGCTCGGGCTCCAGCCGACCGTGGCCGGGATCAGGTCGGAGCTGGCGACCGGCGTGACCACCAGCGCGGTCGGGTTGGTGAAGCTGTTGTTGGCCTCGTTCAGCTCGATGACGCCGTTGGACTCGTCGACCTTCGCGCTGAGCTGGTAGCTGCCGGCGTCGCGGGGGCCGATGTTCGCGGTCACCGTGGCGGACGCGCCGGCGGCGAGCCCGCCGACCGCGGCGGTGCCGGCGAGCGTGCTGCCCAGGTAGAAGTTGAGGCTGGTCGCGCCGGCCGGGGCGGTGCCGGCGTTGCGGACCGTGCCGGTCAGCGTGATCGCCGTGGTCTCCACCGGCGAGGCCGGCGAGGCGGTGACGGCGGTGACGGTCAGGTCCGGGTTCGGCGCCGGCGTGCCGAACACCTGGAACTCGGCGACCTGGCCGCCGGGCGCGCCCGAGTTCGCGGTGAACCGCAGCTGGACGGCCGCGTCGGTCGCCGACACCGGGATCGTCACGCTGTTGCCGGTGCCGGGGTTGAACGTGTACGTGGCCGCCGACGAGAGGGTGGTGAACGCGGTGCCGGCCTGGTCACGGCCGAGCACCTGGATCGTCTGCGTGCGGGTGCCCCAGATCGGGTCCGGGTTGAGCTTGAGCACGACCTGGCTCAGCGCGGCGTTCGCGCCCAGGTCGACGGTCAGCGTCTGCGGGAAGCCGGGCCCCTCCCAGTAGGTGGCCAGGTTGCCGTCGTTCGCGTTGGTCGCCACGAAGTTCTGCGTCACCCCGGACGCGGTGACCGGCTTGTTCAGCGCGAGGTTGGTGCCGTCCGGCGGAGGCGGTGGCGGTGGGTTGGTCCCGGTGCCGTAGACCTCGAACTCCGATACCTGCGCGGCCGGCCAGGTGGTGTTGGCGGTGATGTTCACCCGGACGAAGCGGGTGCCGACGGTGGCGAAGTCGATCACCACGCGGTTGCTGTTACCCGGGGTGAACGCGTAGCCGGCCGAGCCGACGACCTGGCTGAAGCTGCCGCCGTCGGTGCTGCCCTGCACGGACAGCGTCTGGGTGCGGGCCTCCCAGCTGGTCGGCAGCGCCAGCGCGACCTCGTTGACCTGCGTGCCCGCGCCCAGGTCGACCTGGATCCACTGCGGGAACACGTTGTTCGTGCTCTCCCAGTAGCTGGCCTGGTTGCCGTCGTTGGCGTTGCCGGTGCCGAACGGGCCGTTCGTGCTGCTGGCGGTGACCACCTTCCCCGCGGCCAGGTTCGGGCCGGCCGCGGCCGCGGGCGTGACCGGCCCGGTGACGGCCACGACGCCGGCTGTGAGCAGGCTGGTGGCGATCGCGGTGACGGCGAACCTGCTGGTCGCGAGCCTGACGGATGGTCGATGGGTGGCGTGTGTGGGCTTCATCGCGTCCCTCTCAGCTGGAACGGACTGGGCGGACACGTCCCGCATCTCGAAGTTTCACCTTCGAGACGGCAATCAGGCAGCGTGATGTCGAAAAATTGCGTGACGTTGCTCGAAGATTGCAGGCTTCCGCGCCGCAGTCAATAAGTCGTCCGGGTTACGGCACGTTTACGCCACCGGCGGCGCCACGCCCCCCGGAACCGGTCGCCGGTCGGCGCCGCGGGCGGGGCCGGCGCCGCGGGCGGGACCGGCGGCCCGGGGTGGGCTGGCGGGCCCGCGATGCCGCGGCCGGGTCGGTGGCCGGCAGGGCGACGGCGGCGGGCACGTGGCCGGGACGCTGAGCGGCGGACGCAATAGCACGGTCGACGGTGGTCGCGGCGCGGGAATCGTCCTCGATCGGGCCGAGGCTGCTGCAATCGGGATCCGACCTGGAAGATACTTTTCTTGCGGCGCCATGCCTCATCGGACCGGGGCCTGAGCCGAACGGGCAGATCGGCTATAAAATCATAGCTAACGCCGACGATCGTTCTCCAATATTGTCGTCCGGGAGCGGCCACAAACTGCTCCCTGCTCTGCCGGGTCGGGTGGAATCGTGGTAACGGCGCGACGGCATCCATCTCTCCCGGGCCGGCCGGGGTCGGCGTGCGGGTCAACGTCCTGGTACGGGCCGCGGTGGGCCGTGCCAAGACCGACCGGGCGCCGGAAACCAGGCTGATTCGTCCGGTGACGAGAGGCGCAAGAGGCTCGTGCATGCACCCCGATGAGGCAGATACCCAGACGCTCGTTGCGACGGCACTATCCGAGGGGCGGAACGACATACTCGCCCGGCTGGAGTCACGGCTGCGGGCCGCCGGCAATCCGCTCGGCACCGACCCGCGACTGTGGAGCGAATTCCGCGCGCAGGCCGGGCGGGCTATTTCCCATTGCGCCGAGCGGGTGCGTGCCGATGGGGCCATTCCGCCGGCGGCAGCGCCGGTCGGGAACGCCGGAGCGGCGGCCGGGCTGACCCTTTCGACGCTGGTCCTGGACACGCTGGAGCACAGCGTCGGGTCCGCGGCCAACCGCCCGCTGCTGACGGCGTTCCGCGCGCTCTGCGACAACGTCGCCGGCACGATCCCCGCTACCGACCCGTCCCCTCCCCCGCCGGCGGCTGCCGAACCGGCCGGCACCCAACCGGCCGGCACCCAGCCGGGGGGCGCCCAACCGGCGGGTGTGGTTGCCGGGCTGCCCGGGTGGGAGCAGGTCAGGGCGGCGCAGCAGGCCGAGCGGCGGCG
>JBBWZH010000148.1:0-30365 GCA_039648995.1 Mycobacteriales bacterium
CGAACGCATCTGCAAGTGGAGCGTGTACCAGCCCTGGCTGCAGCAGGACCCGGTGCCGCAGTTCGAGGAGATCCAGGCCCACGCGCCGATCGTCCGCTCCGAGGAGCTCGGCGGCTACTGGATGCTGACCCGGTTCGAGGACATGGAGTGGGCGGCGCGGACGCCGGAGATCTTCTCCAACGCGGTGCTGTCGATCCCGGCGCACCAGATCATGGCCGAGAAGTCGATCCCCATCCAGCTGGACGGCGACGAGCACCGCAAGTGGCGGCGCGCGCTGTCGGACCTGTTCAGCCCCGGCGTGGTCAACCACATCACGCCGCAGCTGCGACAGGCCACTGTGGACACCATCGAGAAGGTCTCCGGCAACGGCAGCTGCGAGCTGGTCCGTGACGTGCTGACCCCGCTGCCGGCGGAGGCCTTCCTGATCGCCTTCGGCATCGGGCGGGAGTACCTGTCCGACATCCTGGAGTTCAAGCACTTCCTGCGGGCGGCGCTGCCACGGGCCCGCAACGACGAGGAGATCAGGGCGGCCAGCCAGCCGCTGACCCAGTTCTTCTCCGACGCCATCGACCGGCGCCGGGAGGAGGGCGCGATCGGCCGGGACGTCTTCAGCGAGCTGCTGAAGTCCACTTTCGACGGTCGGCAGCTGACCCAGGACGAGATGGTCAACGCGGCGTTCACGAACATGCTCGCCGCGTTCGACACGACGACCGCGGCGCTGTCGGTGGTGTTCGCCTACCTGGCCGAGCACCCGGAGGTGCAGCAACTGGTGACGGCCGAGCCGGAGCGGATCCCCGCCGTCATCGAGGAGCTCATCCGGCACGATCCGATCTCGGCCACCGCCCGCATCGTCGTCCAGGACGTGGAGCGGCACGGGGTGACGATGCGCAAGGGCGACCTGGTGCTGATCCCGTGGGGGATGTCCGGGATGGACCCGCGGGTGTTCGACGACCCGCACGACGTCGACTTCGACCGCAGCTCGACCCGGCAACTCGTGTTCGGCATCGGGCCGCACCGGTGCATCGGCATGCACCTGGCCCGCCGGGTGATCCGGCTGGCGGTCGAGGAGTGGCATGCCCGGGTGCCGAGCTACGGCGTGACACCGGGGCAGAGCCTCGGCCGGCACTACACCACGGTGCGCGGCTACCACGCGATCCCGCTGAGCTGGTGACCGCCATGCGGGTACGGGTCGACGCGGACAAGTGCATGGCGCACGGCATGTGCGCCGCGCTGGTGTCCGAGGTCTACGTGGTCAACGAGGAGTCGGGCTTCAACGAGATGGGCGAGTTCGAGCTCTCCCCCGAGCTGCGCGAGCGGGCCCTACGCGGCGTGTCGGGCTGCCCGGAGCGGGCGATCAGCGTGCTCGACGACGTGCCCGCGACCGGCGCGGGCTGAAGGGAGTCCACAATGGACCGTACCGAGTACGAGTCGCACCGCCGGTCGGTGCGCACCGACTCCGGTGACCTCAGCTACACCGAATTCGGCACCGGCCGGACCGTCCTGTTCATCCACGGCCTGGGCACGAACGGCTTCCTCTGGCGCAACACGGTGGCGCTGCTCGGCGCCGGCTACCGCTGCCTGCTGCCCGACCTGCCCGGGCACGGGGCCAGCCCGCCGCACGGCGGCGACCCGACGCTGGGCTCGTTCGCCGACGCGATCGAGAGCTTCTGCGCCGTGCTTGATCTGTCCACTGTGGACCTCGTGGCGAACGACACCGGCGGAGCCATCGCGCAGATCGTCGCGACCCGGCACCCGGAGCGGCTGAACACGTTCACGATCACCAACTGCGAGGCGCATGACAACATCCCCAACGAGGCGTTCCGGGGCACGGTCGAGGCGGCCAAGGCCGGCAAGCTGGCCGCGCTGGCCGGGCAGATGCTGGCCAACCCGGCCGTGGCCCGCTCGCCGCACAGCCTCGGCGGCAACTACCAGGACCCGTCCTACCTCACCGAGGACATGATCCGGACGTACCTGGCCCCGGTCGCCGGCACCGAGGCGGGCAGCCGCTACTTCGAGCGGCTGCTCAGCTCGCTGTCGCCGACCGATCTGCTGTCGATCGAGCCGGACCTGCGCCGGCTCACCGTGCCGACGCTGATCGTCTGGGGCACCGCCGACATCCACTTCGAGCTGTCCTGGGCGTACTGGCTGCGCGACACGATCCCCGGGGCGTCCGACGTGGTCGAGCTCGACGGCGCGAAGCTGCACTTCCCGGACGAGCGTGCCGCCGACTTCGTGCCGCACCTGCGCCGGCACTGGTCCGCCCATCCGGCCGGCGCCCCAGCCGCCGCCCCAGCCCGGGCCGGCGAACCGATCGACCTCCGACGCTAGGACAAGGGGTATCACGACGATGCGCACCACCACGCTGGGCAAGACCGGCCCCACGGTCTCGGCCGTCGGGCTGGGCTGCATGGGGATGAGCGAGTTCTACGGACCGGCCGACCGGGACGAGTCGATGCGCACGCTGCGCCGGGCCATCGACCTCGGTGTCACCTTCCTGGACACGTCCGACGCCTACGGCATCGGCGCGAACGAGGCGCTGATCGGCGAGTTCCTGGCCGGGCTGCCGCGTGCCGAGGTCGTGCTGGCGACCAAGTTCGGCGTGCTGCGCGACCCGGAGACCCGCCGGCCGGTCGGCGTCCGCGGCGACGCCGACTACGTCAAGGCGGCATGCGAGGCGAGCCTGCGCCGGCTCGGCACCGACTACATCGACCTCTACTACCTGCACCTGCCCGACCCGAAGACGCCGGTCGAGCACACGGTGGCGGCGATGGCCGAGTTGGTCGAGGCCGGCAAGGTCCGCCACATCGGGCTCTCCAACCTCGGCCCCGACCAGCTGACCGCGGCGGCGCAGGTGCACCCGATCGCGGCGGTACAGCTGGAATGGTCGCTGTTCACCCGGCACGCCGAGGCCGGCATGGTGTCGACCTGCGCCGGGCTGGGCACCGGGTTCGTCCCGTACTCCCCGCTCGGCCGCGGCATGCTGACCGGCGTCTACACGTCGACCGCGGGGCTGGCCCCGGACGACTTCCGGCAGGCCGTGCCGCGGTTCAACACCGAGAACTCGGCGCACAACGTCGCGCTGCTGGGCGCGGTCCGGCAGGTGGCCGCCGCGCACGGGTGCACGCCGGGCCAGGTCGCACTCGCCTGGCTGCTGCGGCAGTCGGAGGTGCACGGCCTGGCCGTGGTGCCGATCCCCGGCACCCGGCGGCTGTCCAGGCTGGAGGAGAACGCCGGCGCCGCCGAGATCGAGCTGACCGACGCGGACCTGGCGGCGCTGGAGCCGTTGGCCGCCCAGGTAGCCGGCGCCGGCACCCCGCCGCTGCCGAGTGAGATCGCCAAGCTGCGGGCTGCGCAGCAGCAGTGACCTGCCCGGGGCAAACCTCGGGAATCGTGCGGTCGCCGGCCATCCCGTCCGCGGGGTGGCCGGCTGGGCCGCGAGCGGACGAGAAGGACGCGAAGCCTCGATGATGCGCTCCCCCGATTCCGAGGTCAGCCCCGCCGGCGGGCCCGGGCAGCACCCGCTCGACGGCGCGGTAGCGGTGATCGGCCTGGCCTGCCGGCTGCCCGGCGCGCCCGACCCGGACGCGTTCTGGCGGCTGCTGCGCGCCGGGCAGCACGCGGTCACGGTCACCCCGGCCGACCGCTGGGACGCCGACGCCTACTTCGCGGCCGACCCGGCCGCACCCGGAAAGATCAACACCCGGTACGGCGGGTACGTCGAGGGCGTCGACCTCTTCGACCCCGGCTTCTTCGGGATCTCACCGCGGGAAGCCGTCTCGATGGACCCGCAGCAGCGGCTGGCCCTGGAGCTGGCGTGGGAGGCGCTGGAGGACGCGTCGGTCGTCCCGGCCACCCTGCGCGGCGCCGCGACCGGCGTCTTCATGGCCGCGATCTGGGACGACTACGCCACCCTGCTCTACCAGCGGGGCGCCACGGCCATCACCCCGCACACCGTGACCGGCCTACACCGCAGCATCATCGCCAACCGGATCTCGTACACGCTCGGCCTGCACGGCCCGAGCATGACCGTCGACGCCGCGCAGTCGTCCTCGCTGGTCGCCGTCCACCTGGCCTGCGAGAGCCTGCGTCGCGGCGAGACCACGCTGGCGCTGGCCGGCGGCGTGAACCTGAACCTCGTGCCGGAGAGCACGGTCGGCGCCGCGAAGTTCGGCGGTCTCTCGCCGGACGGCCGGTGCTATACCTTCGACGCGCGGGCGAACGGGTACGTCCGGGGCGAGGGCGGCGGGGTGGTCGTGCTCAAGCCGCTCGCCGTGGCCGTCGCTGACGGCGACCCGATCTACTGCGTCATCCGGGCCAGCGCCGTGAACAACGACGGCACCACCGAAGGCCTGACCGTGCCGAGCCCGGCGGCCCAGGAACGGGTGCTGCGGCTGGCGCACGAGCGGGCCGGTGTCCGCCCGGCCGACATCCAGTACGTCGAGCTGCACGGCACCGGGACGCGGGTCGGCGACCCGGTCGAGGCCGCCGCGCTCGGCGCCGCGCTCGGCTCGGCCCGGCCCGCCGGCTCGCCGCTGCGGGTGGGCTCGGCGAAGACCAACGTGGGCCACCTGGAAGGCGCCGCCGGCATCACCGGGCTGGTCAAGGCCGCGCTGAGCATCCGGCACCGGGAGCTGCCGGCCAGCCTCAACTTCCAGACGCCGCACCCGAACATCCCCCTCGACGAGCTGAACCTGCGGGTCCAGGGCGAGCTGGCGCCCTGGCCGCGGCCGGACGCCCCGCTGCTGGCCGGCGTCAGCTCGTTCGGCATGGGCGGCACCAACTGCCACGTCGTCCTCTCCGAACCCCCCGGCGCGGCACCGGCGGCAGGCGCTCCGGGCACACCGGCGCCGGGCGGGTCGGGCGCGCCGGCGCCGGTGCTGCCCTGGGTGGTGTCCGGCCGGACGGAGGCGGCCCTGCGCGCGCAGGCCGGGCGGCTGCGCGACATGCTCGCCGACCGACCGGACGCCGACCCCGCCGACGTGGGCTTCTCGCTGGCCACCACGCGGACCCGGTTCGAGCACCGGGCGGTCGTGCTCGCCGGCACCGGGCCCGGCGGCGCCGAAGGGCTCGCGGCGCTGGCCGACGGGCGGCCGGCAGCCGCCACCGTCGAGGGGCGGGCCAGGCCGGCCACGCTGGCGTTCCTCTTCCCCGGCCAGGGCAGCCAGCGGGCCGGGATGGGCCGCGAGCTGTACGAGCGGTACCCGGTCTTCACCGCGGCCCTGGACGCCACCTGCGCCGAGCTCGACCAGCACCTGCGCCGGCCGCTGCGCGAAATCATGTTCGCCGCGGCCGGCTCCGCCGACGCCGCGCTGCTCGACCAGACCTCGTTCACGCAGCCGGCCCTGTTCGCGCTCGGCGTCGCGCTGCACCGGCTGGTCGAGTCCTGGGGGCTGCGGCCGGACCTGCTGATCGGCCATTCGATCGGCGAGCTGACCGCCGCGCACGTAGCCGGCGCGCTGCCGCTGCCGGTCGCCGCCGCGCTGGTGGCCGCCCGCGGCCGGCTCATGCAGTCGGTCACCGACCACGGGGCGATGGCGTCGGTGCAGGCCACGGAGGACGAGGTGCTGGCGCTGCTGGCCGGCCGGGAGCACCAGGTCGGCATCGCGGCGGTCAACGGCCCGCGCTCGGTGGTGGTCTCCGGCGACCAGGATGCGGTGCTGGACGTCGCGCAGCGGTGCCGGGAGGCCGGCCACAAGGCCCGGCAGCTGCGGGTCAGCCACGCGTTCCACTCGCCGCACATGGACGCGATCCTGGACGAGTTCCGCCGGGTGGCCGCCACGGCGCTGGCGCCGGCCAGCGACCCCGCGACTGCGCCGGCCGTCCCGGTCGTCTCCAACCGGACCGGGCAGCCGGCCACCGCCGCGCAACTGCAGTCCGCCGACTACTGGGCCGAACACCTGCGGCACGCGGTGCGGTTCGTCGACGGCGTGCGCTGCCTGCGCGCGCACGACGTGACCGCGTACGTCGAGCTCGGGCCGGACGCGGTGCTCACCGGCATGGTGCGGGAGAGCCTGACCGCCGACCCCGACCACGACGCCGGCGCGGCCGCCGCCGTGCTGGTGTCCGTGCTGCGCCGGGACCGGCCCGAGCCCGACACGCTGCTGACCGCACTCGCCCGGGCCTGGGTGGCCGGCGTCCCGGTGCGCTGGGACCGCGCGTTCACCGGCCGGCACCAACGGCTGCGGCTGCCCACGTACGCGTTCCAGCGGCAGCGGTACTGGCTGGACGCCGCGCCCATCACCGCCCCGGCGGACGCGGCCGCTGCCGCCGTCGTGGTCCTTCCCGGTGCCGCCACGCCGGCCCAGGCCGGCGACCCGGCCGGTCCGGGCCCCGACGCCGCGCCGGCGGCGTGGCTCACCGGCCTGCCCGCCGTGGACCGGGACCGGGCGCTGCTCGACCTCATCCGGGCGGGCGTGTCCGCGGTGCTGGGCCACCCGGCCGACTCGGTGGACCCGGCGCTGACGTTCAAAGAGCTCGGCTTCGACTCGCTGACCGGCGTCGAGTTGAGCGACCGGCTCGCCGGAGCGACCGGCCTGCGGCTGCCGAACACGCTGGTCTACGACCACCCGACCCCGGCCGCGCTGCTGCGGCACCTGCGGTCGGAACTGTCCGGCGACCGGGCCGAGGTGGCCGGCCCGGCGGGCGCTGCCGGCGGGGACGAGCCGGTCGCGATCGTCGGCATGGCCTGCCGCTACCCCGGCGGCGCGACGTCCCCCGAGGAGCTGTGGCGGCTGGTGCGCGACGGCACCGACGCGATCGGTCCGTTCCCCACCAACCGCGGCTGGGACCTGGACGCCCTCTATGACCCGGACCCGGATCGGCCGGGTACCTCCTACACGCGGCACGGCGGGTTCCTGTACGACGCCGACGAGTTCGACGCCGGCTTCTTCGGCATCAGCCCGCGCGAGGCCGCCGCCATGGACCCGCAGCAGCGGCTGCTGCTGGAAACGACGTGGGAGGCGGTGGAACGGGCCGGCATCGACCCGACCACGCTGCACGGCAGCCGGACCGGGGTCTTCGTCGGCGCGACCGCCCAGGACTACGGCCCGCGCCTGCACGAGCCGGTCGAGGGCTCCGACGGCTACCTGCTGACCGGCGGCACGACCAGCGTCGCGTCCGGCCGGCTGGCCTACTCGCTCGGGCTCGAAGGGCCGGCCGTCACCGTCGACACGGCGTGCTCGTCGTCGCTCGTGGCGCTGCACCTGGCCACCCAGGCCGTCCGGCACGGCGAGTGCACGCTGGCGGTGGCCGGCGGCGCGACCGTGATGAGCACGCCCGGCATGTTCGTGGAGTTCAGCCGGCAGCGCGGGCTGGCCTCCGACGGCCGGTGCAAGGCGTTCGCGGCGGCCGCGGACGGCACCGGCTGGGCGGACGGCGTCGGCATGGTCGTGCTGGAGCAGCTGTCCGACGCCGTGCGGCGCGGCCACCCGGTGCTCGCGGTGGTGCGCGGCTCGGCCACCAACCAGGACGGCGCCAGCAACGGCCTCACCGCCCCGAACGGCCCCTCGCAGGAGCGGCTGATCCGGCAGGCGCTGGCCAGCGCGCGGCTCGAACCGTCCGATGTGGACGCCGTGGAGGCGCACGGCACCGGCACCACCCTGGGCGACCCGATCGAGGCTCAGGCGCTGCTGGCCACCTACGGCCGGGAGCGCCCGGCGGACCGCCCGCTGCGGCTCGGCTCGCTGAAGTCGAACATCGGCCACACGCAGGCCGCCGCGGGCGTAGCCGGCGTGATCAAGGTCGTGATGGCGCTGCGGCACGAGTTGCTGCCGCGCACGCTGCACGCCGACGAGCCATCACCCCGTGTCGACTGGTCGTCCGGCGCGGTGTCGCTACTCACCGAGAATGTGCCCTGGCCGGCGGACGGCCGGACCCGGCGGGCCGGCGTCTCCTCGTTCGGCATCAGCGGCACCAACGCGCACATCATCCTCGAACAGCCGCCCGCTATCGGGGCAGGCGACGGCGCGGAGCCCGGCGGCGGGCCGACCCCTGCGGAGCCCCGCGGCGAGGTGGCCGGCGGGTCCCGCCAGGTGCCGGCCGCCGCGGAGACCGGCCGGGAACCGGGCGGCGAGACCGACCGGGAACCCGGCGGTGGGGCGAAGGCCGTTCCCTGGGTGGTGTCGGCGCGGGACGCGGCCGGGCTGCGGGACGCGGCGCAGCGGCTGCGGTCGCGGGTGGCGGCCGACCCGGACTGCGACCAGGCCGGGGTCGGCCTGTCCCTGGTCACCTCGCGGGCCGCGTTCACGCACCGCGCCGTGGTCGTCGGCACCGACCGGGACAGCCTGCTGGACGGGCTCGCCGCGGTCGGCCGGGACGAGCCCGGCGCCGGCCTCACCCAAGGGGTGGCCGCGGCTCCCGGCCGCACCGTGTTCGTGTTCCCCGGCCAGGGCTCGCAGTGGCTCGGGATGGCGGCCGGGCTGCGCGCGGCCTCCCCGGTGTTCCGCCGCCAGCTGCGGGCGTGCGCCGACGCGCTCGCCCCGTACGTCGGCTGGTCGCTGCTGGACGTGCTGGACGGCGCGCCGGCCGGACCGGACCGGGAGCGGGTCGACGTGGTGCAGCCGGCGCTGTTCGCGGTCCTGGTCTCGCTGGCCGAACTCTGGCGTTCGTTCGGAGTCCGGCCGGACGCTGTCGTGGGGCACTCGCAGGGCGAGATCGCCGCGGCGTACGTCGCCGGCGCGCTGTCGCTGGACGACGCGGCCCGGGTCGTCGCGCTGCGCAGCCAGGTCATCGCGGCCGAGCTGGCCGGCCGGGGCGGCATGCTGTCGGTCGCGCTGCCGGCCGAGCAGGTCGAGGCGCGGCTGTCCCACTGGGCCGGCCGGCTGGGTGTCGCGGTGGTCAACGGGCCGGCGTCGACGGTGGTGTCCGGCGACACCGCGGCGCTGGACGAGCTGTTCGCCGACTGCGAGGCGAACGGTGTACGGGCGCGGCGGATCCCGGTCGACTACGCGTCGCACTCACCGGCGGTCGAGGCCGTCCGCGACACGCTGCTGGACCGGCTGGCCGGCGTCCGCCCGGTCAGCGCGCCGGTCGCGTTCTACTCGACGGTCACCGCCTGCCCGCTGGACACGGCCGGCCTGGACGCCGACTACTGGTACCGCAACCTGCGCCAGCCGGTGCGGTTCGACCGGGCCGTCGCCGCGCTGGCCGGCGACGGGCACCGGGCCTTCATCGAGGCCAGCCCGCACCCGGTGCTGACCGTCGGCGTGCAGGAGACCCTCGACGGGCTGGGCATCGGCGACGCGGCCGTGGTCGGGTCGCTGCGGCGCGGCGAAGGCGGCTGGGACAGGTTCCTCACGTCCGCTGCCGCGGCGTACGTCGCGGGCGTCGCGGTGGACTGGCCGGCCGCGTTCGCGGGCCGGCCGGCGCGGCGGGTGGACCTGCCGACGTACCCGTTCCAGCGGCAGCGCTACTGGCTCGGCGCCGGGCGCGGCGGCGACCTGTCCGGGGCCGGGCTGGACGCCGCCGGCCACCCGCTGCTCGGCGCGGCCGTCGGTCTCGCCGGCAGCGACGGCGCGCTGCTGTCCGGCCGGCTCGCCCGCGGCGCGCAGCCGTGGTTGGTCGACCATGCCGTGTTCGGCACGGTCGTGGTGCCCGGTACCGCGTTCGTCGAGCTGGCTCTGCGCGCCGCGGACCAGGTCGGCTGCGGTGGCCTGGACGAGCTCACGGTCAGCGCGCCCCTGGTGCTGCCGGACCGCGGCGGCGTGCGGGTCCAGGTCACGGTCGGCCCACCGGCCAACGGCGGCCGGCGGCCGGTCACGATCCACTCGACGGCCGACGGCGACAGCCGGGAGGCGGCCTGGACCTGCCACGCCACCGGTGTCCTCGCCGCCCCGGCCGAGCCTGGCGAGCCGGCCGAGCTGGGCGGTGTCTGGCCTCCGGCCGGGGCGGTCGAGGTGCCGGTCGCGGAGCTGTACGGGCGGCTCGCCGACCGCGGCTACGGCTACGGCCCGGCCTTCCAGTGCCTGCGGGCCGCCTGGCGCCTGGGCGACGAGGTGTTCGCGGAGGTCCGGCTGCCCCCGGACCAGCGCGCCGAGTCGGGCCGCTTCGGCGTGCACCCGGCGCTGCTGGACGGGGCGCTGCACGCCGCCATCGCGGTGGCCGGCGCCGACGGGCAGACCCTGCTGCCGTTCACGTTCGCCGGGGTGCGGCTGCACGCCTCGGGCGCCGCCGCGCTGCGGGTGCGCACCTACCCGGCCGGGCCGGACGCGATCGGCCTGGACGTCACCGACCCGGCCGGCGCCCCGGTCGCCTCGATCGACACGCTGGCGCTGCGGCCGGTCACCGCCGACCGGCTCGCCGGCGTGGCCGCCGGGCACCGGCCGCTGTACCGGGTGCGGTGGGAGACCCCGCCGGCCCTCGACCGGCCTCCCGCCGGCAACGAACCAGCCGGGCCACCCGCCGCCGGGCCGAACGGCACCGGACCCGCCACGTGGGCCGGGCTCGACGACGGGCCCACCGCCGGGCCGGACGGCACGGGACCCGAGACGATGCCCTGGGCAGTGCTCACCGACGGCCTGGACGGCGGGCTCCCCGACGGGCTCGCCGGTGGTCGGGATGGCGGGCTCGCCGGCGGCTCGGATGGCCCGGGGGCCGCGGCGTGGGCCGGGCTCGGCGGCGGGCTGGCCGGCCGGCTGGCGGCCGCGCTCGACAGGCCGGGCGGCCCGGTCGCGGCGTACCCGGACCTGGCCGCGCTGCGGGCCGCACTGACCGACACCGACGCCGCCGCCCCGGCCGTTGTGCTGGCCCCGTTCGCGCCCGCGCCGGCCGGGCCCGCCGGCGATCTCGCCGCCGGAGCCCGGGTCGCGGCCCGGCACGGGCTGGACCTGCTGCAGGGCTGGCTCGCCGACGACCGGCTCGCCGGCTCGCGGCTGGTCCTGGTGCTGACCGGCACGGTCGCGGCCGACCCGGCCGACGACGTACCGGGCCTGGCGCATGCCCCGCTGTGGGGGCTGGTGCGCACCGCCCAGACCGAGCACCCGGGCCGGTTCACGCTGATCGACGTCGACGGCGAGCCGGCCTCGCTACGGGCGCTGCCGGCCGCGCTGGCCACCGGCGAGCCACAGCTCGCGGTCCGGGCCGGTGCCCTGCTGGTCCCCCGGTTGGCCCGGCTGGCGCCGTCCGGCGCCGGGGACGGCGACGCGGACGCGGCGCCGTGGACCGCCGGTGGGACGGTGCTGGTCACCGGCGGCACCGGCACGCTGGGCGGGTTGGTCGCCCGGCACCTGGTGACCCGGCACGGCGTGCGGCACCTGCTGCTGGTCAGCCGCCGCGGGCCGGCCGCCGCTGGCGCCGGGGAGCTGACCGAACAGCTGGCGGCGTTGGGGGCGCGGGTGCGGGTGGCGGCCTGCGACGCCGCCGACCGGGACGCGCTGGCCGGGCTGCTGGCCACGGTCCCGGTCGAGCATCCGCTGACCGCGGTCGTGCACACCGCGGGCGTGCTCGACGACGGCGTGCTCGGCTCGCTGACGCACGAGCAGTTCGACACCGTGCTGCGGTCCAAAGTAGACGGCGCGGTGCACCTGCACGAGCTGACCCGCGAGCTGGAGCTGGCCGCGTTCGTGCTGTTCTCGTCGGTGATAGGCACGGTCGGCGGTGCGGGGCAGGCGAACTACGCCGCGGCGAACGCGTTCCTGGACGCGCTGGCGCAGCACCGGCACGCCCGCGGGCTGCCGGCGACGTCGCTGGCCTGGGGCCTGTGGGCGGAGGCCAGCGGGATGACCGGCGGGCTGGCCGGCGCGGACCTGGCCCGCCTCGCCCGGGCCGGGATCGCGCTGCTGCCCACCGCGGACGGCCTCGCGCTGCTGGACACCGCGCTGGCCGTGGGCGTCCCCGACGTCGTCGCCGCCCGGCTGGACCAGGCCGTGCT
The DNA here is from genome assembly GCA_039648995.1 of Mycobacteriales bacterium. Lineage (GTDB taxonomy): Bacteria > Actinomycetota > Actinomycetes > Mycobacteriales > CADCTP01 > JBBWZH01. The sequence continues at coordinate 11,867 of JBBWZH010000148.1, forward strand.
GCGACAGCAGGCCGGTGCCGCGACGCTGCCGCCGCTGTTCCAGAGGCTGGTGCGGGCACCGGCCCGGCGTGCCGCCGGCACCGACACCGGGGCCGGCGGCTCCTGGGCGGCAGCGCTGCGCGGCCTGCCGGAGGCCGAGCAGGCGCGCGTGGTCGCCGACCGGGTGCGCGCACAGATCGCGGGCGTGCTGGGTCACGGCTCGACCGCGGCGGTGCCGGTGGACCGCCCGTTCAAGGAGCTGGGGTTCGATTCGCTGACCGCCGTCGAGCTGCGCAACCGGCTGGGCGCGGCAACCGGGCTCCGGCTGGCGTCCACAGTGGTGTTCGACTATCCCACCCCGGCCGAGCTCGCCGGCTACCTGCGCACGCAGCTGGCCGGCGCGACGTCGGGGCCCGTCAGAGCGGCCCCCCGCCGGGCGGCGGACGCGGCCGACGACCCGATCGTCGTGGTGGCGATGGCCTGCCGCTTCCCGGGCGGCGTCAGCAGCCCCGAGGACCTGTGGCAACTGCTGGCTGCCGACGGGGAGGCGCTGTCGGACTTCCCCACCGACCGCGGCTGGGACCTCGCCTCGCTCTACCACCCCGACCCCGACCACGCGGGAACCTCCTACGCCCGCCGCGGCGGGTTCCTGCACGACGCCGCCGAATTCGACCCGGCCTTCTTCGGCATCTCGCCCCGGGAGGCCCTCGCCATCGACCCGCAGCAGCGCCTGCTTCTCGAACTGGCCTGGGAGACCTGCGAGCGCGCCGGCATCAACCCGGCCGCCCTGCGCGGCAGCGACACCGGCGTGTTCACCGGCGTCATGTACGACGACTACGCCAGCCGGCTGGGCCGCGCGCCGGACGGCTTCGAGGGCTACCTGCTGACCGGCAGTACCACCAGCGTCGCGTCCGGGCGGGTGGCGTACACGCTGGGGTTGCACGGGCCGGCGGTCACCCTGGACACCGCCTGCTCATCCTCGCTGGTCGCGCTGCACCTGGCCGCGCAGGCGCTGCGCTCCGGAGAATGCGGCCTGGCCCTGGCCGGCGGCGTCACCGTGATGGCCACGCCCACAGTGTTCACCGAGTTCAGCCGCCAGCGCGGGCTGGCCCCGGACGGCCGCTGCAAGCCGTTCGCGGCCGCCGCGGACGGCACGGGCTGGGCCGAGGGCGCCGCGCTGCTGCTGCTCGAACGCCAGTCGCAGGCCCACCGCAACGGCCACCCGGTACTGGCCGTGATCCGGGGCAGCGCGGTCAACTCCGACGGCGCCAGCAACGGCCTGACCGCCCCGAACGGGCCAGCCCAGCAGCGCGTCATCGCGCAGGCCCTCGCCAGCGCCGGCCTCACCGGCGCCGACGTCGACGCGGTCGAGGCGCATGGCACCGGCACCACGCTCGGCGACCCGATCGAGGCGCACGCCCTGCACGCCACCTACGGCGCCCAGCACACCGCGGACCGGCCGCTGTGGCTCGGCTCGGTGAAATCCAACCTCGGCCACACCCAGGCCGCCGCCGGCGCCGCCGGCCTGATCAAGATGGTCATGGCGATGCGGCACGGCCAACTGCCCGCGACGCTGAACGTCGACCGCCCCACCCCGCACGTCGACTGGAGCAGCGGCACGATCCGGCTGCTCACCGAGGGCGTGCCCTGGCCCGCTGCCGGCCGGCCACGCCGGACCGCGGTCTCCGCGTTCGGCATCAGCGGCACCAACGCGCATGTCGTCCTCGAGGAGGCGCCGCCGGAGCCGGCCGGCCCGGTCGAGCCGGTGGCCCCGGCCGGACCCGCCGCGGCGGCGGCGCTGCCGTGGGTGGTGTCGGCGGCCAGCGAGCCGGCGCTGCGGGAGCAGGCGCGGCGGCTGCACGCGCACGTCGCCGGCGCGCCCGACCTGGCACCCAGCGGGGTGGCGCACGCGCTGGCCGCGCGGGCGTCGCTGCAGCACCGTGCGGTCGCCGTCGGCACCGGCCGGGACGACCTGCTCGCCGCGCTCGCCGCGCTGGCCGACGACCGGCCCGCGACCAACCTGCTGCGGGGCGCCGGCGAGCCGGGCCCGGCGGTGTTCGTGTTCCCCGGGCAGGGCGCGCAGTGGGTCGGGATGGCGGCCGGCCTGCTGGCCGCGTCGCCGGTGTTCCGCGACCGGATCGACGACTGCGCGCAGGCCCTGGCCCCGCACCTGGACTGGTCCCTCGACGCGGTGCTGCGCGGCGCGGACGGCGCACCCACACTCGACCGGGTCGACGTGGTTCAGCCGGCGCTGTTCGCGGTGATGGTCGCGCTGGCGGCGCTGTGGCAGTCGGCCGGCGTGCGGCCGGCCGCGGTCGTCGGCCACTCCCAGGGCGAGATCGCCGCGGCCGCCGTTGCCGGCGCGCTGTCCCTGCCGGATGCCGCCCGGGTGGTGGCGCTGCGCAGCCGGGCCATCGCCGGGACCCTCGCCGGCCACGGCGGCATGGCCTCGGTCCCGCTGCCGGCCGACCAGGTCGGCGACCTGCTGAACCGGTGGGCCGGCCGGCTGCACGTCGCCGCCGTCAACGGCCCCGCGGCGACCGTGGTCTCCGGCGACCCGCAACCGCTGGCCGAACTGCTGGCCCGGTGCGAGGCGGACGGCATCCGGGCCCGCCGCGTCCCGGTCGACTACGCCTCGCACTCGCCGCACGTCGAGACCCTCGCTGAGCGCATCCGGGGCGACCTGGCCGGCATCACGCCCCGGCCGGCCGAGCTGGCCTTCTACTCCAGCCTGACCGGCGCGCTCGTCGACGACACCGGCACGCTGGACGCCGACTACTGGTACCGCAGCCTGCGGCAGCCGGTGCGGTTCGACCGGGCCGTCCGGGCCCTCGCCGACGCCGGCCACCGGACGTACATCGAGACCAGCCCGCACCCGGTGCTGACCGCCGCCATCCAGCAGACGCTCGACGCCGCCGGCCTGCCGGCGGCGGCGGCGGTCGGCACGCTGCGCCGCGACGACGGCGACTGGCCGCGCTTCCTCACCTCGCTGGCCGACGCGCACACGCACGGGGTCGGCGTCGACTGGCCGGCCGTGCTCGGCCCCGGCCGCGCCGCCGCCGACCTGCCCACCTACCCGTTCCAGCGACGGCGCTACTGGCTGGACGCGCCGGCCGCCGCGGGCGACCTCGGCACCGCCGGCCTCACCGCGGCGCACCACCCGCTGCTGGCCGCCGCGCTGGACCTGCCCGGCGAGGACCGGCGGCTGCTGACTGGGCGGCTGTCCGTGCGCGACCAGCCGTGGCTGGCCGACCATGCGGTGGCCGGCACCGTGCTGCTGCCCGGCGCGGCCTTCGTGGAACTGGCCCTGCACGCGGCCGAGCAGGCCGGCGCGGCGCGGCTGGCCGACCTCACCGTGGCGGCGCCGCTGGTCCTCGGCGACGCGGCCGCCCGGCAGGTCCAGGTGGTGGTCGGCCCGGCGGACAGCGCCGGCCGGCGCCCGGTCGACATCCACTCCCGCCCGGACGGCGCGGGTGACGGCGACGACGGTTGGACGCTGCACGCCTCCGGCGCGCTCGCCACCGACCCGGCCGGCCACGACAGGCCCGGCGCGGACGACGGCTTCCCCGGCGGGGCCTGGCCACCACCCGGCGCGGTGCCGATCGGGTACGCCGACGCCTACCGCGAGCTGGCCGGCCGCGGCTACGACTACGGCCCCGCCTTCCAGGGCCTGACCGGCGCCTGGCGGGCCGGCGCGGACGTCTACGCGGAGGTCAGCCTGCCGGCGGAACAGCGCGACACGGCCGGCTCGTACGGCCTGCACCCCGCGCTCCTGGACGCGGCGCTGCACCCGCTCGCGCTCGGCGAGGTCGGCCCGGCCCCCGACACCGCCGGCATGCTGCTGCCGTTCTCCTGGGCCGGCGTCACCCGGTACGCCGCCGGGGCGGACACGCTGCGGGTCCGGCTGTCCCCGGCCGGCGACGGCACGGTCGCCATCTGGGCGAGCGACCCGGCCGGCGGGCCGGTGCTGGCCGTCGAGTCACTGGCCATCCGGCCGGTCAGCGCCGAGCAGCTGGCCACGGCCGGCGGCGATCGGGCCGGCGACCTGTACGAGCTGCACTGGGCCGGGCTCGGCGCCCGACCGGCCGCCGGGGCCGACGACGGGTGGGCGGTGCTCGGCACGCCGGCCGGCGGACCGCCGCTGCCGGCCCCGCCAGACGCGGCGACCTACCCGGACGTGGCCGCGCTGGCCGCCGCCGTCGCCGCCGGGATGCCGGCGCCCGCCACCGTGCTCGCCGACTGCACCGAGCCCGGCGAGCCGACCGCGGCCGCCGACGCGGCGGCCCGCTCGGCCACCACCCGGACGCTGCACCTGATCCAGGACTGGCTGGCCGCCGAGCCGCTCGCGGCCGCCCGCCTCATCGTGGTGACCCGCGGCGCGGTCGCCACCCCCGCCAGCCCGGCCGGAGCGGCCGGCACCGCCGGCACCGCCGGCGCCACCGGCCCGGACCGGCCCGCCGGGGCGGCAGGGAGCGGGCCGGATCTGGCTGGCGCGGCGGTCTGGGGCCTCGTCCGCAGTGTGCAGAGCGAGCGCCCGGGGAGCGTCACGTTGCTCGACCTGGACGGCCGGCCGGCCGCCCGGGAAGCGGTCGCTTCCGCTGTGGACAGTGGCGAACCGCAGATCGCGCTGCGCGGCGGCGTCGCGCTGGTGCCGCGCCTGGCCCGGGCCGCCGGGGACGCCCAGACCGCCCAGACCGCCCGGGACGCCGGGGACGGCACGGCGCGGCCGGCGGTTCTGGCCGCCGACCGCACCGTGCTGCTGACCGGCGGCACCGGCACGCTCGGCGGTCAGGTGGCCCGCCACCTGGTGACCGCGCACGGGGTCCGGCACCTGCTGCTCGCCAGCCGGCGCGGGCCCGACGCCGCCGGGGCGGTCGAGCTCGCCGCCGAGCTGCGGGACCGCGGCGCCACGGTGACGTTCGCCCGCTGCGACGCCGCCGACCGCGACGCGCTGGCGGCGGTGCTGGCCGGCATCCCCGCTGAGCACCCGCTCGGCGCGGTGGTGCACGCGGCCGGCGTGCTGGACGACGGCGTCGTCACCGCGCTGACCGCCGATCGGATCGACTCGGTCTTCCGCGCCAAGGTCGACGCTGCCTGGAACCTGCACCAGCTCACCGCCGGCCTGGACCTGTCCGCGTTCGTCCTGTTCTCCTCGCTGGCCGGCACGGTCGGCACCCCGGGGCAGGCCAACTATGCGGCGGCGAACGCGTTCCTGGACGGGCTCGCCGAACACCGGCGCGCCGCCGGCCTGCCCGCGACCAGCCTCGGCTGGGGCTACTGGGCGCAGGCCACCGGCATGACCGGCCACCTGCGCGGCACCGACGTCGAGCGGCTGGCCCGCTCCGGCATCACCCCGATGCCGACGGACCGGGCGCTGGCGCTGTTCGACGAGGCGCTCCGCACCGGCGCGACCGCCGTGCTGCCGGCCCGGCTGGACCCGGCCGCGCTGCGCACCCGGGCCGCCGCGGGCACCCTGCCCGCGCTGTTCCGCGGGCTGGTCCGCACCCCGCCCCGGCGCGCCAGCGGCGGCGCGGCCGGCGCCGGCCCGGACCGCGGCGGGCTGGCCGCGCGGCTGGCCGGCCTGCCCGAGGCCGACCAGCGGCGCGTGCTGGTCGACCTCGTCGCCTCCCATGCGGCGAGCGTGCTCGGCCATGACGGGCCGGAGACGATCGCGCCCGACCGGGCCTTCAAGGAGCTCGGCTTCGACTCGCTGACCGCGGTCGAGCTGCGCAACCGGCTGGGCGAGGCCATCGGCACGCGGCTGCCGGCGACGCTGATCTTCGACTACGCGACACCGGCCGCGCTCGCCGGCCACCTGCGGTCCACGCTGCTCGGCCGGCCCGCCGGCGCGCCGGCGCCGGTGCGGCCGGCCGGGGTCGCCGGCACCGCCGAGCCGATCGCGATCGTCGCGATGAGCTGCCGCTACCCGGGCGGCGTGCGGTCCGCCGAGGATCTGTGGGAGCTCGTCGCGGCCGGCACCGACGCGATCACAGCGTTCCCCACCAACCGCGGCTGGGACCTCGACACGCTGTACCACCCGGACCCGGAGCACGGCGGCACGTCATACGTGCGGCACGGCGGGTTCCTGCATGACGCGGCCGGGTTCGACGCCGAGTTCTTCGGCATCAGCCCGCGCGAGGCGCTGGCCACCGACCCGCAGCAGCGGCTGCTGCTGGAGACCGCGTGGGAGGCCTTCGAGCGGGCCGGGATCCCGGCCGAGTCGGTGCGCGGCAGCGACACCGGCGTCTTCGCCGGCGTGATGTACGACGACTACGCCGCGCGGCTGCTGAACCGGGCGCCCCGCGACGTCGAGGGCTACCTGGTCAGCGGCAGCGCCGGCAGCGTCGCCTCGGGGCGGCTGGCGTACACCTTCGGGCTGGAGGGGCCGGCCGTCACCGTGGACACCGCCTGCTCCTCCTCGCTCGTCGCGCTGCACCTGGCCTGCCAGGCGCTGCGGTCCGGCGAGTGCTCGCTGGCGCTGGCCGGCGGGGTGACCGTGATGGCGACGCCGTCCGTCTTCGTCGAGTTCAGCCGGCAGCGCGCGCTGGCGGTCGACGGCCGGTGCAAGTCGTTCGGCGCGGCGGCGGACGGCGCGAGCTGGTCGGAGGGTGTCGGCCTGCTGCTGCTGGAACGCCTGTCGGACGCGCGCCGCAACGGACACCGGGTGTTCGCCACGCTGCGCGGCAGCGCGGTCAACTCCGACGGCGCCAGCAACGGCCTGACCGCGCCGAACGGACCGTCCCAGGAGCGGGTGATCCGGCAGGCGCTGGCCAACGCCGGGCTGGTTCCGTCCGATGTGGACGCGGCGGAGGCGCACGGTACCGGCACCACGCTCGGTGACCCGATCGAGGCGCAGGCGCTGCTTGCCACCTACGGCCAGGACCGCCCGGCGGACCGGCCGCTGCTGCTCGGCTCGGTCAAGTCGAACATCGGCCACACCCAGGCCGCGGCCGGGGTGGCCGGCGTGATCAAGATGGTGATGGCCATGCGGCACGGCCAGGTGCCGCGCACGCTGCACGCGGCCGAGCCGACCCCGCACGTGGACTGGTCCGCGGGCGCGGTCCGCCTGGTGACCGAGGCGGTGCCCTGGCCGGACAACGGCCACCCCCGGCGCGCGGGCGTGTCCTCGTTCGGGATCAGTGGCACCAACGCCCACCTCATCGTCGAGCAGGCGCCCGACGTGGCGGCACCACCGGTCGCCGCCCCCGAGCCGGTCGGTGCTGAGCCGGTGGCCGCTGAGCCGGCCGCGATCCCGTGGCTTGTATCGGCGCGCACCCCGGCCGCGCTGGCCGATCAGGCCCGGCTGCTGCGCGCCGCCGTGGCGGCCGAGCCGGCCTCGCACATCGACGACATCGGCCTCGCGCTGGCGACCACCCGCACACCGCTGCTGGAACGGGCGGTGCTGATCGCCGCCGACCGGGACGAGTTCCTGGCGCGACTCGACGCGCTGGCCGCCGGCGAGACCGGGACGGGCAGCGTCCGCGCCACCAGCGGTACACCCGGGCGGGTCGTGTTCGCGTTTCCCGGCCAGGGGTCGCAGTGGCCGGGGATGGCCGCGCGGCTGCTCGACACCGCCCCGGTTTTCCGCGACCACCTCGCCGCCTGCGCCGACGCGCTCGCCCCGTACGTCGACTGGTCACCGACCGCGGTGCTGCGCGGCGAGCCGGGCGCGCCCACGCTGGACCGCGTCGACGTGGTGCAGCCGCTGCTGTTCGCGATCATGACCTCGCTCGCCGAGCTGTGGCGCTCGGTCGGCGTCACGCCGGACGCGGTTGTCGGGCACTCCCAGGGCGAGATCGCCGCCGCGTACGTCGCCGGCGGGCTGTCCCTCGCCGACGCCGCCCGGGTCGTGGCCCTGCGCAGCCAGGCGCTGACCGCGCTGGCCGGCGGCGGCGGGATGGCGTCGGTGGCGCTGCCGGCCGGCGCGGTCGCCGACCGGCTGGCCGCCGCACCCGACCACGCCGGCCTGGCCGTCGCCGCGGTGAACGGCCCCGAGTCGACCGTCGTCTCCGGCCCGCCGCCGGCGATCGAGGCGCTGCTCGCCCGCTGCGCCGCTGACGGCGTGCGGACCCGCCGCATCCCGGTGGACTACGCCTCGCACTCGCCGCAGGTCGAGGCGATCCGGGACCGGCTGATCGCGGACCTGGCCGGCATCCGGCCCCGCCCCGGCACGGTCGCCTTCTACTCGACGGTCACCGCCGGGCCGCTCGACCTCGCCGGCCTGGACGCCGCGTACTGGTACCGCAACCTGCGCGAGCCGGTCCAGCTCGAGCGGACCGTCCGGCTGCTGCACGAGCACGGCCACCGCTGCCTGATCGAGGCGAGCCCGCACCCGGTGCTGACCGTCGGCATCCAGGCCACACTGGAGGCGGCGGGCGCGGCGCCGGACACCACCACGGTGGTCGGCACGCTGCGCCGTGACACCGACGACTGGCGGCAGTTCCTCACCGCCGCCGCCGAGGTGTACACCCGCGGCACCGCGGTCAACTGGCCGGCCGTGTTCGCCGCGCGCCCGCCCCGGCCCGCCGCGGCCGCACCGGTCGACCTGCCGACCTACCCGTTCCAGCACCGCGGCTACTGGCTGGACGCGCCCGGCCCGGTCGGCGACGTGACCGCCGCCGGCCTCGACGCCGCCGACCACCCGCTGCTCGGTGCCGCCATCGGGCTGGCCGGCGGTGGCACGCTGCTGACCGGGCGGCTGTCGCTGGATACCCACCCGTGGCTAGCCCACCACGCGGTCGGCGAGACCGTGCTGCTGCCGGGTACCGCGTTCGTCGAGCTCGCCCTCGAAGCAGCCGACCGGGTCGGCTGCGGCCAGCTGGAGGACCTGACCCTGGAGGCACCGCTCGCGCTGCCCGCGCGGGGTGGCGTGCACCTGCAGATCACCGTCGAGGATGCGGACGGGGCCGGCCGGCGCGCCGTCGCCATCCACGGACATGCCGACGGCGCCGAAACGGACCCGGAGCCGACCTGGACCCGGCACGCCAGCGGGATCCTGGCCGCCGAGCCGGCGCCGCCGGCTGTGCACCCGGGCGGGGAGGCGTGGCCGCCGAACGGTGCCGTCCCGGTCGACCTGGCCGGCGCGTACGAGCGGCTGGCCGACCGCGGCTACCTGTACGGCCCGACGTTCCAGGGGCTGCGCCGGGCCTGGCGGCACGGCGACGACTGGTACGCCGAGGTGAGCCTGCCCGCCGATGCCAAGGCCGACGCCGGCCGGTACGGCGTCCACCCAGGGCTGCTGGACGCCGCCCTGCACCCGCTCGTGCTCGACCTCACCGAACTCCGCCTCCCGTTCGCCTGGAAGTCCGTGTCCCGGCACCGGGCCGGGGCCGCGGAGCTGCGGGTGCGGCTGCGTCCGGCGGGCACCGACGCGGTGGCGGTCACCGCGACTGACGGCGCCGACCGGCCCGTGCTCACCGCAGGCTCGCTGTTGACCCGGCCGGTCGACGCCGGCCAGCTCGCCGCCGCCGGCCGCGGCAGCGAGTCGCTGCTCCACGTCGACTGGACCGCCGTGACCGCCGATCCCGGCGGCGTCGTGGACGGCGATTGGGCGGTGCTCGGCGACGGGCTGCCCGGGCTGCCCGGACCGGCCGGCTACCCGGATCTGGCCGCGCTGCGGGTGGCGATCGGCGCGGGCCTGCCAGTGCCGCGGTGGGTGCTCGCCGGCGGCCCGTCCGGGCCGGCCGGCGACGTAACGGGTGCCGTACGGGCCGGGACGGCAGCGACGCTGGCCCTGCTGCGCGACTGGCTGGACGACAGCCTGTTCGCCGGCGCCCGGCTGGTCGTGCACACCCGCGACGCGGTGGCCGTGACCCCGGACGGAGACGTCGCCGATCTGACCGGCGCAGCGACCTGGGGCCTGGTGCGCGCGGCCGCCCGGGAGGAGCCGGATCGCCTGATGCTGCTCGACCTGGACGGGCAGCCCGACTCGGCGGCGGCTGTGCCGGCCGCGCTGGCCAGCGGCGAGCCTGAGGTCGCCGTCCGCGTCGGCCGCTGCCACATTCCCCGCCTGCTCCGCGCACCGGCCGGCTCCCCCGCCGGCGCGGCCGACGGCGCCCCCGCGTTCGGGCCCGGCGGGACGGTACTGATCACCGGCGGAACCGGGACGCTGGGCGCCCTGCTCGCGCAGCACCTGGTGACCTGTCACGGCGTGCGGCACCTGCTGCTGGCCAGCCGCGGCGGCGCCGCGGCGGACGGCGCGGCCGACCTGGTCGCGCGGCTGCGCGTGGCCGGCGCGGAGGTGGCGGTCGCCGCTTGTGACACCGCCGACCGCGACGCGCTCGCCCGGCTGCTCGCCGGCGTCCCCGCCGCGCACCCGCTGACCGCCGTCGTCCACGCCGCAGGCGTACTCGACGACGGGGTGATCAGGTCGCTGACCCCGGCGCGGCTGGACGCGGTGCTGCGGCCCAAGGTGGACGCGGCCTGGCACCTGCACGAGCTCACCCGCGACCACGACCTCACCGCGTTCGTCCTGTTCTCCTCCGCCGCCGGGACGCTGGGCAGCGCAGGCCAAGCCAACTACGCGGCGGCGAACGCGTTCCTGGACGGGCTCGCCCAGCACCGGCGCGCCCGCGGGCTGCCGGCGCAGTCGCTGGCGTGGGGCCTGTGGCAGGACGCCAGCGGGCTCACCGCCGAGCTGGGCGGGGCCGACCGGGCCCGGCTGGCCGCGGCCGGGTTCGCCCCGATGCCGGCGGCCGACGGCCTGGCGCTGTTCGACGCCGCCCGCACGGCCGGCCGCGCGGTTCTCGTGCCGGCCCGGCTGGACGCCGGGGTGCTGCGGTCGGCGGCCGGGTCGGGTGCGCTGCACCCGCTGCTGCGGGGGCTCGTCCGCCGGCCGCCGGCGCGGGGGCTGGACGCCGGCGCGGACGGCCCGGAGCTCGCCGGCCGGCTGGCCGGGCTGCCGGTGACCGATCAGCGCCAACTGCTGCTGGATGTGGTGCGCAGCCAGGTGGCCGTCGTCCTCGGCTACCCCGGGCCGGAGCCGGTCGCCACCGACCGCGGCCTGCTGGACATGGGGTTCGACTCGCTGACCGCCGTGGAGCTACGCAACCGGCTCAACCGGGCGACCGGCCTGCGGCTGCCGACCACGCTCGCCTTCGACTACCCCACGCCGGCGGCCATCGCGGAGTACCTGCGCGCCGAGATCGCACCCGACGGCGCCGGCTCGGTGCGGTCGCTGGTCGCCGAGGTCGACCGGCTGGAGGCCGCGCTGACCCGGGCCGCGGTCGGCGATGACGCCCGCGCCCGCGTCTGCGAGCGTCTGCAGGACCTGCTGTGGCGGTGGACGGCCGACCGCGACCCCGCGGGCGCCGGCCCGCTGGTCCCGGCCGGCAAGCCGGCCGCGGCCGACCTCGCGACGGCCTCGGACGAGGAGCTCTTCCAGGCACTGGACGGCGAGTTCGGCGACGCGCCGGGCGACAGGCCGGCCGGACCCGGCCTGGCCCAGCGAGGCTGACCGGCAGCACCGCCCCGGGTGGGCCGACCCCCCGGCCCGTGCTCAGGCCGCCCGGTGCCGACCAACCGGGCCCGCGCTCAGACCGCCGGTGCCGACTACCCGCCCGCGCTCGAGCCGGCGTCCGGCGCCGACCGCCGGCACGGACTCAGGCCGGTGCCGACCGCCGGTCGACGATTGGACCGGCCGCTGGTCGGCGAGCAGGAGGGGCGGAAGCGCGGGCGGTCGGTCAGCTGGATGTCTGCGGGAGCAGCCGGCCGCGGGCGCGCAGCGCGCGCCACAGCCCGCTCACCGCGACCCGCTGTGCATTGTGGACACCGCGCATCTGCATGATGGACAGGACCGTCCATAGTCGACTCTCGGCCACGTGCCGGGGCGAGCCGTGCACGTCGTCGTGTTCGAGCAGGCGGAACCGGCGGACGTGCTGCTGCAGCAGCCGCACGTCCTCGGCGGGGATGATCTCGTCGCGGCGGCTGGCGATGCAGCAGACCGGGATGTCGAGGGCGGCGAGGTGCTCCGGGCACAGCGCCCAGTCACCCAGGTCCGCAGGGAGCCGGCCGGCCGGCGTGGCCGCGATGTGGGCCAGCGTGTCGACGGTGATCCGCGGCAGGTCCCGCTGCCAGGCCGGGTCGGTGAAGAAGGCGCTGACCGGGGCGCCGGCGGTGACGATGCCGCGGATCCGGTCGTCCGCCGCGGCGCAACGCAGTGCCAGGTGGCCGCTGAAGCTGAGCGCGACGGCGTAGGTCCGCGCCACGTCGGCGCGGTCGCCGAGCGCGTCGAGCACCGCCGACACCAGCTGCCAGCTCCGCGGCGTGTACCGGGTGGTGTTCTCGCCGACGCCCGGCATCTCGGTGACGACGCCCGCCATGCCCAGCCGGCGCGCCTGCAGCAGCACCGGCGCCCACTGCTCCTTGACGCTCACGATGCCGCCCATGACGAGCAGCACCGGCTGCCGGCGCAGCGCGGACAGTCCCGTCGTCCAGCACCGGACCTGGCCGCCGTCGACGGAGATGTCCAGCCTTTGAATGTCGCGCTGGTCGGCGCGCCACCAGTCGAACGCCTGCACGCAGCGGTCCAGCGCCCACTGCCGGGCCGGACTGTCCACGTAGGGGAACCGGGCGATGTTGTAGTGTCGGCACGCGTCCAGGTCCCGACCGCCCTGCTCGAGCGCGTCGGCGGCCGCGGACCACTCGCCCACCCACGAACCTGGGCCGCCGGGATCGTCTGTCCTAATGCGACCGAGCAGCTGCTGGGTCGCGGCGGGAGGCAGATTCTGCGCACGCGCGTGGGTCCCCACGAACCGCTTCAGCTCGCCGACGTCGTTCATCCCGCCGCCACCTCCGCGGTGGTGGCGGTGGCGATCCCGGCGCCGCCGGGGTCGGCGGGGTCGGCGGGGTCGGCGGCGAAGGACTCCAACCGGTCCTTGATGTCAGCGAGCACGTCGGCCGCCTCGGCCCCGTCGATGACGCGGTGGTCGAATGCCAGGTTCAGCCGCATCACCGGCGCGACCACCACCGCACCGGCGCGCACCACCGGCCGGTCGGCGACGCGCCCGACGCCGAGGGTGATCGTCGTCCCGCCGATCGAGTGGAAGCCGTCCACCGGGCGGTGGCCCAGCGAGGTGACCGCGAACGTGCCGACGGCGGCGGCACGCCGGCGCAGCGGCCGCACCGCGGTCCGGAACGCCAGCCGCCCGACCGGCCACGGCAGCCGGTGCAGCGCGCGGACGCCGGCGAACTCCGGCATCCGCTCCGGATCGCCGTCCCGGTAGTGCGCCACCTGGGCCTGCACGTCGGCCAGGCTGGCCAGCTGCAGGTCGGGTAGGACGGCGGCCAGCACCACCCGTTGGCCGCGCAGCGTCTTGTCCAGCGTGAGCTTCGCGTGCACCGCCGGGAAGCGCGCGATCCGCGGCCGGGCCCGACCGCGGATGGCCGCGTTGGCGTCCGGGTGGGCGGCCAGCACCCGTGCCGAGGCGTGCAGCACGTAGGTCACGAGGGAGTACCGCCGGCCCTGCGCGTGGGCCTCGGCCCGGTGCGCCAGGACCTGGGTCATCTCGATCTCGGTGTCCAGGAACACCGGCGAGAACGCGCGCACCTCGGCGAGGAAGAGCAGGGTGTGGCGGCGCTGCCGGACGGCCGCGGTTGGTCGCACGTCAGCCCTCCGCGCTTTCCCGGCCGGCAGGGCTGGCAGGGCTGTCGGTCAGGCCGTTGGTGAGCTGCACGTGCGGCGGCACCGGCATGATCTCCGCGAGGTCGTGCCGGAACGTCGCCGTGGCGCCGTCGTCGGCGACCGGGGTGAAGCCGTGCCGCGGGTAGAGGTCGGCGACGATGCCGTTGCGCGCGGTCCGCCGGTAGGCACCGAGCACCGCGCCGGCACCGGTCTCCCGGGCGTGCTCGAGCAGCGCGGCCAGGCACGCCTGCTCGATGCCGCGGGCGAAGGCCCGGCAGCTCAGCACGAAGTCGTCGATGCGCAGCACGTCGGTGTCGCGGTAGGCCAGGACGGCGCCGACGATCCCGCTGTCGCCGAAGCGGTCCCCGGCATGGATGGCGAGCGTCAGCACGGCCGGGTCGCCGGCGAACGCGCGCACGTCGGCCGGTTGCAGCCGTCGCCCGGTCAGGTTGAACTGGTTCGTCCGCAGGGTCAGCTGGGAGACGCGGCCCACCTCCGGCTCGCACACCCGCTGCAGCCGCACCCGGACCCGCAGCTCCCGCAGGTAGTCGCCGATCGTGTCGAAGCCGCGGCTGAACTCGGCCCGGGTCGCCTCGTGCCGGTACCTGGCCGGGCGGGCGGTGTCCTCCGCGGTCAGCTCGCGGGTGTCGAACCAGCCGTCCCGCAGCAGCTTCTCGACGTGCAGCGCCGGCTCATCGTCCAGCCACAGCACCGCGGTGCCGGGCAGTTCGCGCCGCACCAGGCCGCACTCGTACGGGCTGTCGTCGGCGAACACGAAGCTGTCCACGCCGATGTTGAGGTCGGCGGCCAGCTCGGTCAGGTTGTGGTGCTTGGGGCGCCAGTTCGCGGTCACCCGCACGAAGTCGTCCTCGCGCAGCGCCATGTCCGGGTGTTCGCGCAGCGCCTGCCGCACCGGCTCGGGGTCGTTCTTGCTCACCGCGGCGACCAGTACCCCCTGCGAGCCGACCTGCTTGACGACGCGCTGGAAGGCGTGGAAGGCCTCACCGTGGTAGCCGGTGCCGACCTCGATGCCGGCCGCGCCGTCCTCGCCGACCACGCCGCCCCACACGGTCCCATCCAGGTCGAGCACAAGACACTTCTTGGTCCGGCCGGTCAGGTGCCGGGCCAGGTGCCCGATCTCGCGGGCGTACCCGGCGAGCAGGTCCGGCGAGAGGTGCGCCTTGGCGTACCGGCTCAGCCGCGCGTCGCTGGCCGGGACACCGTCGGCCAGCAGCGGGTCGAGGTCCAGCACGATGGTGCCGCCGTGCTCGCCGGCCAGCCGCAGCAGCTGGGCGTTGGCCTCCCGCCACACCGCGCCCAGCCGGGCCCTGGACCGGTAGTCGACCAGCTGCGCGGCCAGCGCGCGCGGCAGCGGGAGCGTGTTGAGCACCAGCGTCCCGCGGCACGCAGTGCCGAACTGGCCGGCCAGCCGCGCCAGCAGCTCGACCTTCCGCTCCAGCACTTCCTCCACATCGGACGGTCGCCACGGCGTGGGCAGCTCATCGGCCACCACCATCGGGTCGAGCAGGCAGCTGACGATGTCCGGGTCGGCCTGGTAGAGCGCACTGTCCGGATTGGACAGATCAAACACGTAGCTGTCGAAACTGGACACGAATGGGCGCAGCAGCAGGCCGTGCCGGCCCAGCTCGGCGGTGAGGGCCGGCAGCAGCGGCGCCACGGTGCCGTGCCCGGTGACCGCGACGGTCATGGCCGGTACGTCCGGGTGCAGGCGCTGGACGGCCGCCGGGTCGACGCGGCTGAGCAGGTGGCCGGCGCGCGCCAGCTCCGGCGCGGGCAGGTCCGCCAGCAGGGCGCTGACCCGCGGATACTCGGCGGCGAGCCGGCCCTCCCGGTTCATCGTGGCCAGCTCGCGGATCGGCGGCGGCGGGGTACCGGTGCTCACGACTGCGGGTGCGGACATCGTCGTCAGACCTTCTCCAGCGCGAACCCGGCTTTGATCCACTTGCTCGACTCGACGGCGATGCCGACCGCGCGGTCGCCGGTGGCCATCAGCGACATCGCCCGCTCCAGCTGCAGGAACGGCAGCGCGTTGCCGGTGTTGCCGGTTTCGGCGACGCAGCTGACCTCCTCGAGGTCGGGGACGTCCAGCCGCCGCATGATGCGTTCGGTCATCCGGCCGGACAGCTGCGGCGGCAGCAGGTAGTCGACGTCGGTGGGCTTCCAGCCGACGTCGTCGAGCAACTCGGTGAGGATCTCCGCCGCCATGATCGGCACCGACTCCTCGATCGCCTTGTAGTCCTCGTCGACGGCCGGCCGCGCGGAGTCGCGATCGGCCAGGCCGAACCACTGCACCACCTGCCCCGGCGCCCGGTTCAGCCCCGTCAGCCGGTTCAGCACCTGCCGGATGGCCAGCGAGCCCGGCCTCGGTTGAACGCTGAGCACCATGGCGCCGGCACCGTCGCCGAACAGGATGACGTTGACCAGCGTCGAAGGCGGCAGGCTGCGCAGGTCCACAGTGAGGTCGAAGTGCTTGGCGCAGGTTTCGCCGCCGAGCACGAGCGCGGTCCGGTGCCGGCCGGTCAGCAGCATCTGCCGGCCCACGTCGAGCGCCTGGACCGCGCCGCAGCAGCCGGACTGGAGCTGGTAGGTCGGGACGTCGTTGATGCCGAGGCGGTCGGCCACGACGTTGACGGTCGCGGGCATCAGCGTGTCCGGCGTCGCGGTGCCCATCACCATGACGTCCACATCGGACGGTTCGATGCCGGCGCGGCGCAGCGCCCGGCGTCCCGCCGTGGTGCCCATGTCGGCCAGCGAGTGCCGCAGCTCACCGGTGTTCAGGTCGACCGCGAGGTGGCGGGTCCGCGTCCCGATGAACGTCTCGATCCACTGCTCCCACAAGGTGTCCATGCCGAACCGCCGGGCGAGCGCCGCGTTGTCGACAGGTGGGCCGGGCAGCTCGGTTCCGACGGAGAGAATATGGACGTCCGGGCCGTTCACGCTGCGGCCTCCCCGCATTCGTCAATCGCTGCTCGGCCATCGTGGGCCGGCCGGCTAAAGGCGCCCTTACGGCCGGCGTACGCGCCCGGCCGGCCGCCAGGCCGGCAACCCGGCGCGCTTCAGCACGCGCCAAGCGAGCCCTTAGCGGTGCTGCCGACGATGGAGCATGTGGACAGAGCCGAGTCGGAAACGTGGATCCGTCGGTTGCAACGCACCACCGGCGGTGAGATCAGCCTGGTGTGCCTGCCTCACGCGGGCGGCTCGGCATCCTTCTACTTCCCCCTCGCCGCGGCGATGCCCCCGCAGATCGAGGTGCTCGCGGTGCAGTACCCGGGTCGGCAGGACCGCCGGGCCGAGAAGCCGATCGGGTCCATTGTGGAGCTGGCCGACCGGCTGGCCGAGGCGTTGCGCCCGATGACCGGGCGCCGGCTGGCGCTCTTCGGGCACAGCATGGGTGCGGTCGTCGCGTACGAGACCGCGCGGCGGCTGGAGCGGGGCGGGGCGACCGGCCCGGAGATGCTCTTCGCGTCCGGCCGCCGCGCGCCGTCGCGCCACCGCGCGGACACCGTGCACCTGCGCGACGACGACGGCATCGTCGCCGAGATCGGCCGGCTGAACGGCACCGACCCGAGGCTGCTGGCCGACCCCGAGGTGCGCGAGATGATCCTGCCGGCGGTGCGCGGCGACTACCGCGCGATCGAGACCTACCGCCACCCGCCCGGCGCCACGGTCCGCAGCCCGATCACGGTCCTGGTGGGCGACGCCGACCCGCACACGACGCTGGAGGAGGCCAGCGCCTGGGCCGGCCACACGACCGGCGGCTGCTCGGTGCGGGTGTTCCCCGGCGGCCATTTCTTCATCACGCCGGCGCTGCCGGAGGTGGTCGACACCGTGTGTCGCGTCCTGCTGCCGGCGGTGGCCCAGCCCCGCGGCCGCCTTCAGTGGCCGGGCAGCCCGACCCGACCGGGTCCGGACCCGCTGCCGCTGAGCTCCTGAGCCAGGTCGAGGTGACGATCCAGCTGCCGGTCGCCGGCCAGCATGGCGCGCTGCAGGTCCTGCAGCGGCCGGCATGGCTCCAGCCCCAACTCGTCGTTGAGGGACGCGCGGGCCAGGTGGTAGACGCGCAGCGCGTCCGCTTGGCGCTCGGACCGGTACAGCGCGATCATCAGCTGCCGGTAGAACGCCTCCCGCAGCGGGTAGCGGGCGGTCAGGTCGAACAGCCGCCCGACGACCTGGCGGTGCCGCCCGATCGCGAGGTTCGACTCGATCATGGCCTCGGTGGCCTCCAGCCGGGCCTCCTCCAGCCAGGTGGCGAACCCGCTCACGATCGGGCCCTCCCGTAGGTCGCCGAAGGCTGGCCCCTCCCAGAGGTCGAGCGCGCTGTCGAAGGCGGCCGCGGCCTCGGCGTGCCGGCCGGTCGCGGCAAACGTGCGGGCGTGCTGCACCCGGGTCTGGAAGAGGTGCAGGTCGATCTCGTCGGACCCCAGGTGCAGAAGGTAGCCGGGAGACCTGGTGACGATCGTGCTGGCCGCGCCGGCGGGCTGGCGGAGCAGCTTCCGGAGCTGGGACACGTAGACGTACAGCGCCGCGGTCGCCTGCCGAGGTAAGTCTTCCCCCCAGATCTCGGTGAAAAGCTCGGTGACCGTCACCAACCTCTCCGCACGGATGAGCAGCGCGGCGAGCAGAATCTCGATCTTCCGCGCGCTGATATGCAGCTGCTCCTCGCCGTGCACCAGCCGCAGTGGACCAAGAATCTTGTACCTCACCTGATGACCCCCGCCGGGACTATGACCGGTGGTCGATGCCGACCGGTGACCAATGACCTTCAGCGCCGGAGACACCTACATCGACTCCGGACTGTGACGCCGACACATGGGAGGATGTCTGATGGTCAGGAGACATGGGTCAAGGTTCCCAGGCAGAGCAGAGCGGCTGGAGCAA
>JBBWZH010000163.1:0-15055 GCA_039648995.1 Mycobacteriales bacterium
GCGGTGGCACCTGTCCTGGTGGGAGTGGCACCTGCTGCTGCTGGCCGGCTTCGGCTTCGTCGCCTACAGCGCGCACGTCCAGTACCGCCGGGAGGGCTCGTCGGCCGGGCTGTTCGACTCGATCACGCTGGCCGAGACCGGGCGGCTGGTCCGGGCCGAGTACGGGGCGGCGCTGGAGCAGCTGGTCGGCGCCCTCGAAGAGCAGGAGCGGTCCGGTGCGCCGGCGACCGAACCGGTCGCGGCCGGGGTCGCCGCGCGGTTCGACCTGAGCGAGGGGCAGGCCGCCGTGCTGGACCGGGCCGGTGCCGCGCTCGCCGCCGAACGGGGGCTCTCCCGGCGGCTCGCCGCGCTCGTCGGGATCGGCGAGCAGGCCCGGATCCGGACCGGTGAGGCGGAGTTCCTCGCGACGGCGCTGGCCCGGGCGCGGCAGGCGTACGGGCCGCTGGAGGTCGCGACCGCCCGCGACGGGCTGGTCCGGGTCGGCGGCCGGGAGCACGAGGCCGCCGCGCTGGCGGCCGGGCCGGTGACCTGGGCCGGCCGGGTGCTGTGGCCGCTGACCGTCCGCGGCCGGGTCGCCGGCGTGCTCGCCGCGCCGGCGCCGGCCGGCCCGAGCGGCGGCCGCGACCGGGCCATGCTCGACACGCTGGCCAGCCAGCTGTCGATCTCGCTGGAGAACGTCCGGCTCTACGCCGAGCTGGAGACGCTGTTCCGGCAGTACCTCTCCCCGGACGTGGCCGCGGCCCTGCTCGCCGACCCGGACCAGGCGGCCCTCGGCGGCTCGATGATGGAGGTCACCGCGCTGTTCGCGGACCTGCGCGGGTTCACCACGTTCTCCGAGCAGGTCTCGCCGAGCACGATCGTGGCGGTGCTCAACCGGTATCACGCGGTGGCCGTGCCGGCCGTGCTGGGCAACGGCGGCACCGTCGTCCAGTTCGTCGGGGACGCGCTGCTGGCGCTGTTCAACGCACCCGCCCGGCAGCCCGACCACCCGCGGCGCGCCGTCCGGGCCGCGCTCGACCTGCAGCGCGGCGTCGCGGAGCTGGCCGCCAGCCAGCCCGGGTGGCCGCGGTTCCGGGTGGGCATC
The DNA here is from genome assembly GCA_039648995.1 of Mycobacteriales bacterium. Lineage (GTDB taxonomy): Bacteria > Actinomycetota > Actinomycetes > Mycobacteriales > CADCTP01 > JBBWZH01. The sequence goes on from JBBWZH010000163.1 coordinate 1,085, forward strand.
AACACCGGCCCTGCGGTGGTCGGCAACATCGGCAGCGAGCAGCTGCGCGGGTTCAACGCGATGGGCGACGCGGTCAACGTCGCCGCCCGGCTGCAGAGCCTCGCCGAGCCCGGGCAGGTCGTCATCGGCGAGGCCACCCGCGTGGTGCTCGGCGCCGAGGTGACCGTGCGGCCGCTCGGCGACGTGCCGCTGAAGGGGCGGACCGGAACCACGACCGCGTACGTCGTGACCGGGCTGGAGCCCGCGGCCGGGTCGGCATGAGCGGCCCGACCGCCACCCGGCCGCCGGCGGAGTTCCTCGACCTGCTCTCCGAGTCCGACCGGGCCGAGCTGATCCGGTGCGGCGTCCGGCGGGACTGGGCGCCCGGGGAGGTGCTGTTCAGCGAAGGCGACCGCACCGAGTTCGTGGTGATCCTCGCCCGTGGCCAGGTGAAGGTGTCGTGCGCCATCGAGGCCGGCGGCGAGGTGCTGCTCGCGGTGCGGGGGCCGGGGACGCTGCTGGGCGAGATCGCCGCGATCGACGGGGAGCCGCGGTCGGCCACCGTCGTCGCGCTGGAGCCGGTCAGCGCGATCGTCGTCCCGTTCGCGGGCTTCAGCGACTACCTGTCGCGCCACCTGACCGCGGCGATCCTGCTGATGCGCCTGGTGGCGAGCCGGCTGCGGGACGCCGACCGGAAGCGGTTCGAGTTCGGCGCGTTCGACACCACCGGGCGGGTGGCGGCGCGGCTGGTGGAGCTGGCCGAGCGGTTCGGCTCGCCGGTCGCGGAGGGCATCCGGATCCGGATGCCGCTGTCGCAGGACGAACTGGCGGCCTGGACCGGCGCCTCCCGCGAGGCGGTGGCGCGGGCGCTGCGGTTGATGCGGGCGAACGGGTGGATCAGCACCGGCCGCAAGAACGTCACGATCCGGGACCTCGCGGCGCTGCGCTACCGCGCCCAGCCCGGCTGACGGGCCTGGTCCGGCTCGGCCGACGGTTCCCGCGGCCCGGGGGGTAGCGGTGGCGCGGTCGGCGGGAAAGCGCGCCGGCCGGTCCGCGGGGTGCGGATCCGGCCGGCGCCTGTGTCAGTGGTGCCACGGGAGGGGCGCCGGCCGGGCCCGCGGGGGGTGCGGATCCGGCCGGCGCCGGTCAGTGGGTCAGAGCTCGCAGTTGACCTTGTCGTCCCCCGCGTCGGCGGTGCAGGTGTCCGCCGTCCCGTCGCCGCCGTCCAGTTCGTCGTTCTGGCTGACCTGGTCGACGCCGTTCAGGGTGTCGTTGCCGGCACCGCCGTTCAGGCTGTCGTTGCCGCCGCCGCCGGTGATCCGGTCGTTCCCGTTGCCGCCGTTGATCACGTTCGACTCGACGCCACCGGTGATCGTGTCGGCCGCCGAGCCGCCGACCACGTTCTCCACCGTCGTGCGGATGGTGTCGTTCTCACCGGCCGCGCCGTCGTTGCCGACCGCGTCGAGGGTGATCGTCAGCGGGACGGCGCGGGCGTCGTAGTGGATGGTGTCGACGCCGGTGCCGCCGTCGATCAGGTCGTTGTCCGGGAGGGTGGCACTCGGGCCGGGCCCGCCGCTGATGCTGTCGGCCCCGGCGTCGCCGTTGAGGATGTCGGTGTCGCCCAGGCCGTCGATGGTGTCGTTGCCCGGCCCGCCGGAGATGAAGTTGAAGTCGGCCGACCCGGTCAGCGTGTCGCCGGCCTGACCGCCGATCACGCTCTCCACCCGGACGTTGGTGTCGCCCTCGGCCGGCGCCCCGTCGTTGGCCACCGCGTCCAGCGTCACCGTGACCGGGCTGGTCCGGGTGCTGTAGGAGACGGTGTCGATGCCGGCGCCGCCGTCGAAGACATCCGCGCCGTCCGCCCCCGTGTCGGACGATTCAAGAGTGTCGCCGCCGTCGCCGCCGAGGATCCGGTCGTTGCCGGGGCCGCCGTCGAAGTGGTCCTGTCCGGCGCCGCCGGTCAGCGTGTCGGTGCCGTCCCCGCCGGCGAAGACGTTGCCCAGGCTGCCGCCGGTGAGGGTGTCGTTGCCCGGGCCGCCGACGAGGACGTCCACGTCCGCCCCGTTGGTGCCGGTGGTGTTGATCGTGTCGTTGCCGGCGCCGCCGCTGAGCACGGCCGGGGCGTTGATCGTCTTGGTGATCCGGTCGTCCCCATCGCCGGCGTCCACGGTGAGCCGCGCGGCGCTGCTGCGCGGGCAACTGACCTTGTTCCGGTTCACCGGGTTGCAGCCGGAGAAGTTCGTGATCACGTCGCCGGTGTCCTCGACGAAGAAGGCGCTGCCGGTCGGGTCGTCCGAGATCGTGATGTTGTTGGCCCGGCCGTCGGCGGCGAGCACGAGGTAGATGTCGAAGCCGAACCGCTGCACCGTGGTGCCTTGCGCGGCGTGCGCGGTGGTCGCCGAGACCACCGCCTGGCCGGCGATGGCGGCGACGGCGACGCCTCCGGCCGCGATCCACCGGCCGAACCGGCGGGTCGGGCGTTTCAGGGTGCGTGTTTCCATAACGGACGAGCCTCCTGAGGGGTATGCGTGCGTTGCTGGTGGCCGGTCGGCTGCGCCGGGGGCCGGGGACCCGGTCGCGGCGCCTGGCCGGCCTCGCGATCGCCCGGGCCGGCCCCCCGTCGGGGCGGCCCCGGATGCCGGCCGGTGCCGGGCGTCCTTGGGCGTAAGGGGAGAAGACCAGGTCAGCCCGGTCGGCGTCTGTGTCGTTCTGCACAGACCGGCCCGACCCGCCCGAACGGGCAAGCGCTCCGGGGGGCGGGCGCCCTGGAGCGGGCGCGGTGGCCGGCGGCTCAGGCGGGCCGCGGCTCGCCGGGCCTGGTGAGCTCGGCGGGCTCGGCGGTCAGCGGAGGGGCGGTCAGCGGAGGGGTGGGCAGGGCGGGGTGAGGCCGGCGGCCGCGGCGCGGGTGAGCAGGGCCTCGATCGCGGCGTAGCCCTCGGTGCCGAGGTCGCGGGTGAACTCGTTCACGTACAGGTCGATGTGCTGCTGCTGCACCGCCGGGTCCATCTCGTCGGCGTGGCTGGCCACGTACTCCCGGCTGGCCGCCGGGTCGGCCCAGGCGTACTCCACCGACCCGCGGATCGCCGCGGTCAGCCGGGCCGCGTCGAGCCCCCGCCGGGCCAGGATCGCGCCGAGCGGGATCGGCAGCCCGGTGCCGCCCTCCCACCACTCGCCGAGGTCGGCCAGGCTGCGCAGGCCGTAGCCGGGGTAGGTGAACCGGGCCTCGTGGATGACCAGGCCGGCGTCGTACCGCCCGTCCCGGACCCCGGGCATGATCTGGCTGAACGGCACGACCTCGATCCGGCCGGGGCTGCCGGCACCGGCCGGGTCGGCGGCCCAGAGCCGGAACAGCAGGTACGCGGTGGTGCGGTCGCCGGGCACCGCGACCGTGGCGCCGGCCAGGTCGGTGCGGCCGGCGGTCAGCACCAGCGGGCCGCAACCCCGGCCGAGCGCGCCGCCCGTCGGCAGCAGCGTGTAGTCGCGCAGCAGCCACGGCAACGCCCCGTACGACACCTTCACCACGTCGAACTCGCCCCGCTCGGCGGCGCCGTTGGTGACGTCCACGTCGGCGAAGACCACCTTGACCGGTGGCGCGCCCGGCAGCAGCCCGGCAGCCCAGGCGTGGAAGACGAACGTGTCGTTGGGGCACGGCGAGTGCGCCAACGACAGCACCCGCCCGCTGTGTGCTGCCGGCGAGCTCATGGCAGCGGCTCCTGGAAGAGGTCGGCGACGGCGCGGGTGAGGGTGGCGAGCGCGGCCGGGAGGTCCCAGGTGGACCGGTCGCGGCGGCCGACCGGGTTGCTCACCGCGCGGAGCTCCAGGATCGGGACGCCGTACGCCTCGGCCGCCGCCCAGCCGCCGGCGCCTTCCATCGCCTCGGCTACCGGGTCGTACCGGCCGGCCAGCTCGGCCGCGCCGGCGTCGGTGCCGGTGACCGTGGAGACGGTCAGCACCGGGCCGACGCCGGCGCCGGTGCGGGCCGCGGCGAGCGCGACCAGGGCCGGCTCGGGCAGCGCGCGGTCGGCGCCGAAGCCCAGCTCGCTGATCGGCAGGAAGCCGCCGGGCGAGCCGGCGCCGAGGTCGGCGTGCACGATCGCGTCGGCCAGCACCGCGTCGCCGACCGCGGCCCGGCCGGCGAACCCACCGGCGACGCCCGCGACCACCAGCAGCGCCGGCCGGCTCAGGGCCAGCGCGGTGCCCGCGCAGGCGGCCGCCCGGGCCGGCCCGACGCCGCCGGCCAGCACCGCGACCCGGCCGGCGCCCGTCTTGACCGCCGTGCCCCGGTACGGCCCCAGTTCGACGGTTTCACCGACGTCGAACCCGCTCAGCACCGCGGCGGCCTCGGCCGGCACCGCGGTCAGCACAAGCACCTCGAACACCTCGGAGCCGGCCACCCTGCCGAGGCTAGTTCGCCGGCGTCCGCACGGCCGGGCCGGGTTGGTCACATCCGTCCCGGGCGCGGGCCGGCGGCGGTCAGCCGGCGGCGTCGGTGGCCGGGCGGGGCGGACCGCCGCGGCGCAGCCGGCGGGTCACCCGGCCGCCGGCGACCGTGGTCATGAACGAGACCGCGAGCAGCGCGGCGGCCACGATGAAGCCCACCCGGCCGTTGGACGGCAGCAGGATGCCCACCGCGCCGCCGAACACCCAGGCCAGCTGGAGCAGCGTCTCGGACCGAGCGAACGCCGAGGCGCGCAGTGAGTTGGGCACCTCGCGCTGGATGATCGCGTCCAGGCACAGCTTGCCGAGGCTGTTCGCCACGCCGGCGATGAGCGCGACCAGGATCGCCGTGGACAGGCTGTACGACAGCGCGGCGACCACCGAGATCGCGACCACCGCGCCGATCGAGAACAGCAGCACCGGGTCCGGCCGGGAGAGTTTCAGCCGGGCGCCCAGCGCGGTGCCGACCAGGCTGCCCCCGCCGGCCGCCGCCGCCAGCCCGCCGACCGCGACCGCCGCGCTGAACCCGTGCTCGGTCTCCTGGATCAGGAACGCCAGGAACAGCGTGAGGAACCCGGACAGCGCGCGCAGCGCCCCGGCGGCGCGCAGCGCGGTGACAACGTGCGGGCTCAGCGCCTGCCCGCGCCACATCCCGCCCCGCCGGCCCGGGGTGGTGGCCAGCACCTTCGCCGGCTCCTCGCCCTCGGCCGAGTCGACCTTGGCCGGCAGCCGCAGCGACATGACCGCGGCCACCACGAACGCGACCGCGGTGATCCGCAGCCCCCACGAGTAGCTCCCGGTGACCTTCACGAAGCCGCCGATCAGCCCGCCGGCCACGGTCGCACCGGCCAACCCGAAGATCGACAGCCGGGCGTTCGCGGTGACCAGCGAGACCTGCGGTGGCAGCACCCGCGGCACGCAGGCGCCGCGCAGCACCCCGTACGCCTTGGACAGCACCAGGATGCCGAACGCGGTCGGGAAGAGGACCAACTCGTTGGTGAAGTTGGCCGCCATGATGTACGCGAGGAAGGCCCGGCCGACCGCGGTGCCGGCCAGCGCCAGCCGCCGGCCGCGCTGCATCCGGTCCAGCACCGGGCCGATGAACGGGGCCACGATCGCGAACGGGGCCATCGTGATCAGCAGGTAGAGCGCCACGTTCACCCGCTGCTGGCTGCGCGCGGCGGAGAAGAACACGGTGCCGGCCAGCGCCACGGTGACCATCGCGTCCGCCGCGTAGTGCAGCGTGTGCGTCCAGATCAGCGCGGTGAGGCCGGATTCCTTGGCCCCGTCGGCGCGGCTGGCCTCGCCGACCCGGCGCACGCCGGAGCCGACCAGGTAGCGGGTGCGGGCCGCGGCGACCCGGGTGACGGTGACCTTCGGGTCACGGCCGCCGGCCGGGCCGCCGGGTGGTGCCGGTGGCGCGTCGGGGTAGCGGCGGTCGTCGTACCGGTCGCCGCGGCGGCCGCCGTAGTGGTCGTCGTACCGGTCGTCGTCGTAGCCGTCGTCGCGGTAGCGGCCGCGGTCGTCGTCGTACCGGCCCCGGTCGTCGTAGCGCCCACCGCCCGCGCGGTCGTCGTACCGCTCGGGCGGGCGGCGCTCGTCGTACCGCCCGCCGGCGCGGCCGTCATCGGGCCGGCCGTCATACGCCCGGTCGGCTTCCTGCCGCCCGCGCTGCCGGCGGGCACGCCGGCCACGCCCCCGCGGCGGGGGCCAGACCTCGCGGCCGGGACGCGTCACGCGTCTATCCTGCCGTACGCGGGGCGCGCCGTGGCCCGGCCCCGACCCGCCGGCCGGGACGCGCCGTTCCGATTCGGGTCCACCGGCCGGCATGGGGGACAATGCCCGGGTGATGACCGTGGCAGCGACCTCCCGTCCGGACGTGATCTGTGCGGCGGCCGTCGAGGCGGCCCGCGCCGCGGCGGCGGAGGCCGCCGGCGACGCGGTCGGCGAGTATCTCGGCGCGCAGGCCGAGGGCGATCGGCTGGTGACGCACTCGTTCGGCAGCCTGCTCACCGGCTACAGCGGGTGGCGCTGGGCGGTGACGGTGGCCCGGGCGCCGCGGTCCCGGCACACCACCATCGACGAGGTGGTGCTGCTACCCGGCGGCGACGCGCTGCTGGCCCCGCCCTGGGTGCCCTGGTCCGATCGGCTCCGGCCGGGCGATCTGGGCGTCGGCGACCTGCTGCCCACCTCGCCCGACGACGACCGGCTGGTCCCGGCCTACGTGCTGTCCGACGACCCGGCCGTGGCCGAGGTGGCGCTGGAGGTCGGGCTGGGCCGGCCGCGGGTGATGTCCCGGCTGGGCCGGGAGGAGACCGCCGAGCGCTGGTTCGGCGGCGAGGGCGGCCCGGAGACGGCGATGGCCCGGCACGCGCCGGCGCCGTGCGGCACCTGCGGCTTCTTCCTGCCGATGGCCGGCTCGCTGCGCGCGGTGTTCGGTGTCTGCGGCAACGAGTTCGCCCCGCGGGACGGTCAGGTCGTCGCGATCGACCACGGCTGCGGCGCGCACTCGGAGGCGCTGATCGAGGCCCCGCAGCCCGAGCCGACGCCCACCCCGGCCTACGACGACAGCACGCTGGAGGTCGAGACCCGGCCGGACGGGGTCGACGACGCCGAGTCGCTCGGCCACAGCTGAGGTGGAGAGCGCGGGCGGCGAGGCCGAGCCGGATCCGTTCGGCACCGCCGCGATCCGGCAGCGGGTGCTGGCCGGCTGGGCCGCCTCGCCGGCGCGGTTCCGGGAGGACGCCAACGCCGAGGAAGACCTGGTGCACGGCGCCTACCGGGATCGCCTGCTGATCGAGCTGGCGCAGAACGCCGCCGACGCGGCGGCCCGGGCCGGCGCCCCCGGCCGGCTGCGGCTGTCCCTTGTGGACGGTGAGCTGCGGGCGGCGAACACCGGGGCACCGCTGGACGCGGCCGGTGTGGAGGCCCTGGCCACGCTGCGCGCGTCGGCGAAGCGGGATGCGGGGTCGGCCAGCGTCGGCCGGTTCGGCGTCGGGTTCGCCGCGGTGCTCGCGGTCTCGGACGCGCCGGCGGTGCGGTCCTCCACCGGCGGCCTGCGCTTCTCCGCCGCCTGGACGCTGGCCGAGGTGCGCGCGATCCCGACGCTGTCCACGGAGGTGAGCCGGCGCGACGGGCACGTGCCGGTGCTGCGGCTGCCCTGGCCCGCACCGGCCGGGCCGCCGGCCGGGTACGCGACCGAGGTGCGGTTGCCGCTGCGGCCGGGCGCCGAGCCGGCCGTGCTGGCCGCGCTGGCCGACCTGGACGCGAGCCTGCTGCTCGCGCTGCCGGCGCTGGCCTCGGTCGAGGTCGGCGGCCGCGTGCTCGCCCGGGTCGACGAGCCGGGCGGCCTGGTCCGGCTGGCCGACGGAGACGCGCAGCGGCGCTGGCGGGTGTGGGCGGCGACCGGCACGCTGCCGGCCGGCCTGCTCGCCGACCGGCCGGTGGAGGACCGCGAACGTCCCGAGTGGACAGTGACGTGGGCGGTGCCGGTCGGCCCGGCCGGGGCGGTCGAGCCGCTGCCCGGCCGGCAGGTGCTGCACGCGCCGACACCGAGCGACGAGCCGGTCTCGCTGCCGGTCCGGCTGATCGCCACCTTCCCGTCCGGGCCCGACCGCCGGCACGTCGCCCCCGGCCCGATCACCGACCTGCTCGTCGACCGGGCCGCCACGGCCTACGCCGGCATGGTCGCCGACCTGCCGCCGACCCCGGCGCTGCTCGACCTGGTGCCCCGCCCCACCCTCGCCGGCGCCGAGCTCGATTCCGCGCTCGGCCACGCCATCCTGACCGCGCTGCGGGCGACCCGCTGGCTCCCGACCGTCCCGTCCCCCGACGATCCCGCCGCCGGCGAGCCGGCCGGCCCGGTGGGCGCCGAGGTCGGGCCAGCTGGCGTCGAGACCGGTCCGGTGGGCACCGAAGTTGGGTCGGCCGGCGCCGAGGCCGAATGGGCGGGGACCGGCCCTGGGGGCGCCGTGCTCGAACCGGCCGGCGCCGAGGCCGGCCCTGCGGGCGTCGTGCCGGCGGGCGCCGAAGTTGGGTCGGCGGGCGGCGGGGCCGGGTTGGCGGAGACCGATCCGTGGGCCGCCGCGCTGGCCGGCCTGGCGGAGGCGGGCCGGTCCGGCGGTGACGAGCCGGTGGCGGGCGGCGAGGCCGGGCGGGTCGGGGCGGAGCGGGTCGCGCCGCCGGACGCGGTGGTCGTGGACGGGGCCACCGGGGCGCTGCTGGAGCCGCTGGCCGAGCTACTGCCGGGGCTGCTCCCGGCGGCGTGGTCCGGGCCGGCGCACCGGGCGGCGCTGCGCGCGGTCGGCGTCCGCCGGTTGTCCACTGTGGACATCGTCGCGCTGGTGTCCGGTGTGGACAGACCGGCGGCGTGGTGGCGGCGGCTCTACGCCGGGCTCGCCGAGGCGGCCGACCGGGAGGCGCTCGCCGCGCTGCCGGTGCCGCTGGCCGACGGCCGGGTGGTGACCGGGGTGCGTGGCGTGCTGCTGCCCGACGCGGGGCTGCCGGCGGACGCGGTCAGCGCGCTCGGCCTGCGCGTGGTGCACCCGGCCGCCGCGCACCCGTTGCTGGAGCGGCTCGGCGCCGTGCCGGCCACCGCTGCCGGCGTGCTGGCCGACGAGCGGGTGCGGGCGGCGGTGGCCGCCTCGTTCGAGGACGAGGACCCGCAGCCGGTGGCCGAAGCGGTGCTGGCGCTGGTCGCCGCGGCCGAGGTGCGGCCCGGTGAGCTGCCCTGGCTGGCCGAGCTGGCGCTGCCCGGCGCGGACGGCGACTGGTACCCGGCCGGCGAGCTGCTGCTGCCCGGTTCCGCGCTGGCCGAGGTGGTCGACCCGGACGCCCCGTTCGGCCGCGTCGACGCCGACGTGGTGGAGCGGTGGGGCGGCGACGTGCTGCGCGCGGTCGGCGTGCTGGCCACGTTCGCGGTGCTGCGGGTGCCGGACGTCGACGTCGGCCTGGCCGGGGACGACCCCGGCCACGATCTGGACGGCGAGGACGACTGGTTCGACGCGGTGGCCGACCTGCTGCCGCCGCAGCCGACCCCGGCGCGGCTGTCCGAGCTGGTCGCGGTCCGTGATCTGGAGTTCGTCCGGGCCGACCGGTGGGCGCGGGCGCTGCCGCTGCTGGCCGCGCTGCCCGAGGTGGCCGCGCCGGCGGTGGCGCTGCTCGCCGACGGCGGCAAGCAGGAGGTGCTCCCGTACACCCGCTGGTGGCTGGCCAGCCACCCGGTGCTCGACGGCCACCGGCCGGACCGGCTGCGGCTGCCGGCCGCCACCGATCTGGCCGGCCTGTACGACATGGCCGGCGGCGACCCGGCGCTGCTCGAGTTCGCCGGCTGCCTGCACGGGCTGGCCGATCTGCTCGCCGACCCGGAACGGGCCGCCGACCTGCTCGACCGGCTCGGCGACCCGGCCCGCACCGTGCCCGCCCGCACGCTGCACGCGGTCTACGCGCGGCTGGCGTTCGCGCTGGATGGCTGCGATGTGCCGCCGCCGGCCCGGGTCCGGGTGGCACCCGACCAGGTGGCCGCGCGGGACGCGGTGGCCGTGCTCGACCAGCCGCACCTGCTCCCGCTGCTCGGCCGCGCGGTCGTGCCGGCCGGTGACGCGCCGGGCCCGGTGGCCGACCTGTTGGCCGTCCCGTTCGCCTCCGACCTGGTCACGGCGTCGGTGACGTCGGCACCCGCCGGCCGGCGGCGCTGGGCCGACATACCCGGCGCCGACCTGGCCGCCGAACGCTGCGGCGCCGAGGTTCCGGCCGTCGAGGTCGCCGAGCACGACCAGTTGCTCGTCACCGGCGGCGTGCCCGTGCCGTGGTGGCCGGGTGGTCCGGCCGGCCCGGACGCCGTCGACCGCCCCGCCGGCCCGGCCGCCCTCGGCCGCGCCCTCGCCTGGCGCCTCGGCCGGTGGGGCCGCCGCGCCGCCGCCGCCGAAGCCTTCGCCCAGCCCGGCGACGCGGCCCGCCTCCGCGCCGAGGACGCCACCACCGCCTGACGCGGTGGGTGCTCAGTCGCTCTGGCGAGTGAGCCGGCGCCGTCAGCCCTCGGGCGGTGCGGGTGCCGCGGCGCGGGACTGCCGGGCGGCGGCGCGCTGGCGCAGGCACATCGGCAGGCCGATCAGGCCGAGGCCGCCACCGGCCAGGCAGGTCCAGAGCCAGACCTCGTGGCCGGCGTCCACCAGGCGGCGGTGGAACGGGAGCAGCGCGAGGAAGGCGACGAACCAGAGCACCGTGCCCGCCGCGACCGGCCAGACCGCGTCCACGTCCAGCGGCTCGGGGACCGTCCGGGCGGTTCGGTCCGGCGGGGTGCTCACGCTCCGCAGCGTACCGGCCGGTCCGGGCGCGGGTGTCCGCAAACTCGTTTGGTATGCTAACGATATGCCGGATACGCTCGTCGCCGAAGAGACCGCGCTGGCCAGCGCGCTGCGGCTGTCCGTGGTCCGGCTCAACCGGCGGCTGCGCGGGCAGCGTGCCGACGAGTCGGTCACGCTGACCCAGCTGGCGGCGATGTCCACGCTGAAGCTGCACGGGCCGCTCACTCCCGGTGAGCTGGCCGCGCACGAGAAGGTCCAGCCGCCCTCGATGACGCGGGTGCTCGCGATCCTGGAGGAGACCGGGCTGATCGTCCGCCGGCCGCACCCGAGCGACGGGCGGCAGGCGCTGGTCGAGCTGTCCGACGCCGGGCGTGAGCTGCTCGCCCGCGAGGTACGGATGCGCGAGGCCTGGCTGTCCCGCCGGCTGGCCGAGCTCCCCCCGGACGAGCGCGCCGTGCTGCGCGCGGCGAGCCTGATCATCGACAAGCTGGTCGCTTCGTGACGGCGCCGGCAGCGGGTGGCGCCACAGCGGCCACCGCCACGCCGGAGCCCGGAGAGCAGCACAGCAGCAGCGCCGGCCCGGCCCGGCCCCGCCGGCGCGGGATGTTCTCCTCGCTGCGGGTCCGCAACTACCGGCTGTACGCGTCCGGCCAGGTCGTGTCGCTGACCGGCACCTGGATGCAGCGGGTCGCGCAAGACTGGCTGGTTCTCGAACTGTCCAACAGCGGCACCGCGCTGGGCATCGTGACCGCGTTGCAGTTCGGCCCGACGCTGCTGTTCAGCCTCTGGGGCGGCGTGCTCGCCGACCGGCTGGACAAGCGCAAGCTGCTGATGATCACCCAGGGCTCGATGGCCCTGGTCGCGCTCACCCTGGGCCTACTGGACGTGTCCGGGCTGGTCCTGCTGTGGCACGTGTACCTGCTGGCCGGGTTGCTCGGCGTGGCCAGCGCGATCGACGTACCGGTCCGGCAGTCGTTCGTGGTGGAGATGGTCGGCCACGATGACCTGGCGAACGCGGTCGGCCTGAACGCGGCCACGTTCAACTCGGCCCGGATCGTCGGCCCCGCGGTCGCCGGCCTGATGATCAACGTGGTCGGCACGGGCTGGGTGTTCCTGGTCAACGCCGGATCCACGCTGGCGGTGATCGCCGGGCTGGCGCTGATGCGCCCGGCCGAGCTGCATCCGGCACCGCGGGTGGCGCGCGGCAAGGGCCAGCTGCGCGAGGGCCTGCGGTACGTCCGCGGCCGACCCGACCTGGTGCTGACCATGCTGCTGGTCTTCGTGGTCGGCACCTTCGGCCTGAACTTCCAGATCACCCTGGCTCTGGTCGCCCGGTATGTGTTCGGCCGGGGCGCCGGCTCGTACGGCCTGCTGTCGACCGCGCTCGCGGTCGGCTCGCTGACCGGCGCGCTGCTGGCCACCCGCCGGCGCGGCCGCCCGCGGCTGCGTTTCCTGCTGTTCACGGCGACCATGTTCGGGCTGCTGGAGGCGGCGGTCGGCGTGATGCCGACCAACCTCGCCGTGGCGATCGTGCTGGTGCCGGCCGGCGCGGCGGCGCTCTCGTTCACCGTCGCGGCGAACGCGTCCGTGCAGCTCGGCGTCGAGCCGACCATGCGCGGCCGGGTGATGGCGCTCTACCTGTTCTGCTTCATGGGCGGCACGCCCGCCGGCGCGCCGACGATCGGTGCCCTGGCGGACGCGTTCGGCCCCCGGGCCGGGTTGATCGGCGGCGGGCTGATCTGCGTGCTCGTGGCGCTGCTGATCGGTGCCGGGTACGCCCGGCGGCGCGGCATCCCGATCCGGGCCAAGGTCGTCGCGGCGGTGCGCCGGCGGTCACCGGCGCCGCCGGCGACACCCCCACCGCCCGGCACGGCACCCGACCCGGCACCGGCCGGGCCGGGGGCCGGGGAGGCGGTCGACGGGGCGGATGACGCGGCGGCGGGGCAGGCGGCGTCCGGTGGTGGGTTGTCCCGGCCAGGGCACGGCCGTACCGTCGTTACGTGGCCTCGTCCGGGGCAGCGCCGTTCCCGCTTGCCATCGCACAGTTCGCGGTCGCCGCAACGCTTCCCGTCGCGACGATGTGGTTGATCCTGCATCTCGATCTGGTAGCGGAGAAGACGTCGGCGTTCGCGCGGCGATGGGGGCTGTCCCTGCGCGCGCCGGAGCCGCCGATGACCTACGAATACCCGGTGGAGCGGATCGCCGCCGACCTGCGCCGGCTTTCCGTGTCGGTGCGGCACCTCCCGCCCGGTTGCACCAACACCCGGCGGCAGGGCCTGCTGCTGGCCTACGACCACACGCTGGTCGCCGGCTGCCGCGCGCTGGGCCTGGCCGAGGCGTTGAGCGAGCTGCCACCGGGCACGGACCGCGACCTGGAACGCATGCGGGTGGAGAACTCGCTCGAATCGGCGGGTCTGCGGTTCCGCCCGGTCACCTGGTAGGCCCGCGCTGCGGCTGTTCATCGCGGTGCGACCCGGCGCCGGCGCGCTGGCCGACCTCGACCGCACGCTGACCGGGCTGCGCCTGCTCCCCGGCGGCCCGCGCTGGGCGGACCCGTCCACGTGGCATATCACGCTGGCGTTCCTGGGCGAGGTCGCCGACCCGCGGGTGGACCCGGTCGCGGCCGAGGTGGGCCGGGCCGTGGCCGCGGCGGGCCCGGCCGCTGGCCGGCCGTTCCGGCTGCGGCTGGCCGGCGCCGGCACCTTCCCGGCCCGCGGCGCCCCGCGCGTCCTGTGGGCGGGTGTGACCGGCGCCGGTGCCGAGGTGGACGCGGCGGCCGAGCGGCTCGGGCGGCTGGCCCGGGCCGTACGCCGGGCGGCGCGGGCGGCCGGCGTCCCGGTGGAGCGCCGGCCCTACCGGCCGCACCTCACGCTGGGCCGGTGGCGCCCGGCCGACGCGGCCGACCGCGCCGTGGCCGACCCGCTCACCGGCTACGCCGGCCCCCCGTTCGACGTGGCCGAGATCCTGCTGATCCGCAGCCACCTCGGCCCGCAACCCCGCTACGAACACCTGCTGGCGTGGCCGCTCGGCCCCGGCGGTTAGCCGCCGAGGCGGAGGACCTCGGCCGGGTTGTTGCGGTCCGCGGCGCGCTGGGCGTAGAGGGACGCGGCGGTGGCGACGAGCAGGACGGCGAGTGCGCCGCCGAGCAGTGCGGCGGTGGGGGTGGTGAGCAGGGGTGCGGGTGGTCGGTTGGTGTCGACGTCGAGGCGTTGGTAGACGAGGAGTACGGCGGCCCAGGCCAGTGCGGCGC
>JBBWZH010000180.1:0-12554 GCA_039648995.1 Mycobacteriales bacterium
CGGGCCAGCTCGGCGCGCATCAGCAGCGCCATCAGGCCACCGGCGAAGAAGAAGCCGAACGAGGTGACCAGGTACATCTGGCCGATCACCTTGTGATCGGTGGTGCGCAGCAGGGACAGCAGCAGCGAGCCCTTGGTCGTCTGCCGGACGGGGTACGGCCGGCTGACGATCGGCTTCGGCTCGATGGTCACGGTGCCTCCTGGCTTCGGTGCCGCCTGGGTCCGGCCGCGTCGGCGCAGACCACCGTCCAGTGCCCGCCGCGTCCGGCCCGTCCTGGAGGATAGTTCCCCGCCGCGGCCGCCCTGTGGCCGCCCCGGCGCGGCCGCCCGAGCCGGCCGGCGAGCACGGACGGTAACGAGACCCGGCCGGCGCAACCTCGTCCCGGCGCATGCGTTAGGCCGAGTCTCGCTGGGTATAGCCCTAGCAGCGGCAACAAGGTCGCTGTAACACCCGAGGCGGATGCCGCGAGGGTGTTATCGGAGAGTGTCCGGCGGGCCAAACCCGTCCGGTGGACGCACCTGGAGGAAACGTGCTCGGGTTCATTATCGTGCTGCTCATCGTCGGCCTGATCGCTGGCGCACTAGCCAGGCTGCTGGTGCCCGGCCGCGACCCGATGGGCGTCGGCGCAACCATCGTACTCGGCGTCGTCGGCTCGTTCATCGGCGGCTTCCTCGGCTACGTGATCTTCCACAAGGACGCCAGCCAGGGAGCCCTGCAGCCGTCCGGGATCATCGGCTCCGTCATCGGCGCGGTGATCGCGCTGCTCGCCTACCGCGCGATGAACCGGCGCAGCGTCGGCTCGCGGTTCTGACCACCCGGTAGCCGCCTGACGCGGCCTGAACGGCACCAACGCGGGACGCGCGTACCACCACCGCGCCGTCCCGGCCCCGAGGGCCCGGCCGATTGGCCGGGCCCTCGGCATGCCGCTGTCATGCGGGGGCGAGCTCGCCGGTGTGGATCAGCCGTACGGTGTCGATCGTGTCGGCCTCGGCGGCGGTCTTGTCGTCGCGGTAGCGCAGCACCCGGGCGAACCGCAGCGCCACCCCGCCGGGGTAGCGCGGGCTGGTCTGCACGCCGTCGAACGCGACCTCCACCACCAGTTCGGGGCGCACCCGCACCACCCAGTCACCGGCGTCGGTGGCCAGCGCGGTCAGCCGCTCGGTCTGCCAGACCAGCATCGCGTCGGTCAGCCCCTTGAATGTCTTGCCGAGCATCACGTAGCCGCCGGTGGCCGGGTCGAGCGCGCCCAGGTGCAGGTTGCTCAGCCAGCCGCGGCGCCGCCCGTGGCCCCACTCGGCGGCCAGGACGACAAGGTCGAGCGTGTGCCGCGGCTTCACCTTGAGCCAGCCGGCGCCGCGCCGTCCCGCCTCGTACGGCGCGGCCAGCGACTTGACCAGCACCCCCTCATGACCGCGGGCCAGCGCGGCGGCCAGCATTCCGGACGCCTCGGCCGGCTCGGCGGTGACCGTCCGCGGCACCCGCAGCGCCTCAGGTGTGACGCCGGCCAGCGCCGCGTGCCGGGCCGCGCCGGGCTCGTCGATCAGGTCGGCACCGTCCAGGTAGAGCAGGTCGAACACGACCGGGGTCAGCGGCACCGCGCGGCGCACCTCGTCCGACCCGCTGCGGGTGCCGACCCGGCTGGCGGTCACCTCGAACGGCCGCGGCCGGCCGTCCGGCAGCAGCGCGATCACCTCGCCGTCGAGCACGACCGACTCGATCGGCAGCGCCAGCGTCGCCTCGACCACCTCGGGCACCCGGCCGGTGATGTCGTCCAGGCTGCGGGTGAAGACGCCGACCTCGGTGCCGGCGCGGTGCACCTGGATGCGCGCGCCGTCCAGCTTCCACTCGACCGCGGCCGGGCTGACCCTGCCGAGCGCCGCCGGCACGTCGACCGCGGTCTGCGCGAGCATCGGCTGCACCGGCCGGCCCACCTCCAGCCGGAAGCCGGCCAGCCCCGCCGCCCCCTCGGTGAGCGCCGCGGTGGCCACCGGGCCCAGCTCGCCGCGCAGCATCAGCGCCCGCCGGACGTCCGGGCCGGGCAGCCCGGCGGTCTTGGCGACCGCGTCGACCATGACCGCCTCCAGCGCGCCCTGGCGCACCTCGCCGGTCAGCAGCCGGCGCAGGAACCGCTGCTCGACCTCGGTGGCCCGGGCGAAGAGGCCGGCCAGCAGGTCGTACCGGGCCTGCTTGGAGCCGGCCCCGGTGACCGCGCCGATGCGGCCGAACAGCGCGTCCACCTCGGTCAGCGCCAGCGACGGCGTGGCGGCCGGGGCGGGCAGCTCGCGCAGCGTCGCCCAGCCCACGCCGATCTGCCGCTGGGTCAGCTCGCCGGACAGGAACGCGACGCCGGCCGGCACCTCCGCCGGCGCCAGCTGGGCCAGGCATTCGGCGAGCAGGCGCACCTTGCCGAGCCGCGCCGGCGTGCCCGCCACCGCCTCGGACGTCTCGGCGACGGTGATCAGCAGCACCGGATGATCACCGGCCCGACTGGTTGAACAGGCTCACCAGTACCCCGGCCAGCACGATCAGCGCGGCGATCAGGTACAGCTTGCCGCGGATGCTCAGCCTGCCCACCCGCACCCGGATCTGGCGCTTGATGAAAGGCCACATCGGGCCACCTCCTACCTCGGGGACCTGTCTGGCGCCGGGTCGCCCGGCGCGGCGGCCAGCGCGAGCACCGCGGCCAGGGTCGCGTCCATCTCGTCCTTGCGCCACGGCGGCCCGAGCTCGCGGCCGATCGCGGCCAGCCGGCCGCGCAGCGCCCCCTCGCCGAGGCGCAGCTCGCGGGCGGCCAGCGCGGCCAGCTCGCGCGCCGGCACCAGGGTCAGCGCGAGGCCGTGCCGGTCGGCGGACTCGGCCAGCGCCCGGCAGTAGAGGTCGCCCTCGGCCGCGTGCAGCAGCGCGTGCGAGGCGAGGATGCGGGTCAGCTCGGCCGGGATCGCGGTGCCGGCGACCGGCAGGCCGGCCGCCACCGGGTGCTGGCCGCTGGCGCGCAGCTGGGCGATCGCGGCGCCCACGCCGGCCTGGGCCAACTCGCCGACCGCGGCCACCGCCCGCGCGACCAGCTCGGCGCCCGCGGCCACGTCGACCTCCCGGGCGGCGTGGTACACCTGCCTCGGCAGCTCCGCCGGCGCGATCTTGACCTGGCCCCGGTGCACCACCCGGATACCGTCGCCGACCCGACCCACCGCGACCACCGTCGACCAGCCGGTGTGCGGCCGGAACCCCAATGCCACTCTCAACCCAACGCCACCCTCGCCCCGCGACCTGCCGTCGCCGGCGACGCTACCGCCCGGGCCCGACAAACCGGCCCGTCCTGGCCGGGACGGGGGCAACGAGTCGGCCCGGTCCGGCTCAGCGGTCGGCGTCGAGCACCTCACGCACCTTCTCCAGCAGGGTCGCTTCGGAGAACGGCTTCTCGATCAGCGTGACCCCCGGGTCCAGGGTGCCCTGCGAGGTCAGCACGGGGTGGGCGTAGCCGGACATGAACAGCACCCGCAGGTCCGGCCGGAGCGTGCCGATCCGGTCGGCCACCTCCCTGCCCAGCATCCGCGGCATGATCACGTCCGAGATCAGCAGGTGGATCTGCGCCGGGTTCGACTCGACCAGCATGATCGCCTCGGCCCCGCCCGGCGCGGTGAGCACCTGGTAGCCGTGCCGGGTCAGGATGCGCCGGGTGACCTCGCGCATCGCGTCCTCGTCCTCGACCACCAGCACCGTCTCGCCGCCGGGGACGCGGCAGTACGCCGGCCGCTGCTCCGGCTCGGGCGGCTCCTCCTCGGTGGCCGGCAGCAGCGCGGTGATCGTGGTGCCCAGGCCCGGCTCGGAGGAGATCTGCGCGTGCCCGTCGGCCTGGGTGATGATGCCGTAGACGGTGGCCAGGCCCAGCCCGGCGCCCTCGCCCTTGGGCTTGGTCGTATAGAACGGCTCGAACGCGCGCTCGATCACCTCGTGCGGCATGCCGGTGCCGGTGTCGCTGACCCGCAGCCGGACGTGCGGGCCGGCCTCGATCCCCGGCCGCTGGTCGGCGTACTCGGGGTCGACCAGCATGTTGCCGGTGTCGATGGTGAGCCGGCCGCCGGACGGCATCGCGTCCCGGGCGTTCACGGCGAGGTTGACCAGCACCTGCTCGATCTGGCCGGGGTCGGCCAGCACGCTCCACAGCTCGGGGTGCAGCTCGGTCTCCAGCTCGACGTGCTCGCCGAGGGTGCGGCGGAGCAGGTCCTGCACATCCAGGATCACGTCGTTCAGGTTCAGCACCTGCGGACGGACCACCTCGCGCCGGCCGAACGCGAGCAACTGGTGGGTCAGCTCGGTGGCCCGCTCGGCCGCGCGCCGGATCTGCTCGACGTCCTTGCGGGTGGCCTCCCAGCGCGACGCCCGGTCCGGCTCGGCGGCCGCCGCGGTCACGTCCTCGTGCACGAACGTGGCGTAGTTGAGGATCACGCCGAGCAGGTTGTTGAAGTCGTGCGCCACGCCGCCGGCGAGCTGGCCGAGGCTCTCCAGCCGCTGCGACTGGTGCAGCCGTACCTCCAGCCGCTCCCGCTCGGCCTGGGCGCGCAACCGCTCCCGCTCGGTCCGTGCCTCCAGCCGGTCGGTGATGTCCCGGACCGCGGCCGAGACCAGCACGCCCTCCTCGGTGCGCAGCGCGCTGAGGCTGATCTCGGCGGGGAACTCGGAGCCGTCCCGGCGGCGGGCGGACAGGTGCATGCCGGCGCCCATCGGCCGCGATGTCGGGTCGGCCAGGTACCGGATCCGGTGCCCGGCGTGCGCGTCGCGGACCGCGCGGGGCACCAGGATGTCCACCAGCTGACCGACCAGCTCCTCGCGCTTGTACCCGAACAGCCGCTCCGCCTGCGCGTTCACCAGGGCGATCCGGCCGGACGGCTCGACCCCGAGGATCGCGTCCGGCGCAGCCTGCAGCAGCCCGCGGAACTTGCACTCGGCGCGTTCCGGCCCGGACAGCCGGCGGGACACGGCCGCCGTGCCGACGATCCGGCCGGTGCCGTCGCCGCCGGCGGTGACCGGTGAGACCGTGACCGCGACCCGGACCAGTCCGCCGCCGCGGCGGACCCGGTCGGTGTGGTACTGGTCGACCCGCTCGCCGCGGCCGATCCGGGCGAGCACGTCCTGCTCGGCGGTGGCCAGCTCGGGCGGCACCAGCAGCAGCGCGTCCTGCCCGAGCACCTCCGTCGGGTGGTACCCGTACAGCTCGGTGGCCGCCGGGTTCCAGCTGGTGACGATCCCGCCCAGGCTGCAGCTGACGATCGCGTCGTGCGACGAGAGCACGACCGAGGCCAGCAGGTCCGTCCCGGCCTGCGGCACCGGAGCCGGGTTGCCGGACAGGACGGCACGCTCGCTGGAAGAACTCACAGAGGCTTGTCTCCAGCCAATACAGTCAGTAGTTGACGACTACTGAGCGTACCAGCGCGGCCGCGGTGGGCCGTGCCCGGGCGTGGGCAGGGCCCACCCCGTCACGCCTCCTCGTCCAGCAGCCGGCGTACCGCCGCGACCAGCGCCTCGATCCGGAACGGCTTGACCAGCACCGGAACCCCTGGCGGTGGCTCCGGTCCGAGCCCGCCGCCGGTCATCAGCAGGCACCGGCAGCTCTGTTCCGGGTCGAGTTCGTGCACCTTGTCCAGCAGTTCGGTGCCGAACGCGTCACCGAGGCTCATGTCGGTGATCAGCACGTCGAAGCCCTCCGGCGCCATCGCCATCGCCTGAGCGAGCGACGCGGCCCCCTCCACCTGGTAGCCGGCCCGGCGCAGCCCCGCGACCAGCAGCTCGCGCAGCTCGTCGTAGTCCTCGACGATCAGCGCCCGACGCTGCCGGACCGCCTGCGGCGCGCTCATCGCAGGCCAGCCAGGTTGCGGGTCGGGGCGACCGGGGTGACCGACGCGGTCCGGCCAGCGCCGGCGACGCGGTTCTCCGGCGCCGGCTGGTACTGGATCAGGCCCAGTTGCAGCGCGGTCATCAGTGCCTGCGCCCGGCTGGACGCGCCGAGTTTCTCGTACAACCGGCCCACGTACGTCTTCGCGGTGGACTGGCTGACGTACATCGTGCGCGCGATCGCCGGCACCGACAGGCCGTCCTGCAGCAGGCTGAGCACCTCCCGCTCGCGCGGGCTGAGCGCCAGCCGGTCGGTGCCGTCCCGGCGCCGGGCCAGCGCGTCGGCCAGCCCCGCGGCGGTGAACGAGGACGCGGCGACCGCCGCGTGCCGCACGGCGCCGAGCACCTCCTCCACCGGCGCGGTCTTGGAGACGAACGCGGACACCCCCGCATCCAGCGCGCGGAACAGCACCTCGTCGGCGCCCGCCGAGGTCAGCACCACGATGCCGAGGCCCTCGAACCGGCCGCGCAACTCCCGGGCCAGGCCGAGGCCGTCCGCGTCGGGCAGGGCCACGTCCACGGTGACCACGTCCGGGCCAAGCCGGGCGACCAGATCGGCCGCACCGTCCGCACCACCCGCCTCGCCTAGCACTTCGATGTCCTGCTCGCGCTCGGCGAGGCAGCGCAACCCGTATCGGATCAGCGTGTGCCCGTCGATGAGGACCAGCCGGATCGACATCCCGTTCCCCCGTACTGTCCGCACCCCGCGCGGACCCCCCAGAAGGCCATCCTACCTGGTCCGATCACGCTATGTAATTAGCTGATCACAATCAGGCTCAATAGCCGGTGCCCGCGCCGCCGCCCCCGCCGCCGTCACCGCCTGACAGCAGGGCGATCAGCACGATCACCGCCGCCACGGCCAGCACCGCGCCGACGATCAGCCAGGTCCGCGCCCGGGAGCGCGCGCTCGGCTCGGACATCGGTCACCTCCACCGGGATCGGCCCCGTGTGGTCTGGCACGCGCCGGACGGCGGTCCGGTTCAGCGCGCGGTGCTCAGCGACCGTACTGGGCCTCGATGCCGTCCAGCAGCCAGACCAGCCCCTGGTCGTACGCGCCCTCGCCGGCCGCCCCGCCGGCAGCCAGCAGCGGCGCCAGGTGGGGGAACTCGCCGCTGTTCAGCAGCCGCTGGAAGTACGGCTCCAGCATCGCCTGCCGCCGGCCGCCGGTCGCCCCGTCGCGGCGGGAGTCCGCCTCCTCCCGGATGACCCGGCCGGCCGAGTACACGTCGATCGCGGCCGCCACCCGGAACGTCTCGGCCGGCCCGAGCCCCAGGCCGCTGAGCGCGACCATCGTCTGCTCGGCATGCCGCAGCCCGTTCGGGCCGAACCGGATCTCACCGCGCAGCAGCTCGATCAGCCACGGGTGCCGGCCGGCGACCGCGCGTTCCTGCTCGACGATCATCGTGATCGCGGCGCGCCAGCCCGCCGGCAGCGCGCCCGGCGGCAGCACCGCCTCGGCCGCCACCTCGTCGACCATCAACTGCAGCAGGTCCTCCTTGCGCGCGATGTGCGTGTAGAGGCTCATCGTGCGGGCGCCCAGTTCGGCCGCCACCCGCCGGATCGACACCGCGGCCAGGCCCTCGGCGTCGGCCAGCGCGATCGCCGCGGCCACGATCGCCTGTTGGCTCAGCGCCGGCCGCGGCGGCGCCGGCTGCCGGGCCCAGACCGGCGCGCTCTCCCCCGACGGGTCGGCCCGCGGGCGGCGGGCCGGGCGGGCCGGGGTGGGAGGCGGGTCGGGGGGCCGGGTCGGCGCCGGGTCGGGACCGGACGAGGTCGGGGCGGACGAGGTTCGGGCGGACGCGGCGGCGCGGCGGCCGCCGGCTGGCGCGTGGCCCGGACGGCGGCGTGGCTGGGCGGCGGTCACCCGGCGATCGTATCGGCGTACGCCGTACCAGGTAGCGATACGCTGTACGGGATCACCGCTACGATGTACGGTCCACTGGTACGCCGTACGAACGGAAGGGACTCGGCGCGTGACCACAGCTCGCACGGAGGAACCGGCGGCCGCGGCTGCCTTCGACCCGGCCCTGCGCCGGCTCGCCGCCGTCGTGATCACCGGCGCGGTGATGACCGTGCTGGACACCACGATCGTGAACGTCGCGGTCGACACGCTCGGCCGGCAGTTCCACACCTCGCTGTCGACGATCCAGTGGGTGCTCACCGGCTACACGCTGGCGCTCGCGATGACGATCCCGATCACCGGCTGGGCGGTACAGCGGTTCGGCGGGAAGACCATGTGGCTGGTCTCGCTGGGCCTGTTCATCGGCGGCTCGGTGCTCTGCGGGGCGGCCTGGTCGACCACCAGCCTGATCGCGTTCCGGGTCGTGCAGGGCTTCGGCGGCGGGATGCTGCTGCCGGTGGGCCAGACGATGCTGGCGCGGGCGGCCGGGCCGGAGCGGATGGGCCGGGTGATGAGCGTGGTCGCGGTGCCGGCGATGCTGGCCCCGGTGCTCGGCCCGCTGCTCGGCGGGGTGATCGTGGACAACCTCGACTGGCGCTGGCTGTTCTACGTCAACCTGCCGATCTGCGCGGTGGCCCTGCTGCTGGCCATCCGGCTGCTGCCGCCGGACACCGACCGGCAGCCGGCCAGGCTGGACGTGACGGGGCTGGCGCTGCTCTCCCCCGGTCTGGCCCTGCTCGTGTACGGGCTGTCCCGGGCGGCCGAGCCGGCCGGCCTGGCTGACCCCGGGCTGCTGCTCGGGTGCGGGCTCGGCGCCGCGCTGGTCCTCGGCTTCTGCTGGCACGCGCTGTGGCGCACCGACCGGCCGCTGCTCGACCTGCGGCTGTTCCGGCACCCGCCGTTCCGCGTCTCCGCCGGCATGATGTTCCTGTACTCCGCCGGCGTGTACGGCCTGATGATCGTGCTGCCGCTGTACGCCCAGTTGGTCCGGCATGACAGCCCGCTGCGGGCCGGCGCGCTGCTCGCCCCGCTCGGCCTCGGCGCGATCGTGACGATGCCGATCTCCGGCCGGATCACCGACCGGTACAACTCACCGCGGGCGGTCGCCTTCGCCGGCATCCTGCTCGTGCTGGCCGGCATGCTCGGCTACACCCGGATCGACGCCGGCACCGGCCGCGGGCTGCTGCTCGGCGCGGTGCTGCTGATCGGGCTGGGGCACGGGCTGCTCCTCCCGCCGGTCATGTCGGTGGCATACCAGGGCCTCGACCGGGCGCAGGTGCCGGCCGCCACCGCCGGCTTCAACATCGTGGTGCGGGTGGCCGGCTCGGTCGGCACCGCGCTGCTGGCCGTCGTCCTGCAGGGCTACCTGCGCTCGGAGTTCCCCGGCACCGACGCGAGCCTGGGCGGGGCGGGCCGGCTCGGCGCCACCCCGGCCGGCACCGCCCGCCTGGCCCAGGCGTTCGGCCACACGTTCTGGTGGGCGCTGGCCGTCACGCTCGGCGCGCTGCTGCTGACACTGCTGGTGCCGGCCCGCAAGGCGGTCCCGACCGCGGCCTGACCGTCTACACCGGACAGCCGGTGCCGCGCGGCGCGGCCGGGCCGCACGGCACCGTCCACACGCGACGGCCGAACGCGTCCACACCGGACGACGCGACCCTCCGGTGTGGACCGTCAGCCGATGTCGCGGCGACGGAAGCCGGCGAGGCCGGCGGCGGTCAGCGCGGCGGCGACCGCGGTCAGCCAGATCAGCGGGACCGCGCTGACCGGCACGCCGGGCACCTTCGGCAGGTGCGCGAACGGCGAGACGTCCATCACCGGCTGGCTCAGCTTCAGCAGCGGTCCGAGCTCGCCGAGCAGCAGGAACGCCACCAGCGCGGCCCAGCCGGCGACAACCGCGCGCGGCAGCAGCCCGAACGCCGCGGCCACCACGCCGACCACCACCCAGCCCGCCGGCACCTGCAGCAGCGCGTCGCCGGTGAGGCGGCCGACCTGGCCGGCGTCGCCGGTGTCGATCGCGCGCGCCGCGCCGGCACCGAAGCCGGTGCACGCCAGCAGCAGCACGGTGCCGACCAGCGCGACGGTCAGGTGGCTGCCGGCCCAGCGGAGCCGGCTGACCGCGGTGGCCAGCACCGGCTCGGCCCGCCGCGAGGTCTCCTCGGCGCGCAGCCGGAGCGCGGCCTGCACCCCGAACGCGGCGGCGATCACCGCGAGGATGCCGAACTCGGTGGCCAGGAACGCGTCGGTCAGCCCCTTGTCGCCGCCCAGCTTGGTGATCAGGTCGCGGGACTGCTGGCTGTCCACCAGGCCGGTGACGTTGCCGGCGATGCTGCCGAACAGCACGCCGCCGAACGCGAACGCGACCGCCCAGCCGGCCACCGCGCCGCGCTGCAGCCGCCAGGCCAGAGCGAGCGGGCTGCCGAGCCGGCCGGTCGCCGGGCCCGGGCGGTCCGGCAGCAGACCGGCGCCGAGGTCGCGGCGGGCCACCAGCGCGTACCCGCCGGCGACGATCGCCGCACCGGCCGCCACCGGCAGCAGCAGCACCCACCAGCGCTCGCCGGCGTACGGGCGCACCTGCTGGCCCCAGCCGATCGCAGACAGCCAGCTCAGCCAGCCCGGGCCGCCGGCCGACGCGCTGTCGCCGACCGCGCGCACCAGGTACGTCACCCCGAGCACGGACGCCGCCAGCCCGATCGCGGCCCGCGCGCTGGTGGTCAGCTGCGCGGCGACCGCGGCCACCGCCGCGAACACCACGCCGACGCCGGCCCAGGCCAGCCCGAACGCCAGCGAGCCGGCGGCCGGCAACCCGGAGCCGGCCAGCGCGCCGGCGGTCAGCAGCCCGAGCAGCAGACTGCCGCCGACGGCCACCAGCAGCGCGGCGGTCAGCGGGGCGTACCGGCCGACCACGGTGGCGCCGAGCAGCTCAAGGCGGCCGGCCTCCTCCTCGGCCCGGGTGTGCCGGACCACCAGGACGATCATCAGCACCGCCACCAGCGCGGCGGTCAGCCCACTGAGCTTGATCATCGAGATCGCGCCCCGGGTCGGTTCGTAGATCCGGCCGTAGAGGGCGACCAGTGCCGCGGTCTCGTTGATGCCGGCCGCCGCCCGGACCCGGTCCGCCGCGGTCGGGTAGACGCCGTCGGTCGCCGACGCCGCGCTGGCCGCGGTCGCGGCGAACACGATCAGCCAGACCGGCAGCAGCACCCGGTCCCGCCGCAGCGCCAGCCGGGTCAGCACCGCGGTACCGGCAAGCTGCGTCCGCTCCGTGCGCCCTCCTCCCCGCGCCCGCGCGGTTCCGCGGGGACCCCGCAGGTCGGGCTCCGCGGCCGACGCCGCTCCCCGCTCGCTCCGGGTCCGCTTGCTCCGGGTCGGCTCGCTCATAGCCGGGCCGCCAGCGAGCGGTCGGTGGCCGGCTCGGTCCGGTACTGGCGCAGGAACAGCTCCTCCAGCGTCGGTGGCTGGCAGACCAGGTTGCGGACGCCGACCGCGGTCAGCGCGCGCAGCACCGGGTCGAGCCGGTCGGTGTCCACCTGCAGCCGGACCCGAGGGCCGTCGGCATCCAGGTCGTGCACGCCGGCCAGCCCGGCCAGCCCGGCCGCCGGCCCGGCGAGCTCGGCGGTGATCGACGTCCGGGTCAGGTGCCGCAGCTCGGTGAGAGTGCCGGTCTCGACGGTGCGGCCGGCCCGGACGATGCTGACCCGGTCACACAGCGCCTCCACCTCGGCCAGGATGTGGCTGGACAGCAGCACGGTCCGGCCGCTGTGCCGCTCCTCGCCGATGCAGTCCCGGAAGGCCGCCTCCATCAGCGGATCGAGCCCGGATGTCGGCTCGTCCAGCACCAGCAGCTCGACGTCCGAGGCGAGCGCGGCGACGAGCGCGACCTTCTGCCGGTTGCCCTTCGAGTAGGCGCGGCCCTTCCTGGTCGGGTCCAGCTCGAACCGGTCGAGCAGGTCGGCCCGGCGCTTGTGGTCCAGCCCGCCGCGCAGCCGGCCGAGCAGGTCGATCACCTCGCCGCCGGACAGGTTCGGCCACAGGGTCACGTCGCCGGGAACGTAGGCGAGCCGGCGGTGCAGGCTGGTCGCGTCCCGCCAGGGGTCGCCGCCGAGCAGCCGGACGGTGCCCGCGTCGGCCCGCAGCAGGCCGAGCAGGACGCGGATCGTGGTCGACTTGCCGGCCCCGTTCGGGCCGAGGAACCCGTGCACCTCGCCGGTTTCCACGCTGAGCTCCAAGCCGTCCAGCGCGCGGGTCGGGCCGAACGACTTGACCAGGCCCGACACCGAGATAGCGGTTGTCATGCTTCGGACGCTACAGTGTTTTCACAAAGTTGTGAAGGTTGCGGATGTTCTAAGAGTCATGCAAGGTCCCGGCGGGAGGGGGCGATGCCAGTGACGACGAAGCCGGCGACCGGCGGGGCCCGGGGGGCTGCCGCCGTCACGACGTTCATCGAGGGCTTCGCGAACGCGTTCACGCTCGCCGGGATGCCGCGGATGCCGGCCCGGGTGTTCGTCGCGCTGCTGGCCACCGACTCCGGCCGGCTGACCGCCGCCGAGCTGTCCACCGTGCTGCAGGCCAGCCCGGCCGCGATCTCCGGCGCGGTGCGCTACCTGGCCCAGGTCCACATGATCAACCGGGCGCGCGACCCCGGCAGCCGGCGGGACCACTACGAGATCGGTGACAACGTCTGGTACGAGGTGATCCTCAACCGCGACCAGGACCTGCTGCGCTGGCAGCGCAACGCGCAGGACGGTGTCGCGGTGCTCGGCCCCGG
>JBBWZH010000202.1:0-3949 GCA_039648995.1 Mycobacteriales bacterium
GAGCACCAGGGTCACCAGCACCAGCCCCATCCGGATAGTGTCCCTGACGACGCCGGGCAACTGGCCCGAACCGCGCGGGGCGCGCCGGAGATGACGGTGAAGGGGAGGAGTCGGGCGTGTTCGAGACCGTTCTGGTGGCCAACCGCGGCGAGATCGCGGTACGGGTCATCCGTACCTGCCAGCGGTTGGGGTTGAAGGCGATCGCCGTCCACTCGGCCGCGGACGCCGGCGCGGCGCACGTCCGGATGGCCGACGAGGCGGTGCTGCTCGGGCCGGCGCCGGCCGCTGAGTCCTACTTGGACATTGACCGGGTGCTCGAGGCGGCCACGGTGTCCGGGGCGCAGGCGGTGCACCCCGGCTACGGCTTCCTGGCCGAGAACGCGGTGTTCGCCGGCCGGGTCGCGGACGCCGGGCTGACCTGGATCGGCCCGCCGGCCGAGGTCATCGAGTTGATGGGCGACAAGATCACCGCGCGGAACACGATGATGGCGGCCGGGGTGCCGGTGGCGCCGGGCACCGCCGAACCGGTCACCGAACTGGCCGACGCCGTCGCCGCGGCAACCGGTATCGGCTACCCGCTGATGGTCAAGGCGTCCGCCGGCGGTGGCGGCATCGGGATGTCCGTCGTCGCCGACGAGTCCGCGCTGACCGCGGCGTTCGAGACCGCCCGCACCCGCGCCGAGCGGTTCTTCGGGTCGCCGAAGATCCTGCTGGAGCGGTACATCCCGAGCGCGCGGCACATCGAGGTACAGGTGCTCGGGCTCGCCGACGGCCGGGTGGTGGCGCTCGGCGAGCGGGACTGCTCCGTGCAGCGCCGGCACCAGAAGGTGTTCGAGGAGACGCCGTCGCCGGGCGTCGGCGCCGACCTGAGGGCCCGGATGCTGGCCGGCGCGGTGCAGGCGGCCGCCGCGGTCGGCTACCGGAACGCCGGAACCGTCGAGTGTCTGGTTCCAACGGGTGGCGCCGCCGATCACCCCGAGGCGTACTTCTTCCTGGAGATGAACACCCGGCTCCAGGTCGAGCACCCGGTGACCGAACTGGTCACCGGCATCGACCTGGTCGAGCAGCAGTTGCGGATCGCGGCCGGCGAGCCCGTCACCTTCGACCCGGACCGCCCGCTCGCGCCGAACGGGCACGCCGTCGAGTTCCGGGTGTACGCCGAGGACCCCAAGCGGTTCCTGCCGGGCCCCGGCAAGATCAGCCGCTGGGACGAGCCGGCCGGCGAGGGCATCCGGGTGGATTCCGGCTACGGCGCCGGGGACACCGTCACGCCCTACTATGACCCGCTGCTGGCAAAGCTGTGCGCCTGGGGCGCCGACCGGGCCGAGGCTCTCGACCGGCTGCGCGCCGCGGCGGCGGAGTTCACTGTGGAGGGTCCGAAGTGCAACCTGCCGTTCTGCGCCGAGCTTCTCGCCGATGCGGAGTTCCTGGCCGGCGACTACGACACCGGGCTGGTCGCCCGGCTGCGTTCCTGACACGATGCGCGCCGACCGGGCAGTGCTGACGAGACTGTGCCGACGAGACAGTGCTGAACGAGACAGGGGGAAGTGACCGTGGCCGAGGAGATCCACGCCGAGATGGTGGCCAACGTGTGGAAGGTGCTGGTGACACAGGGCGATCCGGTGCAGGACGGCGACACGCTGGTCATCCTCGAATCCATGAAGATGGAGATCCCGGTGGTCAGCGAGGCCAGCGGCACGATCACCGAGCTCGCCGTATCGGAAGGCGATGTCGTCCAGGAAGGCGACCTGATCGCCCGGGTGGAGTGACCACCCGGGCGACCGGGCCCACCGCTACGGCAGGAGGTTCGGCTGTCGCGGGAAGTGCTGTTACGGCAGGAAGTACATCGGGTTGGGCAGCTTGAACGTGCGGTCCGCGAACCCGCCGTTGAGGTCGCTGAACTGGTCGCCGAAGTTGCCGACGATGTCGTACCCGAGCGACTCGATGTGCTGGCGGGTCAGCGACTTGTAGTCGGTGGTGCTGCAGGTCGGCGCGCACGGCAGGTACGCCGGGAACGACGTGTCGGTGGCCACGTACTTCAGGTAGAGGTGCGGCTCGTCCACCGGCACGGTGAAGCCGACCTTGGTCAGGTTGCCGGCGGTGCCGTCGCGCTGGGTGTGGTTGCGGCCGGTCAGGAAGAACACCGTGATGCCGTGCGCGGCGGCCCAGTTGGCCAGCGCCGGCATCCCCGGGACCTCCCGGAACCGCTGGCCGTTGACGTACTCGGCCTGCGAGACCGGATTGAAGACGAAGTTGACCGCGATCTCGTAGTTGTAGGTCACCAGCGTGGTGTCGTCGACGTCGAGCAGGATGGCCAGCCGGCCGTGCCCGTGCCGCTGCGCCAGCCGCGCCCGCAGGTACTGCGTCGCGCCGGCCTCGACGCCGGCCACCTCCCGCGCGTACGCCCCGGTGGCGGAGGGGAAGTGCTCGTCGCCGACCACTGTGTCGCCGTAGTAGGCCTTGATCGCGGTCTTCACCTGGTCGATGTTCTGGATCTGGTTGGCGCTGGTCGGCGCGGCCGGTGGCGGCGGCACCGCCCGGTCGTGGCCGGAGCCGGTGGCGTTCGCCACCCCGCCGGACAGCAGCCCGGCAAGCGCGGTCACCGCCGCCAGCGACAGCAGCGTCTTGCGTACGGGCAGCCGCTCGCGCAGTTTGGTCACGGTTCCTCCTGGCATGTCGCGGGCCGTCTCACGGGCATGGAGACGCGGCAACGTTGCCATCGGGGTGCCTGTCCCGCCACCGGAACGGCCGAGTCGTTACCCCGCCTCTTCGGGCAGTGGCCGTCCGCGCGCGGACCCTCAGCCGGCGGTGACGCCGTGCTCCACGCATCGGGCGGTCCAGCCGGCCGGCGTGACCTGCACGACCAGCCGCCGCCGGCAGTCCGGGCAGTACCGCGGCGGCTCCAGCGCCCGCGCCCGGCGGCAGCCCTCGTGGCCGCCCGCGCCGGCCGGCTCGCCGCACCGGTCGCAGTAGCCGCCGAGCTCCAGCGCGTACGTGAGCAGCACGAAGTCGGCCTCCCGGGGGAGGTCGGGATACGGGGGCCAGTCCAGCTCCGGCGTTCGGGCGAAGCCCAGCCGCTCGTAGAGCCGGTGCGCCGGGGCCATCGTCGGCGCGCTGGACAGCCGCAGCCGGGCGCAGCCGGCCGCGCGGGCGCGGTCCACACAGGCGCGGACCAGCGCGCCGCCCACGCCCTGCCGGCGGCGCGTGCTCGGCACCGCGAGCATGCGGAAACCGGCCTCGTCCGGGCCCTTGGTGATCTCGCCGAAGCCCGACCCCGGCGGGGTGAACGTGACCGTGCCGAGCAGCGCGCCGCCGTCGTCCACGGCCACCAGCAGCTCGGTCTCCGCCGCTCGGGTGGCGGCGTCCCGCAGCTCGGCCAGATATGGCGACGCGGCCGACATGCCGTCGTCCAGGTAGGCCCGGACCGTCAGCTCGCCGACCGCGTCGTACTCAGCGGGTCGCGCTGTCCTGATCTCCACGAGTGTTCACAGTATTCGGTCCCCGGCTACCCGATCCCGGCCTCCGCCGGCAGCTGCCGCACGCCGGGCTCGCCCGCGTCGGCGTAGTAGTCGTCGGTGCGGGTCTGGTCGTCGCCCGCCGGCCGGCCGCGGAAGAAGGGTGTCAGGATCGCGGCCACCAGCAGGTTGAGCAGCACCGCGACGATTCCGGTGTAGACGGTCACCTTGGTGTCGAAGCCCCAATGCGACAGGGCGAACTGGGCACCGCCCCAGTGCGGCCGGATGCGCTGCCCGGTGCCGACGTTGACCGCCGGGGTGATCCAGAGCATCCAGATCCCGGCGGCCATGCCGACCGCCCAGCCGACCAGCAGCGCCGAGCGGTGGAACCACCGGGTGTAGAGGCTGAGCACCAGCGCCGGCAGCGTCTGCAGGATGATCACCCCGCCGATCAGCTGCAGGTCGATCGAGAACTGCGGATCGAGCACCAGGAT
>JBBWZH010000247.1:0-7168 GCA_039648995.1 Mycobacteriales bacterium
CACGCGCCGGGCGGATAGCCCGCACAACGGCGGGGACGCCGCCGGCCGGGCCGCCGCACCGGCCGGCGGCGCCGCTGGGGCGGCGGTCAGGCGGCCGCGGGGGTGGCGCCGAGTTCCGCGGCGATCAGCCGGTCCTGCAGCTTGCGCAGCACCGCGATCGTGGCGGTCGCGTCGATCCGCACGTCGTCGGTCGTGAGCACGGCGCCCTGCGGGACATCCCGCAGCACCATCGCACCGGACAGCAGCCCGATGGGCACCAACCCCTCGGCGCGCGCCGCGGCGGCCGAGTCGATCACGCCGTAGACGGTGCCGCCGCCGATCCCGTCGATCACCTCGCCGGTCCGCAGCGGGCGCTTGGCCGCCGCGCACACCTCCGCCTGCCAGCTGGCCGGCTGCAGCGAGGCGGTGCGGTCCAGCACCGCCTCGGCAACCGAGAGCGGCGCCTCGTCGACGCCAGGTGGTACGGCCGGTAGAGGGCGAAGTACGAGCCGGGCGTCGAGGGTGTAGTACCGGGCGCAGACATCGCCGACCGGCCCGGCCGCCTCGAACTCCGCCTGCTCGGCCGCGGTCAGCCCGAGCGCCTCGACCACGTATCGGCTGGAGCCGACACCGACCGCGCCGATCCCGACCAGCGCGATGTCGGCGCGCCGGGCGGCCCGCAGCGCGTCGGCCGCCGACCGCTCCGACTCCAGCGCGGCCCGGGCCGCGGGCGACTGCAGCAGCGCCGGCGCGTGCAGGTACCGGTAGGTGGCGCCGAGCCGGGCGGCCAGTTCGCGAACCAGTTCCTGCCCCGTGGTCGCCTGCGCCACCGGCGACAGCCCGCCGACCAGCTGCACCAGCTCGACGTGCCGCGGCCGGTCGGTGGTGGTCGCCCAGACCAGCTGCTGCAACGCGGTGCCCCAGGACAGCGCGACGGTCTGCCCGTCCCGCAAGGTGTCCAGCAGCCAGGCCGATCCGAGCTGCCCCACCTTCGCCGGCGCCGGCTGCCCCGGCTCGAACGTGGCCACCCGCACCTCGGCCAGCCCGAACCGCTCAGCCAGCTGCTCCTCAAGCTGGTTGTCCCGGCCGGCCGGGTCGCAGATCCGGATCTGGACGATGCCGCGTTCCCGGGCCGAAGCCAGCATCCGGGAGACGTTCGACCGGCTGGTGCCGAGGGCGGTAGCCACCTCGTGCTGGGAGAGCCCGTCCTGGAAGTACAGCCGGGCCGCCTTCACCAGGTCGGTGTCATCGCGCGCTGCAGGCATCGTCCATCCGTGAAGAGTTCCGACTTCTGTCCGGCAGATTGGAAGCATGTGACGGCCGGCACACACAAGGGAAACGTGAAAGTCACGACCCGAGACCGCCGACGAACGTTGGCGAGCAGCCGGAAAAGGTCCAGCGGGCAGCCGCCGGCGCGACCGTAGCCCGCGACCGTCGCCCCGGCGGCCGGGCCAGGGCTGCCGTCGCCGGGGCTGTCGGGCCGGGCTGCCGGGCCGGGCTGCCGGGCCGGAGCGGCCGTCGCCGCGGCGGTCAGGCCGCGGCGGTCAGGTCACTGTCAGGCGAGGTCGGCGAGGATGGGCAGGGCCGCCCGGGCCAGCTCGCGGGCATCATCGGCGCTGCGGGCGGCCAGCACCCGCGCCGCGAGCTCCCGCGCGGCGGCCAGGTCGACGCTGGCCAGCGCGGCGGACACGGCGGCCAGCGACCGCGGCGTCATCGACAGGCTGGTGACGCCGAGGCCGACGAGCACCACCGCGAGCCCCGGGTCACCGGCCGCCTCGCCGCAGACGCCGACCGGCCGGCCGAGCTCGGCGCCGGCTCGCGCGGTCAGCGCGACCAGTTGCAGCAGGCCCGGCTGCCACGGGCTGGTCAGCGTGGCCAGCGCGGCCGACTGCCGGTCCGCGGCCAGCGCGTACTGGCCGAGGTCGTTGGTGCCGATGCTCGCGAAGTCCACTTCGGACAGGCAGGCGGTGGCGGTCAGCGCGACCGCCGGCACCTCGACCATGATTCCGGCCGGCCGCAGGCCGGCCGCGTGCGCCTGCCCGACGAATTCAGCGGCTTCGTCCGGAGTGGACACCATCGGCGCCATCACCCAGACGTCGGCGGCCCCGCCGGCCGCCGCCTCGGCGATCGCGTCCAGCTGCTCGGCCAGGATCTCCGGCCGGATCACCGCGGTTCGCAGCCCGCGGACGCCGAGCGCCGGGTTCGGCTCCGGCTCCAGGCCGAGGAACGGCAGCGGCTTGTCCGCGCCGGCGTCCAGCGTGCGGACCACCACCCGGTGGCCGGCGGCCTGCTCGAACACCGCCCGGTACGCGGCGACCTGCTCGGCCAGCCGGGGCGGGATGTTCCGGTCCAGGAACAGGAACTCGGTGCGGAACAGGCCGACCCCGCCGGCGCCCGCGGCCATCGCGGCGGCCATCCCGGCCGCGTCGCCGATGTTGGCCAGCAGCGCGACCTCGGCGCCGTCGGCGGTCCGGCCGACCCCGGTGACGGTGCCGCGGGCGGCCGCCCGGGCCGCCGTCCTGCGCCGGTACTCGTCCACTGTGGACTGTCCAGGTTGGACGATGACCGAGCCGGCGCCGCCGTCGACGGCGACCGTGGTGCCGTCCGCTGTGGACAGCGCGCCGGGGCAGGCGACGACCGCGGGGATGCCGAGCGCGTTGGCCAGGATCGCGGTGTGCGAGGTGGGGCCGCCCTGTTCGGTGACGATTGCGAGCACCACGTCCGGACGCAGCGTGGCGGTGTCGGCCGGAGCCAGGTCGGCGGCGATCAGGACGTACGGGTGGCCCGGGTCCGGCACGCCGGGCAGCGGCACGCCGAGCAGCCGGGCCACCACCCGGTCGCGCACGTCGTCCAGGTCGGCGACCCGGGCGGCCAGGTAGCCGCCGGCCCCGGCCAGCGCCTCCCGGTAGCCGGCGAACGCCTCCCAGACCGCGCGGGCCGCCGGCAGCGCGCGGTCGGTGACCGCGGCGGCGGCGCCGTCGGCGAGCCCGGGGTCGGCGGCCATCAGCGCGGTCGCCTCCAGCACCTCGGCGGCCGGGCCGGACACCGCCGCGGCCCGCTGCTCCAGCTCCGCGGTGGTCTCGGCCAGCGCGGCCGCCAGCCGGCCCACCTCCGCGGCCGGATCGGCCGGCGCCGGGCCGGCCAGCGGCTCGACCAGCTCGCGGACGAACCGGGCGACCGGCCCGACGACCGTCCCGGCACTGACCCCGATGCCACGGAGCTCCCGCATGCCCGCCTCCTCGCGATTCGTCCACTGCGGACAACCACCATCCCGACGATCCCGCCGCATCTGATTCCACCGCCCGCGCCGTGTCAAGGCCGCGATGCCCGGGCCGCCCGTCCGGGGCGACGACTGGACGGCCGGCCCGCGTGTTACCACTGCGTGAGCAACGGTGGCGCGCTGCCCGCGCTGGATACTGACCGCCGGCTGGCCGCGGACGCGGCGACCGCGGCCGACGTGCTCGCCACCATGTGGCGGATCAGGCTGTTCGAGGAGACCGTCGACGAGCTGTTCGCCCGCGGCCTGATGCACGGCACCATGCACCTGTCGATCGGGCAGGAGGCCACCGCCACCGGCGGCTGCCGCGCGCTGTCAGCCGGCGACCTGATCACGTCGACGCACCGCGGGCACTGCATAGCCCGCGGCGCCGACCTGACCCGGATGATGGCCGAACTGCTCGGCAAGGAGACCGGATACTGCCGCGGCCGCGGCGGCTCGATGCACATCGCCGACGTCGCCACCGGGAACCTCGGCGCGAACGGCATCGCCGCCGGCGGCATCCCGATCGCGGT
The DNA here is from genome assembly GCA_039648995.1 of Mycobacteriales bacterium. Classification (GTDB taxonomy): domain Bacteria; phylum Actinomycetota; class Actinomycetes; order Mycobacteriales; family CADCTP01; genus JBBWZH01. The sequence continues at coordinate 3,772 of JBBWZH010000247.1, forward strand.
CGGCGCCGCGCTGGCGCAGCGGCCCCAGGGCCGTGACCGGGTGGCGCTCGCGTTCTTCGGCGACGGCGCCACCAACGAGGGCGCGTTCCACGAGGCGGTGAACCTGGCCGCGATCTGGTCGCTGCCGGTGGTGTTCTGCTGCGAGAACAACCAGTACGGCATGTCGATGGCGGCCACCCGGGCGGTCAACGTGCCGCATCTGGCCGACCGGGCCGCCGCCTACGGGCTGCCGGGTTCCACTGTGGACGGTAACGGCGTGCAGGCGGTGTACGAGGCGGTCGGCGCCGCGGTCACCCGGGCCCGGTCCGGCGCCGGACCGACCCTGGTGGAGGCGGTCACCTACCGCTGGAAGGGCCACTCCAAGCGCGACAAGAACCTGTACCGCAGCCGCGCCGAGATCGACGAGTGGCGTGCCCGCGACCAGATCGCCGCCTTCACGGCCACCGTGCTGGACGCCGGCACGCTGACCGAGTCCGAATTGGACAGCACGCGGGCGGCGGCCCGGGAGACGATCCGGTCGGCCGTCCGGGAGGCGCAGGCCGCCCCCGCGGCAACCCGGACGGGCTGCTCGCCGCGGTCTACGCCGCCGCCGACGGGGGCGCCGGATGACCGCGACGGCAGCCGGCACCGCCCGCGTCGGCTGGACGACGCTGCTCGTGCGCGCGTTCGCCTCGGTGCTGCGCGAGCACTCCAGCTGAACGCCATCTGGACGCCGGACGGCCCCAGCGAGCAGCCGGAGATCGGCGTCGCGCTGGCCGTCGACACCCCGGTCGGCCTGCTCGCCCCGGTCCTGCCGGCGCCGGACCGCGGCCCGCTGGCCGATGTGGACGCGGCCGTCCGCCGGGCGGCCGAGCGGGCCCGTACCGGCCGGCTGCTACCGTCCGATCTGGACGGTGCGACGACGACGGTGTCGAATCTGGGCGGTTTCGGCGTGGACGCGTTCCAGGCGCTGCTCACCCCGCCGCAGGCGACGATCCTGTCGCTGGGCCGGCTCGGGCCGCGACCGGCCGTGCTGCCCGGCGGCGGCCTGGCCGCCCGGGTCAGCTGCACGGTCGGCCGCACCGTGGACCACCGCGCGGCCGACGGCGCGGATGCCGCCCGGCTGCTGGCCGAGCTCGCCGAACTGACCGCCGCTCCCGGCCGGTTGCTGGCCGGAGGCTGAGCGGGCCATGGCAACGCCGGGTTACGGTCGTCCGATGGCGGTCACTCCGGTAGCGGCGGCAGTGGTGCTGGCCGGCGGCAGCGGCACCCGGGTCGGCGGCGACGGCAACAAGGTCTACCTGCCGCTCGCCGGCCGGCGGCTGGTGTCCTGGGCGCTGCAGGCGTTCGCGGACGTCACGTCCGTGCGCCGGCTGGTGCTCGTGGTGCGGCCGGCCGACCGGGCGCTGGCCGAGGAGACCGTCGACCGCGAGGTCCGGGCCACGGTGGAGATCGTCGAGGGCGGGCCGAGCCGGCACCACTCCGAATACCAGGCGCTCGTCCACCTGGGGCCGGCGATCCGGGCCGGGGCGATCGACGTGATCGCGATCCACGACGGCGCCCGCCCGCTGGCCGGCCGGCGGCTGATCGCGGACACCGTCGACGCGGCCCGGATCCACGGCGCCGCGGCGCCGGGCCTGCCGCTGGAGGACGCCGGCGTGCCGCACCCCACCGCCGGCGTGGTGGCCGAGCCGGCCGGTCGCCGGCTGGTGCGGATGCAGACGCCGCAGGCTTTCCGGGCCCTCCCGCTACTCGACGCGTACGAGTGCGCCGCCCGGGACGGGTTCGTCGGCACCGACACCTCGGCCTGTATGGAGCAGTACGGCGCGCTGCCGGTGCACTGCCTGCCCGGCGACCCGCGCAACATCAAGGTGACCTACCCGCAGGACCTGTTCCTGGCCGAGCGGCTGCTCGTCCTGGCGGACTACCGGGTGTCCTGAGTGGACGACATCCACCGGGTCGAGTTGGTCTGCGAGAGCTGCCGGCAGCTGACCGTGCACGAGCTGCGGTATGCCGACCGGCTGCCCGCCTCGTCCCGGTGCACCGCCTGCGGCCACCGGATGCGGCACGAGGAGCAGGACCCGCGCGCCGAGCTCCGCACCATCCTCCGCCGCTGACCCGGCCAAGCCCGGGGCACCCGAACCACCGGCACCCCGCCGGAGCCGCCCGGCCACAGCCGCCGGCCACGACCTCGGCGACCCACTGGCCCCGCGCCGGCGTCGGTCAGCCGGCTCGCGGCGGCAGCGGTCAGCCGCCCGGATCGCGGCCGCCGGCCCACGACCTCGGCGACCCCCGGCCGCGCGTCGGCGCCGCGCCGCGCCGGCCCCTGGCGGCGCCGGTCAGCCGGCCCCGCGGCAGCGGTCAGCCGGCCTGGCGGCGACGGGCCAGCACCGCCTCGGCGAAGGCGAGGTCGCTCGCCAGCACCACGGGGAACGCGTCCACGTCACCGTCGACGGTCACCAGCCTGGCGTCGGTCGGCGCGAGCGCCGCCAGCTCGTCCAGGCCGTCCGCGCCGCAGCCGGCGTGCACCTCGTCGATGAGGACGCGCCGGACGGCCTGTGGGGTCTGGATGCGTACTAGCCGCTCGCGGGGCACGGTGCGGGAGATCCACCCGTCCGCGTCGAGCTCCTTGACGGTCTCAGTGACCTCGACGACCGGTATCGCCGCGTCCGCTCCCGAGTGGATGGCCTTCAGCACCCGGGCGACGAGATCCGCCGGCGCCAGCGGCCGGCACGCATCGTGGATGACGACGATGTCGACCTCGGCGCCGACGGCGGCGAGGCCGCTGTGCAGCGACCCGTGGCGGGTGTCGGCACCGTCCACGATCACCGCGCTGCCAGCAGGTAGCGCGGCTGCCAGCGCAGCCCGTACGTCCGGCGTGGCCCCGACCGGGCCGACGACGACGAGCTGATCAACAATGCCGCTGTCCCGTAACGCCGAGGCGGCACGGGACAACAGCGGCAAACCGTCCAGTAGGCTAAGCGCCTTCGGGACCCCCTGACCCAGCCGCCGACCTAAGCCAGCGGCGAGCAACACGCCCGCTACCGGCACGGTGCTGCGGCCAGGTCAGAGCGTCGAGGAAGTCTGCCTACGAGGCCAACACCTCGTCGAGCAGCAGCTCGGCCTTGTCTTCGTTGGTGCCCTCCGCCAGCGCAAGCTCACTGACCAGGATCTGCCGCGCCTTCGCCAGCATCCGCTTCTCGCCAGCGGACAGCCCACGCTCGCGGTCACGCCGCCAGAGGTCGCGGACGACCTCGGCCACCTTGTTCACGTCGCCCGAGGCGAGCTTCTCCAGGTTCGCCTTGTAGCGACGGGACCAGTTGGTGGGCTCCTCCGTGTGTGGAGCGCGGAGCACCTCGAATACCTTGTCCAGACCTTCCTGGCCCACCACATCCCGCACACCGACGCCCTCAGCGTT